>NC_015186.1:981428-1308571 GCF_000202835.1 Acidiphilium multivorum AIU301
GCTGGCGCCGGCCAGGGCCAGCGTGCCCGCCGTGATGCTGGTATTGCCGGCATAGGTGCTGGTTCCGGCGAGGGTTGTCGTGCCGCCGGCAAGTTGAAGCCCGCCGGCGCCTGCGATGGTGCCGGCGAAGGTGCCGCTCCCGTTGCTGATGATCAGGTTGTTGGCGCCGAGCGCGACGGTGCCGGCGCCGGAGCCGGTCAGGGCGGCAATGGTTTCATTGCCCGATGCGCCGGAGATATCGAACCTGCCGTCATCGATGAGGCTGGAAGAGCTGGCGATGGAGCTGGCGCCGGCCAGGGCCAGCGTGCCCGCCGTGATGCTGGTATTGCCGGTGTAGGTGCTGGTTCCGGCGAGGGTTGTCGTGCCGCCGGCAAGTTGAAGCCCGCCGGTGCCTGCGATGGTTCCGGCGAAGGTGCCGCTGCCGTTGCTGATGATCAGGTTGTTGGCGCCGAGGGCGACGGTGCCGGCGCCGGAGCCGGTCAGGGCGGCAATGGTTTCATTGCCCGATGCGCCGGAGATGTCGAACATGCCGTCATCGATGAGGCTGGAAGAGCTGGCGATGGAGCTGGCGCCGGCGAGGGCCAGCGTGCCCGCCGTGATGCTGGTATTGCCGGCATAGGTGCTGGTTCCGGCGAGGGTTGTCGTGCCGCCGGCAAGTTGAAGCCCGCCGGCGCCTGCGATGGTTCCGGCGAAGGTGCCGCTCCCGTTGCTGATGATCAGGTTGTTGGCGCCGAGGGTGACGGCGCCAGCGCCGGAGCCGGTCAGAGCGGCAATGGTCTCATTGCCCGATGCGCCGGAGATGTCGAACCTGCCGTTATCGATGAGGCTGGAAGAGCTGGCGATGGAGCTGGCGCCGGCCAGGGCCAGCGTGCCCGCCGTGATGCTGGTATTGCCGGCATAGGTGCTGGTCCCGGCGAGGGTTTCGGTGCCGCCTGTCAGGACAAGGCCTCCCCTTCCGGAGATGTTCCCGGCGAAGGTGCCGCTTGCACTGGTCAGGGTCAGGGTCTGGTTGCCGAGGTATACGGTGCCGGTCCAGGTGAGACCGGTAACGGATGCACCATGGCTGGTGGCTGAAATATCGAAGGCGCCATTGTCAACGACGCCGGATGAATCGGCAATTGCGCCACCAGGGCCAAGGTTCAGGGTGGTTGCGTTGCCGATCGTTGTCGTGCCCGAGTATGTGTTGGCTCCAGCAAGAGTCAGCTGGCCGAGGCCATAGACCATGAGGTTTCCGGTTCCGGAGACCGGCTGCGATATGCTCGTGTCGAAGGTATTCGTGTCGATGGATCCGCCACCGGCCGCGAGCACGATGGCGTTTCCGCTCGCAAGATCGAAAGTGTTGGAAAACTGAAGAGTTCCGCCGTTGAAGGTGAGGCTGCTGCCCGCCGCGCCCAGGCTGCCTGCCGCCGAGATGGATAACGTGCCCGCATCGATTGTCCACGGTGTTACCGCAGAGGTGGAGCCCGTCAGGGCCCAGGTGCCGTTGCCGGTCTTCCGATAGGCGGAAAAGCCGAGATATTGAGATCCGATCGTCGACGTATCGAAGCTGTCGTTCACCGTGCCGCCCAGGATAAGGGCGTTGGTTCCGGCTGTGGCGTTCACATCGCCGATGATATTGGAACCCGTGCGGATCTCCAGAGAATTCGTGCCGCCCGTGAACTGAATGGCTTCGGCGCGCGTGCTGCCGTTCCCGGACAGACCACCTGAAATCGTTCCGCTATTGATGATGGAGAGGTTTGTTCCGGTGATTGCGGCGCCACCATTGCCAAATGAACCATTCCCGCCCGTGCTGGCGCCGCCGATCCCGCCATTGCCACCGGAAATACTGCCGGAGTTGATTAGACTACCCCCATTGGTGAGGGCGGCTCCCAGTCCGCCATCTCCCCCCGAGCCGCCGCCGCCATTATCGGTGGTGCCGCCGAAACCGCCTGTGCCGCCGGCAAGCTGCCCGGCATTGTCGAAGCTGCCGTCGCCCGTGAGAAGCAGCCCCACGCCACCGGACCCGCCACCGCCGCCGCCACCGCCCGAGTTGCCGCCGGCATCGCCGCTGCCGCCATGACCGCCGGCCCCTCCGGTGATCGTGCCGGTCGTCGAGTTGCCGGAGCTTCCGCTCCCGGTCACAACGAGGCCTGACCCACCGGCGCCGCCGCCGCCGCCGCCTCCGCCTTCGAGAAGATCGAGCGTGCCGGTTCCGTCGGTTCCGGCATTGCCCGCCCCGCCGGCAACCGCGCCGGCGTTGTCGATCTGCGTGGCATTGCTGCCAACGGAACCGCCGCTACCGCCCGTGCCGCCGGGAGAAGTGCTGAGAATGGACAGCAGAAGGTTGCCGTTTCCGCCATTTCCACCGGCGCCGCCGATGCCATCGGACAAATTGACGCCGCCGCCCCCGCCGCCTCCGGCGCCCGTGCCCAGACCGTTAGTGACCACGCCGACGGCGCTTTGACTTCCTTGCACTCCAGCGGCTTGACCGGATGTCGGAGTTGTCGCGCCGCCGGTACCCCCCGCGCCGGCGGGCGCGAGACCGAGGGTCGCTGCGAGGCCGGAATTGATTCCTCCCCCTCCATCTCCACCGTTTGCCCAAACATATCCTGGTGCAAGGGTTAGAAGTGAAACGGATATTATAAAAAACGCGCGGAGGGCGATTTGGACAAATGATATTGTTGCAGCAGAATCTCGCAATGGACCAGAAGCGTGGACCGTATACTTAATCATGCTTATTCTCATTTTTCTGGACGAATTATATTAAATCAACATAATGAATTAATAATTATTTAATTTATTTTGATAAAATATTTCGGATTGTATCAAATTATTCTTGATTTGAACAATTTCAGACGGGGCGGGCCACAGTCACCGGCGGGTTCGTGCGTATTCGCTCAAGTAAATCCTGGATTTCCGGAGTCATTCATGATTGATGGCGATCGCCGCGATTTCAGAAGCTGGCGATGCGGACTGCACGAAATCTCTGCCCGTCATGAGCGAGGCGCTCGCCCGCGCGCCGGAAGGCCGCCGGCATGTCTTTTGCCTCGCGCAGAGCTGCCGGGATGCCGGGCGTGGCCGCCGCGATGGTTGCCGGGGAAGGTCTGGCGCTGGATTGTCCCGCTGACGACAAGCGGTTGATCGACGGCTTCGTTTATCGGTGGGGCTTCGCGAGGAGTTGTCGAGCGCCGGGAACCATGGCCGCGATCCGACGCGGCGGGCACGGGTGGATGCTGGAAAATCAATGATTTGGCGGCCTGCTTGTTCCTGAAATTCACCCGCGAATTTCAGGGGCGGGACACTGGCCCCGGCTCCTTGCCGAAGCGGCATGCCTCGTGCGGGGGACGGGCATGGATGCTGCCGAAATGGCCGTGCGGGCCACGCGCGCGGCCTTCGGACGGGGTGGCGCTCTTGACAGCGGGGCCGGGTCGTTGTGGAAGGCGGATGGACGCGCACGGTGTGCGGGCAGTCCGAGCCCGCAGGGGTGTAGCTCAATTGGCTAGAGCGCCGGTCTCCAAAACCGGAGGCTGGGGGTTCGAGACCCTCCACCCCTGCCAGCCGGAACCCGAGGGCCGGCGCCGGCAGCGATTCTTGTTTTTCGTGGAGCACTCAGACATTGGCGTTCAACCCGGCGAAGTTCTTGCGCGACGTGCGCAGCGAAGCGTCCAAGACCACCTGGCCTTCGCGCAAGGAGACACTGGTGACCACCGGTGTGGTGCTGGCGATGGTCGTGGTGACCATCGTCTTCTTCCTGGTGGTGGACCAGGTGATCGGGTTCGGCATGCGGCTGCTGTTCGGCGTCGGGAATTGAGGTAGGGTCATGGCAAAACGCTGGTACGTGCTGCATGTGTATTCCGGGTTCGAGAAGAAGATCGCGACCCAGATCATGGAAACCGCGGCCCAGAAGGGGCTGGCGGACCAGATCGAGCAGGTGATGGTCCCGGCCGAGGAGGTCGTGGAGATCCGCCGCGCCCAGAAGGTCAACGCCGAGCGCAAGTTCTTCCCCGGCTACGTGCTGGTGAAGATGGAAATGACCGACGACGCCTGGCACCTCGTGCGCGACATTCCGAAGGTCACCGGATTCCTCGGCACCAAGCTCAAGCCGACGCCGATTTCCGAGGCCGAGGCGCAGCGCATGCTGCAGCAGGTGCAGGAAGGCACCGAGCATCGCCGCCCCGCCGTGGTCTTCGAGATCGGCGAGCAGGTGCGCGTGGCCGACGGGCCGTTCACCAGTTTCAACGGCGTGATCGAGGATATCGACGAGGACAAGGGCCGGGTGAAGGTCTCGGTCTCGATCTTCGGGCGGTCGACGCCGGTCGAACTCGAATACGGGCAGGTCGAGAAGCTCTGAACCTTTCTCCTCCGTCCTGCCGGTGACGGGGCATCATCCGGCCGGGTGATGCCGATCGCTGAACGGGTGGACGGAGCCGGGAGACGGGCATGGACGGTGCGACAGAGACGATCAGGGTTCCGGCGAACGGGCTCGAATTTGTCGTGGATTCAGCGGGTTCGGGGAAGAAGCTCGCGCTTTGCCTGCACGGGTTCCCGGAATCGCGCTTCTCCTGGCGGTTCCAGCTGCCGCTGCTGGCGAGCCTTGGCTACACCGCCTGGGCGCCGGATCTGCGCGGGTACGGGCACTCCTCGCGGCCGGAGGGGGTGGAGAATTATCGCATCTCGCATCTGCTGCGCGACGTCGCCGGGCTGATCGACGCGGCGAAGGCGCGCGGGATCGACGAGGGGGTGGTGCTGCTCGCGCATGACTGGGGCGGGGCGCTGGGCTGGCTGTTCGTGCTGAACGGGGTGCGGCCGGTCGAGCGGTTCATCGTGATGAACATGCCGCATCCGTACCTGTTCGCGCGCGGGCTCAGGACCTGGAAGCAGCTGCGGCGCTCCTGGTACATCTTCGGTTTCCAGATCCCCCGCTGGCCGGAGCGGGTGCTGGCGGCGAACCGGGCCGCCTGGATCGCGCGGGCGTTTCGCGGCGCCGCGATCGACAAGAGCCGGTTTCCCGACGAGGTGCTGGAGGTCTACCGGCAGAACGCGCTGATCCCCGGCGCGCTGACCGCGATGATCAACTGGTACCGGGCGAATTTCCGCAACCCGTTCCGCGGGCTCGCGCCGGCGAAGCGGCTCGCGGTGCCGACGCTGATGATCTGGGGCGAGCGGGATGTCGCGCTCGGCCGGGAGCTGACCGAGGGGACCGGGGCGCTGGTGGACGACCTGACGCTGCGTTACCTGCCGGACGTGTCGCACTGGGTGCAGCAGGAGGCGCCCGAATCGGTGAACGCGATGATCCGGGCCTGGCTCACCGGCGCGCCGGTGCCGGAGCATCCGGCGGGGTGAGCGCGGCTCAGCGTTCGAGCAGGACGCCCTTGCTGGTGCCCTCGACCGCGACCTCGCCCGATTCGAGCAGGGTGAGGGTGCCGGCGCAGATGGCGATGGTGCCGAGGCCGGGCTTGTAGTCCAGCTCGGTGACCTCCCAGCGGATGCGGGCGTGCGCGCCCATCGGCACCGCGCGGCGGAAGCGGAAGCTGAACTCCATGCCGACGGTCGGGCCGAGACGGGCGAAATGCGCGGCGGTGAGGCCCATCATCCGCGCCGTGGTCTCGGTGCCGCTGACGATCAGCCCACCATAGCGCGAGGCTTTCGCCTTCGCCTCGTCGTGATGCATCGGGTTGGTGTCGCCCACCAGCAGGGCAAAAGCCCGGGACGCACTTTCATGAAAAACGTGATCGGTCTCGAAACTGTGGCCGAGCTTCACCAATTCCGCCATGTTTTGGCCTTCCTCGCGTGTTCTTGTCCGCCGCGTCGCACCGTGGCAGTGAAGTTGGACGTCACACCTGCCACAAGGTCCGGAAGGCGTCCATTCGATACCGCGCATCCCGCGCCCTATGATAGTCCGGGAGGTTGTTTTGCCGATCAAACCATTGAAAAAAGCCGTTCTTCCCGTTGCCGGCCTGGGGACGAGATTTCTCCCGGCCACCAAGGCGATTCCCAAGGAGATGTTGCCCGTCGTCGACAAGCCGCTGATCCAGTACGCGATCGACGAGGCGCGGGCGGCCGGGATCGAGCAGTTCTGCATGGTCACCGGGCGCGGCAAGACGGCGCTGATCGACCATTTCGACATCGCCTTCGAGCTGGAGGCGACGCTGGCCGAGCGCGGCAAGCAGGACGCGCTCGACATGCTGCACGAGGAGGTGATGGAGCCGGGCTCGATCGTGACGGTGCGCCAGCAGGTGCCGCTCGGGCTTGGCCACGCGATCTGGTGCGCGCGGGCCTTCATCGGCGACGATCCGTTCGCCATCCTGCTGCCGGACGACCTGGTGCTGAGCCAGACCCCCTGCCTCGGCCAGCTCGCCGACGCCTACCGGGCGACCGGGGGCAATGTCGTCGCCGTCGAGGAGGTGCCGATGGAGCAGGTGCACCGCTACGGCGTGCTCAAGACCGGGGCGACGGAGCGGAATCTCGTGGAGGTGAAGGGGCTGGTCGAGAAGCCGAAACGCGAGGAGGCGCCGTCGAATCTCTCGATCATCGGGCGCTACGTGCTGCTGCCGGAGGTGATCGGCCATCTGGCGCGGATGGAGCGCGGCGCCGGCAACGAGGTGCAGCTGACCGACGCGATGGCGAAGATGATCGGGGCGGCGCCGTTCCACGGGCTGAAATTCGAGGGGCGGCGGTTCGACTGCGGCGACAAGGCGGGCTATCTGGAAGCGCAGATTGCCTTCGGTCTGGTGCGTCCGGACCTGGGGCCGTCGATCCGTCACTTCCTGAAGGCTTATTCCGATGCATGACAAGACCGGTTTCTCGCATCAATTCCCCGCCAGCACGCTGCGCGAATACGATATTCGCGGCATCGTCGGCGAAACGCTGCACGAGACGGACGCCTTCGCGATCGGGCGAACCTTCGGCTCGATGGTCGCGCGCAAGGGCGGCAGCCGGGTGATCGTGGGCCGCGACGGGCGGCTCTCCTCGCCGGCGATGGCGCGGGCGGTGATCGCGGGACTGGTCGCCAGCGGCATGCAGGTGACCGATATCGGCTGCGGGCCGACGCCGATGCTGTATTACGCGGCGACCGTCGCCGAGGCCGATGGCGCGGTGATGGTGACCGGCAGCCACAACCCCTCGAACTACAACGGCTTCAAGATGATGCTCGGGCGCAAGCCGTTCTTCGGCGCGCAGATCCAGGAGCTCGGGCGGCTGGCGGCGGCGGGGAATGTGGAGCCGGAAGGCGAGGGGTCGGTCGAGGAAAAGGATGTCAGCGACGCCTATCTGGCCCGGCTGCTGGAGGACTGGGAAGGCGGCGACCGGATGCTCAACGTGGTGTGGGATACCGGCAATGGCGCCGCCGGCGAGATCGTCGCGCGGCTGGTGCAGGCGCTGCCGGGGCGGCACATGGTGCTGAACGCCGAGATCGACGGGCGGTTCCCGGCGCATCATCCGGACCCGACGGTGCCGAAGAACCTCGAGCAGCTGGTGGCCGCGGTGAAGAAGCAGGGGGCGGATATCGGCATCGCCTTCGACGGCGACGCCGACCGGATCGGCATCGTCGACGATACCGGCGAGATCCTGTTCGGCGACCAGTTCCTCGTGCTGCTGGCGCGCGACGTGCTGGCGGCGCATCCGGGGGCGATGATCATCGCCGATGTGAAGGCGAGCCAGGTGCTGTTCGACCAGATCGCCGCCGCGGGCGGCACGCCGCTGATGTGGAAGACCGGGCATTCGCTGATCAAGTCGAAGATGGCGGAGACCGGCGCGCCGCTGGCGGGCGAGATGTCCGGCCACATTTTCTTCGCCGACAAGTGGTACGGGTTCGACGACGCGATCTATGCCGCGATCCGCGTGCTGAACGCGGTGAACCGGAGCGGCGAGAGCGTTTCCGCCTTCCGCAAGAGCCTGCCGCAGGTGATCAACACGCCGGAGCTGCGCTTCGACTGCGCGGAGGACCGGAAATTCGAGGTGGTGGCCGAGGTGGCCGAGCGGCTGCGGGCGGATGGCGCCACCGTGTCGGAGACCGACGGGGTGCGGGTGACGACCGAGGACGGGTGGTGGCTGCTGCGGGCCTCGAACACCCAGGCCGTGCTGGTGGCGCGGGCGGAGGCGGGATCGGCCGAGGGGCTGGCGCGGCTGAAGCAGATCCTCGCCTCGCAGCTCGCGGCCTCGGGCCTCGCGCCGGATTTCTCCGGCGCGAATTCCGGGCATTAAGCCACTGAAGTTCAAAGATTGACGATGCGCCCCCGGCCGGAACCGGGGGCGTTTTCGGTTCAGCGCGCGGGCAGCAGGCCGACGAGGCGCTCGGCTTCGGCGACGATCGGCTCGGCGATGGCCGCCGCACGGGCGGCGCCGGCCTGGAGCATGCGGTCGATCTCGGCGGGATCGGCGGCGAGGCGTTTGGTCTCGGCGCCGATCGGGGTGAGTTTCTGCACCGCAAGCTCGGTCAGCCGTTCCTTGAACGGGCCGAATCCGCTGCCGGCGTGCTGGCGCAGCACCTCCTCGGCGGTGATGCCGGCGAGGGCGGCGTAGATGCCGACGAGGTTGCGGGCCTCGGGGCGGGAATCGAGCTGCGCCGGGCGCTCGGGCAGCGGTTCCGGGTCGGTCCTCGCGCGGCGGATCTTCTGGGCGATGGCGTCGGCATCGTCGGTGAGGTTGATGCGGCTCTGGTCCGAGGTGTCGGATTTCGACATTTTCCTGGTGCCGTCGCGCAGGCTCATGATGCGGGCGCTGCCGCCGATGATGCGCGGGGTGATGGCGGGGAAGAATTCCACCCCGTAATCGTGGTTGAATTTCTGCGCGATGTCGTTGGCGAGTTCGAGATGCTGGCTCTGGTCCTCGCCGACGGGCACCTCGGTCGCGTGATAGGCGAGGATGTCGGCGGCCATCAGGTTGGGATAGACGAACAGGCCGGTGGAGACGGCCTCGCGGTCCTTGCCGGCCTTGTCCTTGAACTGGGTCATGCGGTTGAGCCAGCCGAAGCGGGCGACGCAGTTGAAGATCCAGGCGAGGCGCGCATGGGCGTGCACCGCCGACTGGTGGAACAGGATGCTGCGGGCGGGGTCGATGCCGCAGGCGACGAGCAGGGCGGCGTTCACCCGCGTCTGCTGGCGCAGCGCCTCGGGCTCGACCCAGACGGTGAGCGCGTGCAGGTCGACGAGGCAGTAGATGCCCTCGTTGCCCTCCTGCAGCGCGACCCAGTTCTGGATCGCGCCGAGATAATTGCCGAGATGCGCGATTCCGGTGGGCTGGATGCCCGAAAATATGCGTGCCATGGCCGCTGTATCAGCGCGCTTCGGCGGCCCGGTCAAGCGCCGTTCAGGCGGGTTTGGGGCGGCGCAGGAGCAGGCGCAGCTCGGCCGGGCGGATGGCGCCGAGGAGAATGCCGGCGAGCGCGAAGACGGCGAGGCCGGCGGCGATCAGCAGGGCGAGGCTGGCGACGGGGGCGAGATGCATCAGCGCGGTGCGGCGCAGGGCGAGCAGGGCGAGGGCCATCAGCCCGCTCGCCAGCGCGATGGCGAGGATGCGGCGGGCGAGCGCGCGGTCCGGCGCAAAATCGGCGCGGCGGCGGAGCAGGAGGGCGAGGGCGAGGGCGTTGAACCAGGCGGCGAGGCTGGTCGAGAGCGCGATGCCGACCTGTTGCAGCGGGTGCATCAGGGCGAGGTTGAGGGCGAGGTTGATCGCGACCGCGGCGAGCCCGGTCTTGACCGGGGTGGAGGTGTCGCCGCGGGCGAAGAAGCCGGGGGCGAACAGCTTCACCAGCACGAAGGCGGGCAGGCCGAAGGCATAGACGGCGAGGGCGGCGGCGCTGCGGGCGGCGTCGGCGTCGGAAAAGGCGCCGTGGGCGAAGAGGGTGCGCATCACCGGCAGGCCGATCGCGGCCAGGGCGGCGGCGGCGGGCAGGGTGAGCAGCAGCGAGACGGCAATGGCGCGGTTGAGCGATTCGCGGGCGGCATCGGTCTCGTTGCGGCGGAACTGGCGCGAGAGACTCGGCAGCAGCACGGTGCCGACCGCGGTGCCGATGACGCCGAGGGGGAGCTGGTTCACCCGGTCGGCGTAGTACAGCACCGAGACGGTGCCGGTCGGCAGCAGCGAGGCGATGATGGTGTCGACCGTGAGGTTGAGCTGGGTGACGCCGGCGCCGATCAGCCCGGGGCCGAGGCGGCGCAGCACGGTGCGCGCGCCCGGCGTGAGGCGCGGGACGCGCAGGCGCAGCGGCGAGCCGGCGCGGGCGAGCGCCCAGGCGAGCAGGACGAACTGCACGATCCCCGACAGGGCGACGCCGTAGGCCAGCGCCTCGGGCACGCGCTGGCCGGCGGCGTGCAGGATGAGCAGCGTCGCGATGATGCAGACATTGAACAGGATGGGGGCCGCGGAGGCGGCGGCGAAATGGCCGCGCGCGTTCAGCACGCCGGAGAACAGGGCGCAGAGGCAGATCAGCCAGAGATAGGGGAAGGTGATGCGCGAGAGCCGGACCGCGAGGGCGAATTTCGCCGGATCGGCGCGGAAGCCGGGGGCCAGGACGTCGAGCACCAGGGGCATGAACAGCAGGCCGAGGATGGTGAGGGCCATGAGGAACACCGCCATGATCGCGGTGACCTCCTCGGCGAGGCGGCGGGCCGGGGCCTCGCCCTCCTGCGCGAGGGCGCCGGCATAGGCGGGGATGAAGGCGGCGCTGAACGCGCCCTCGCCGAACAGGCGGCGGAACAGGTTGGGCAGGCGCAGCGCCACGAAGAACGCGTCCGCCGCCGGGCCGGCGCCGAGCAGGGCGGCGATCAGGATGTCGCGCGCGAATCCGAGCACCCGGCTGCCCATCGTCCAGGCGCCCACGGTCAGCGCATTGCGCAGCATTCTCGCTCCTCGGCGGTTGGCGCCCGGCCGGATCGGCCGGAACGAGCGCAGAGCATTAGCGGGTGGCGGGCACGGTTTCCAGCCTTGGGCGGGCGGGGAGGATGAAGCCGTCGGTGGGATAGATCGTGCGGCCGGGCTCGTGATCGGGCGCGTACCAGACGCGCACCGAGGTCCAGTCGTTCGCGGGCGAGACGTCCAGCACCGGGGTGGCGCGCTGGAGGCGGCCGGGCAGCCAGTTGGCCTGGGTGACGAGGATCTCGCGCGGGCCGAGCACGCGGGTGACGACGGCGACATGGCCCGCGGTCATCGCGCCGTGGCGGCGGAAGACCAGCACGGCGCCGGGGACGGGATGGTGCGCGCGGGGGTAGAGCCCATCGGCCTCGTCCCACCAGCGCCAGGCGTCGCCGGTGAGCTCGATGCCGGAGACGGCGCGGGCATAGGGCACGCAGGTGAGCGTGGTCGGGGTGCCGTATCCGGCGAAGCGCGAGGTGGCGCAGGCGGCGAGCAGCAGCGGCGCCGCGAGGGCGGGCAGGGCGAGTCGCATGGGCAGAGAATACCTGCTAGTCAGCCGGCATGGACACGATTTATCGCGGCGACCTGTCGACCCCGGCGGGGCGGCGCAATGCCTGGATCGACGCGCTGTTCGTCGACCATGCCGTGCTGCGGCTGGGCTGGACCAATTTCGCTCCGGTGAAGCCGGGCGCGCTGTATCGATCGAACCATCCGGTGCCGTTCCAGCTGGCGAAATTCCGCCGGCTGGTCGGGATCAACACGCTGATCAACCTGCGCGGCGAGTGCCGCAACGGATCGGACGCGCTCTCGCGCGAGGCGGCGCGGCGGCTCGGGCTCGATTTCTACGACATGGCGCTGGAATCGCGCGGCGCGCCGCATCGCGACCGCATCCTGCGGCTGGCCGAGATCATCCGCACGATGCGGCGGCCGGCGCTGGTGCACTGCAAGTCCGGCGCCGACCGGGCGGGGATCGCGAGTGCGTTGTTCGTGCTGATCGAGGGCGGCAGCGTGGCGGAGGCGCGGCGGCAGCTCAGCCTGCGCTTTGGCCATATACGGCAGTCGAACACCGGGATCCTGGACGCCTTCCTCGACATGTACGAGGAGGAGGGCGGCGGGATGGCGTTTCTCGACTGGGTGCGCGACGCCTATCGCGAGCAGGCGCTGCGCGAGCGCTACGCGCGCGAGACGCGCAACCGGCCGGGCCGGCGGATCGCGCGGTTCGTCAACGACCGGCTGCTCGCCCGGGAGTGACCGGGCGGCGGCGCGGGCAGGGGCGGGCGGTCAGGCCTCCGGCGGGGCGGCGCTGATCGGGATTTCGCGGGCTTCGGTCGGCGGCTGTTCGCCGAGACCGGGGGCGGCTTCGACGAGTTCGGCCTCGTCCTGCGCCTCGGCAGGCTGGGCATCGCCGCGGCGGGAATGGCCGTTGCCGTGCGGGGCCTGGGCGGCCTGGTTCATCGCGGAAATGATGCGGAAATAATGCTCGGCGTGCTGGAAATAGCTCTCGGCGAGGACCCGGTCGCCGGCGCCGGAGGCATCGCGGCCAAGCTGCTGGTACTTGTCATAGAGCTGCTGGGCGGTGCCGCGGACCCGCTGTTCGGGGCCGTTGCTGTCGAAGACGTGGTTGCGGTTGAGGGGGGTGCCGCCGCTCTGGTAGTTGCGGAATCCGCCGCCGCCGCCACGATTGTTGCGCCCGCGCATACGTTTGATGTTCATCGAGTTGCGTAATCCTGTTTCAGTGCGACCATGCGCGTACCGGACCGTCGGTTCCCTGGTCGAAGCCGGGCAGCGTCTCTCATGGCTTGGTCGTTCAAACGATTTTCGATACGGCTTTTGTGGAACCGGGACCGCGTCGCAGAACGAAGCGATCTGACACAAGCCGCTCCGGCCGCATGAGGCCGGGCACCGAATACAAGGGATATCTAGTCTGATTCGGCCGAATCGACAAATGGTTTTTCACGAATATTTTTCCCGCGCTGCCATGATCACGGCGCGGGGGATGCCGGCGAGGTCGGGTTCGGCGGTGGCGTCCAGCCCGTGCGCGGCGGCGAGGGCGGCCAGCGGCGCGGCCTGGCCGATGCCGGCCTCGAGGATGGCGAGGCCGCCGGGGGCGAGCAGGCGGGGCAGATCGGCGACGATGCGGCGATAGGCGTCGAACCCGTCGGCGCCGCCATCGAGCGCGGAGGCGGGCTCGTGGGCGGCGACTTCCGCCATCAGGCCGGGGATGTCGGCGCTCGGGATATAGGGCGGGTTGGCGAGGATGAGGTCGAAACGGGCGGCGAGGGCGTCGGCCCAGTCGCCGCAGCAGAAGGCGGCGCGGGCGGCGAGGCCGGTGCGGGCGGCGTTGGCGCGGGCGAGGGCGCAGGCGGCGGGCACGCGGTCGATCCCGATGCCGAAGGCGTCGGGGTATTCGGCGAGGGCGGCGAGGAGCAGGGCGCCGGTGCCGGTGCCGAGATCGAGGATCGTGCGGATCGTGCGCCGGTCGGGGCGGTGGCGCAGCGCGGCCTCGATCAGGGTTTCGGTGTCAGGCCGGGGGATGAGGGTGGCGGGCGAGACGGCGAGGTCGAGGCTCCAGAAGCCCTTCGCGCCGGTGATGTAGGCCAGCGGCTCGCGGGCGGCGCGGCGGCGGGCGAGGGCGAAGGCGGGTTCGGGGTCGACCTCGTCGAGCGCCCAGAGTGCGGCGAGATCGACGCCGAGCGCGTGGGCGAGGATCAGGCGGGCCTCGCGGGTCGGGTTCTCGACGCCGCCCGCGGCGAGGATACGGCCGAGTTCGCGCAGGGCCTCGGTGGTCGGGATCATGCGCCGGCGGCGGCGAGGCGGGCGGCCTGGTCTTCCTCGGTCAGCGCGTCGATGATCTCGTCGAACTCGCCGAGCATGACGCGGTCGATCTTGTGCAGGGTGAGGTTGATCCGGTGGTCGGTGACCCTTCCTTGCGGGAAATTGTAGGTGCGGATGCGCTCGGAACGGTCGCCGGTGCCGACCTGGGACTTGCGGTCGGCGGCGCGGCCGGCGGCGGCGGCGGCGCGGGTCTGCTCGTAGAGCCGGGCGCGCAGGATCTTCATCGCCTTGGCGCGGTTCTTGTGCTGGCTGCGCTCCTCCTGCATGGCGACGACGATGCCGGTGGGCAGATGGGTGATGCGGACGGCGCTCTCGGTCTTGTTGACGTGCTGGCCGCCGGCGCCGGAGGCGCGGAAGACGTCGATCCGGAGATCGGCCTCGTTGACCTCGACATCGACGTCCTCCGCCTCGGGCAGGACGGCGACGGTGACGGTGGAGGTGTGGATGCGGCCCTGGGTTTCGGTGGCGGGGACGCGCTGGACGCGGTGGACGCCGCTTTCGAACTTGAGGCGGGCGAAGACGGCGCGGCCGGTGATTTCGGCGATGCCCTCGCGCAGGCCGCCGAGCTCGGTCTCGGTATAGTCGAGGATCTCGAAGCGCCAGCCGCGCAGGTCGGCGTAGCGGCGATAGGCGGCGAAGAGCTCGGCGGCGAACAGCGCGGCCTCGTCGCCGCCGGCGGCGGGGCGGATTTCGAGGATGGCGGGGCGTTCGTCGGCGGCGTCGCGCGGCAGGAGGGCGAGGCGGATCTCGTGTTCGAGCCGCGGCAGGGTCTCGCGCAGGGAATCGAGCTCGGCATCGGCCAGTTCGCGCAGCTCGGGATCGACGCGGGCGGCCTCGGCCTCGTCGCGGGCGCGCTCGGCGGCGCGGAGCAGGAGGATCTGCTGCTCGACCGGCTCGATCTCGGCCAGCTCCCGCGAGGCGGCGACGAAGCGCTCGCCATCGACCCCGGCGGCGAGCATCGCGCGCAGCTCCTCGGCGCGGAGGACGATACGGTCGAGTTTTTGCTCAAGGGTCATCGCGTCAGCGGGTCATCCGAGGGCGGCGAGAAGCTCGGCGCGGGGGAGTTCGCGCTGGGCGCCGTCGTCGAGGGTTTTCAGGGTGACGGCGCCGCGGGCGAGCTCGTCCGCGCCGATCAGCACGGCGGCGCGGGCGTTGATGCGGTTGGCGCGTTCGAGACGCTTCTTCAGGTTGCCGCGATAGGCGGCCTCGGCGGCGATGCCGGCGCGGCGGAGGGTGGCGAGGATCTCGATCGCGGCGGTCTGCTCGGCCTCGCCCATCGGGATGACGGCGACGGGGCGCGGCGTGGCGGGGGTTGCGGCGAGCAGCATGGCGAGGCGCTCGATGCCCGCCGCCCAGCCGACGCCGGGGGTGGGCGGGCCGCCCATCTGCTCGACCAGCTGGTCGTAGCGGCCGCCGCCGAGCACGGTGCCCTGCGCGCCGAGGGCGGTGGAGACGAATTCGAAGGCGGTGTGGTTGTAGTAGTCGAAGCCGCGGACGATGCGCGGGTTCTCGACGAAGGCGATGCCGAAGGCGGAAAGCGCGGCCTTCAGACCGTCGTAGAACGCGGCGGAGGCGGGGTTCAGGTGGTCGTAGATAAGCGGGGCGTCGGCGAGGAGGCGGATGTCGTTCGCATCCTTGGTGTCGAGGATGCGCAGCGGGTTCTTGACCAGGCGGACCTTGCTCTCGTCGGAAAGCTCGGATTCGTAGCGGGAGAGATAGTCGACCAGGGCGGTGCGGTAGGCGTCGCGGCTGTCGCGGTCGCCCAGCGTGTTGATGTGCAGGGTGATGCTGGCGCCGACGCCGAGCTCGTCGAGGATCTGCTGGCCGCAGGCGATCGCCTCGGCGTCGGCCAGCGGTTCGGCGGCGCCGATGATCTCGAGGCCGATCTGGTGGAACTGGCGGTAGCGGCCCTTCTGCGGGCGCTCGTAGCGGAACATCGGGCCCTGGTAGAAGATTTTCTGCGGCAGGGTCTGGGTGAGGCCGTTGGAGACCAGGGCGCGGCAGACGCCGGCGGTGCCCTCGGGGCGGAGCGTGACGGATTCGCCGGAGCGGTCCTCGAAGGTGTACATCTCCTTGGTCACCACGTCCGAGGTTTCGCCGAGATTGCGGGCGAAGACGGAGGTGAGCTCGAAGACCGGCGTGGCCCATTCGGCGGCGCCGTAGAGGCCGGCGACGCGGCGGGCGGTCTCGACCACGTGGTGATGCCGGCGCGCGTCCTCGCCGATGATGTCCTGGGTGCCGCGCACGGGTTGGGGCTTGGTCAAGGCGGATATCCTTCAGACAGCGGAGATTGCCGGTGGTTTGCCGGAAATCGCCGCCGCTGAACAGTCCGCGGCGCGCGGGCGGGCTATTCCGCCGCCTGCTTCGCCGCCGCCTTTTCCTCGCGCAGGCGGGCGGCGCGCTGTTCGACCAGCTCCACGACATGGTCGATCATCGCCGCCCCCTCGATCGTGTGGTCGGTCTTGCCGGCGGCGTAGACCATGTGGCGGCCGTTGCCGCCGCCGGTGACGCCGAGATCGGTCATCAGCGCCTCGCCCGGCCCGTTGACCACGCAGCCGATGATGGAGAGGGTGATCGGCTCCTCGATATGGGCGAGGCGGTCTTCGAGCTGGGCCACCGTGTCGATCACGTTGAAGCCCTGGCGGGCGCAGGAGGGGCAGGAGATGACACGCACGCCGCGATGGCGGATGCCGAGCGACTTCAGGATGTCCCAGCCGACGGCGACCTCTTCCTCCGGCTCGGCGGAGAGGGAGACGCGCATCGTGTCGCCGATGCCGGCCCAAAGCAGCGAGCCCAGGCCGATCGAGGATTTGACCGTGCCGGTGCGCCGCCCGCCGGCCTCGGTGATGCCGATGTGGAGCGGGTGGTCGCAGACCTCGGCGAGCTGCTGGTAGGCGGCGACGGCCATGAACACGTCGGACGCCTTCACGCTGATCTTGAATTCGTGGAAGTCGTGATCCTGCAGGATCTTCGCGTGTTCGAGGGCGGATTCGACCAGGGCGTCGGGGTTCGGCTCGCCGTATTTCTCGAGCAGGTGCTTCTCCAGCGAGCCGGCGTTGACGCCGATGCGGATGGAGCAGCCGTGGTCGCGGGCGGCGGCGACGACCTCGCGCACGCGCTCGGCGCTGCCGATATTGCCGGGGTTGATGCGCAGGCAGGCGGCGCCGGCCTTCGCCGCCTCGATCGCGCGGCGGTAGTGGAAATGGATGTCGGCGACGATGGGGACGTTCACCTGGCGCACGATGTCGGCGAGGGCGGCGGTGGCCGCCTCGTCGGGGCAGGAGACGCGGACGATGTCGACCCCGGCGCGCTCGGCGCGGTGGATCTGCGCCACCGTGGCGGCGACATCGTCGGTCGGCGTGTTGGTCATGGTCTGCACGGTGATCGGCGCGTCGCCGCCGACCTTGACCGGGCCGACGCTGATCTGCCGCGACTTGCGGCGGACGATCTGCTGGTATTCGCGGTAATTCATCGGGCTCGCTTCCGTGGAGGGGTTACTGCGCGGTGGAGGCGCCGGAGGGGGCGGCGGCGCTGCCGGAGGCCGGCGGCGTCAGTGGTATATTGTGGAGAACCACGCCCGGCTTTCCGAGGGGGGAGCCGGCGGCGCCGTTGCGGACCAGCTCTGTGCCGCCCGCATTGCCGGTGGTCAGGGTCAGGCCCGGCTCGTTCGGCACCGGCCAGGACTGGCCGGCCTTCAGCACGCGGCTGAACAGGATGGTGCCGTGCGGGCCGCGGACCTGGACCCAGCTATCGGCGCTGGCGCTGATGACCAGCGGGTTGGCGCCGGCGATCGCGGTGGCGGAGGTCGCCGTGCCGGCGCCCGGGGTGGCCGGCGCCGGGGTCGCCGGCGCCGGGGTCGCCGATCCGGGCGTGGCGCCGCCGGAGGCCGATGACGCGCCGGACGATGACGTGGCCGAAGATGCCGAGGCGGACGATGACATGGCGGTTGTCGACCCGCCCGATCCGCCGCTGGCGGTGCCGGACGTGGCGCCGCCGGCGGCCAGGGAGGCCGGCGCGTTGGCGGAGGACGCGGTCTGGTCCGGCGTGGCGGCCGCAGGCGCGGACTGGCCGGCGGCGGACGTGCCGGACGCGGATGCGCCGGACGTGGTCTCGCCCGATGCGGACTGGCCCGACGCGGTCTGGTCCGACGCGGACTGGCTTGAGGTGAACGGGCCCGATGTGGAGGGGCCGGACGCGGATGCGGCCGGGGCGGCGGCACCGTTCGCGGCGAGCTGGTCGGGCGTGGCGCCGCTGCTCGCGGGCGGTGCCGCGGGCGCGGCAGCGGCCTTGGGCGCGGGCGGGGATTTGGGGACGGCGAGCGGCGCGAGCTTGGCCGGCACCGCGGGGACCATCCGCGCCATTTTCAGCTCGTGCTCGGAATGGCGGTACCAGAGGAAATAGCCGGCGATGCCGATGACCGCGACGACGAAGAGCACGGCGCCGGGCGGCACCGCGCGGTCCGGCACCGGCTGGGGAAAGGCGAGGTCCGGCTGGCGCGGGCGGGTCATGCCCTCGGCGCGGAAGCGGCGGAGGATTTCCTCGGGGTCGAGCCCCATCGCCTCGGCATAGGAGCGGATGAACCCGGCGGCATAGGTCGGCGCCGGCAGGGCGGCGAGGTTGCCGGCCTCGATGGCTTCGAGGAAGACCCGCCGGATCTTCAGCCGCGCGGCGATGTCCGGCAGTTTCCAGCCGAGCCGCTCGCGGACGGCGCGCAATTCGGCGCCGACACTCGCGGGACCCCGGGAAACCGTCGCATGGGGGGCGGGGATGGTCAGGTCGAAATCGTGGTCGCCGTTCATAGTACCCATGAAAGCTCGTGGAACGGTTAGGGTCGGGTCACGCCGCGCCGGGATCGCACCGGAGCGCCACCGGTGCCCGCCTGTCCCGTACGGTATCGGATGCGATATGCCCCCTGTAGCGCGTTCGGGCTAGATCGGCAAACCGTGCTCCCGCGCCCAGGCGGTGAGCGGCTCGCGCAGCGAGCTGCCGGCGGCGCCGGCGCGGCGGAGTTCGCGCAGCACCGGGCGCAGGGCGGCGAGGTCGGCCTCGGCGAACAGCGCCTTGACCGGCAGGATCGAGGCGCCGGACATCGACAGCGTGTCGACCCCGATGGCGGCGAAGACCAGGGCATCGAGCGGGCGGCCGGCGGACTCGCCGCAGATCGAGAAACCGACCTCCTCCTCGGCGCAGGCGGCGGCGAGACCCTCGATCAGTTCGAGCACCGGGGCGGAGAGCACGTCGTAACGGCCGGCGAGCTTCGGCGTGCCGCGATCGGCGGCGAAGAGGAACTGCATCAGGTCGTTGGTGCCGAGGGAGACGAAATCGGCCTCGGCGAGCAGGCCGGGGAGCTGGAACAGCAGCGAGGGCACTTCGAGCATCGTGCCGATCTCGATGCGGTTCGGCATCTCGTCGAGCCGGGCGGCCTCGGCCTCGAGCAGGTCGCGCGCGGCGCGGAATTCGGCGACCGTCGCCACCATCGGGAACATCACCGAGAGATCGAGTCCGGCCGCGCCCATCAGCAGGGCGCGGAGCTGCTTGCGCAGGATGGCCGGACGGTCGAGCCCGACGCGCAGCGAGCGCCAGCCCATCGCCGGGTTTTCCACCTGGTCGTCGGCCTCGCCGGGGAGAAGCTTGTCGGCGCCGAGATCGAGCGTGCGGAAGACGACGCGCTTGCCGTCGGCGCGCTGGAGGACGCGGCGGTACTCGGCCGCCTGGGCGGCGACGCCGGGGACGCGGGCGGCGGCGAGGGCGGCGATCTCGGTGCGGTAGAGGCCGATGCCCTCGGCGCCGGTGCGGGTGAGCTGGTCGATCTCGAAGGCGAGGCCGACATTGAGCATCAGCGTGACCTCGGTGCCGTCCCGGGTGCGGGCCGGACGGTCGCGGAAGACGGCGAGCTCGGCGGCGCGGGCGCCGCGGGCGGCGAGGGCGCGGTCATACAGCGCGGTGACCTCGGGGTCGGGGCGGAGGATGAGGGCGCCGGATTCGGCGTCGAGCAGCACGGGATCGCCCTGGCGGGCGGCCTCGGTCGCGCCGGCCTCGACGGCGATGGCGGGGATTTCCAGCGCGCGGGCGAGGATCGCGGCGTGGCCGCCGGTGCTGGCCTCCTCGATCGCGACGCCGGCGATGCCGCGCTGGTGCCAGTCGAGCAGTTCGGCGGGGCCGAGGCGGCGGCAGACCAGGACCATGCCGCGCGCATCCTCCGGCTTCGCGGTGCCGGCGCCGAGGGCGGCGAGCATGCGCTCGATCATGTCCTCGATATCGGCGACGCGCTCGCGCAGATAGGGGTCGGCCACCTTGCGCATGCGCCGGCGCAGCTCGCTGCCGACCTGGTCGACCGCGGCCTCGGCGGTCAGGCCGTCATTGATCGCGGCGCGGACGCGCTCGAGCCAGCCGGTGCCCTGCGAGATCAGGCGATAGGCCTCCAGCACCTCGCGGGTGGCGTGGCCGGTGGGCAGGTGCTCGGAGACCAGGCTGTCGAGCGAGGTTTCGGCATCGGCCATCGCCTGGTCGAGGCGGACGAGCTCGGCCGCGGTGTCTTCCGCGAGGACGTGGCGCGGGCCGGGCGAGCGGCCGAAGGGCAGGGCGGTGCCGCGGACGATGCCGGGGGCGAGCGGATGGCCGGAATAGCGCCGGGCCAGCGCGTCGCCGAAGCCGGCGGCGGCGATGTCGGCCGCACCCTGGCTGGCGAGGATCTCGCCGATCAGCATGGCGATGGTCGAGATCGTCTCGACCTCGAGCGGAGTGTAGACGCGGGGCTCGGAATTCTGCACCGCGATGACGCCGAGGGTGCGGCCGGCGCGGCGGATCGGCACCGCGAGCATCGAGGCGTAGCGCTCCTCGCCGGTTTCGGGGCGGTAGGCGAATTCGGGGTGGTTCTGCGCGTCCGGCAGGTTGAGCGCCTCGCCCTTGGCGGCGGCGAGGCCGATGATGCCCTCGCCCACCCGCACCCGCGTGTGGCCGACCGCGGCGATGCGCAGCCCGTGGGTGGCGGCGAGTTCGAGCATTTCGCCGGCGCGGGCGACATAGACCGAGCAGACCTCGACCGCGAGTTCGGCGGCGATCAGCTCGACCAGCTCGGCCAGGCTGGAATTGCCCGCGCTCAGCCGTTCGCGCAGCTTCGCGAACAGCCGCCGCGAGGCGGCGAGCGGGATGGTGCGCGGGCGGGGCGCGCCCTTAGGCCGCTTCGATCGAGGCATCCGGCTGGCGGACGGTGGCGCGCGCGGCGAAGGCGGCGTCGGCCTGGGCGATGAGTTCGGCGATGATCTCGGCCACCGGCTGGATCGCGGTGACCATGCCGACCGACTGGCCGGCCATCACCGAGCCCTGCTCGACATCGCCCTCGATCACCGCGCGGCGGAGGGCGCCGGCCCAGAAATGCTCGATCGAGAGCTGGGCCTGCTCCTTGTCGAGCTCGCCGGCCTGGAAGCGGCGGATGGTCTCGGCCTGGTGCTCGACGAAGCGGGCGGTGCCGGCATTGGCGAGGCCGCGCACCGGGATGACCGGGAAGCGGGCGTCGAGCTGGACCGAGGGAATCGCGTCGCGCGCGTTCGCCTTCAGGAAGGCGGCCTTGAAATTGGGGTGGGCGATGCTCTCGGCGGAGGCGGCGAAGCGGGTGCCGAGCTGCACGCCGGCGGCGCCCATTTCGAGGAAGGCGAGGATCGCCTCGCCGCGGCCGATGCCGCCGGCGACGAAGACCGGGACCTCGGTGATGACGGGCAGGATTTCCTGCGCCAGCACGGCGAGCGAGACCGGGCCGATATGGCCGCCGGCCTCGGAGCCCTCGATCACCAGCGCGTCGGCGCCGCTGCGGATGAGGCGTTTCGCGAGCACCAAAGCGGGGGCGAAGCAGACGAGCTTCGCGCCGCCCTCCTTCACCGCGCGGACCGCGGCGGCGGAGGGCAGGCCGCCGGCGAGGACGACATGGCCCACGCCGTGGCGGACGCAGACCGCGATCAGCTCCAGCAGCTGCGGGTGCATGGTGATCAGGTTGACGCCGAAGGGCTTCGTGGTGAGCGCCTTGGTCGCGGCGATCTCGGCGTCGAGCAGTTCGGGGGTCATCGAGCCGCAGGCAATGACGCCGAAGCCGCCGGCATTGGAGATGGCGGAGACGAGGTGGCGCTCGCTGACCCAGCTCATGGCGCCGCCCATGATCGCGGTCTCGGTGCCGAGGAAGGCGCGGCCGCGGGCCCAGAGCGGATCGAGCGCGCTCATGCGACGTCCAGCCCGTAGGCGGTGTGCAGGGCGCGGACGGCGAGCTCGGTGTATTCGGCGTCGATCAGCACGCTGACCTTGATCTCGCTGGTGGAGATCACCTGGATGTTGATGCCGCGGGCGGCGAGCGAGCGGAACATGGTGCCGGCGACGCCCGCATGGCTGCGCATGCCGACGCCGACGACGGAGATCTTGGCGACGTCGGGGTCGGTCGCGAGTTCGGCGAAGCCGATCTCGTCGCGCTTCTCGTCGAGCACGAGGCGGGCGCGGGGCAGCTCGGTCTTGTTGAGGGTGAAGGTCATGTCCGTGGTGCCGTCGGCGGAGACGTTCTGCACGATCATGTCGACATTGATGCCGGCCTCGGCGAGCGGGCCGAACACCGAGGCGGCGACGCCGGGGCGGTCGGGCACGCGGCGGACGGTGACCTTGGCCTCGTCCCGCGAATAGGCGATGCCGGCGACGATTTCCTGTTCCACGATTTCATCCTCATCAACGACCAGCGTTCCCGGCGCATCCGTGAAGCTGGAGAGAACCTGCACCCGCACACGCTCCTTCATCGCGAGTTCGACGGAGCGGGTCTGTAATACCTTCGCACCAACCGAGGCGAGTTCCAACATCTCCTCATAGGCGATGGCGGGCAGCTTGCGCGCCTTGGGGACGATGCGCGGGTCGGTGGTGTAGACGCCGTCGACATCGGTGTAGATGTCGCAGCGGTCGGCCTTCACCGCGGCGGCGACGGCGACGGCCGAGGTGTCCGACCCGCCGCGGCCGAGGGTGGTGACGCGGTTGTCCGGCCCGATGCCCTGGAAGCCGGCGATCACCGGGACCTGGCCCATCTGCATGCGGCGGATCAGCTCGGCGCCGTCGATCGCGTCGATCCGCGCCTTGCCGTGCTGGCCGTCGGTGCGGATGGGGATCTGCCAGCCGGTCCAGGAGCGGGCATCGACGCCGATGGTCTGCAGCGCGACGGCGAGCAGGCCGATGGTGACCTGCTCGCCGGTGGCGACCACCGTGTCGTATTCCCGCGCGTCGTAGAGCGGGGAAAGCTCCTGGCACCAGGCGACGAGCTGGTTGGTGGCGCCGGCCATCGCCGAGGTGACGACCGCGACCTCGTGCCCCTCGTCCACCACGCGCTTGACGCGCGCGGCGACGTTGCGAATCCGGTCCAGATCGGCGACCGATGTGCCGCCGAATTTCATCACGATGCGCGCCATGTGATCCGATCTTGCCGTGAAACTGGTATCGACGCGGGAGCGGCGCTTGCTGCCGTCTCCCGGCAGGCTCACATAGCGAGCGGCAGGGAGAAGGGCAATGCGGGCGGAAGAGGACGTGAGCATGGATGACGGGCAGGGCGCCGGACGGGCGGACGCGGCGGAGGTGCGGAAATTCGACGCGCTGGCGGCGCGCTGGTGGGACCGGCACGGGCCGATGCGCGCGCTGCACGCGATGAATCCGGCGCGCAGCCGGTGGATCCTCGACCATGTCGCCGCGGCGCGCGGCGGCGCGGCGGGGGTGGCGGTGCTCGATGTCGGCTGCGGCGCGGGGCTGCTGGCGGAAAGCCTGACCCGCGCCGGATGCAGGGTGACGGCGATCGACGCCGCGGGCGAGGCGATCGCCGCGGCGCGGGCGCATGCCGAGGCGCAGGGACTCGGGATCGACTACCGCGCGACCACGGCGGACGCGCTGGCCGAAGCCGGCGCGCGGTTCGACGTGGTGACGGCGCTGGAGGTGATCGAGCACGTACCGGACCCGCAGGGGTTTCTCGACACGCTGGCGGGGCTGCTGAAGCCGGGCGGGTTGCTGTTCATCTCAACACTGAACAGAACGCCGCAATCGATTGTTTTTGCAAAATACGCGGCGGAGTATGTGCTGGGCCTGGCGCCGCCCGGCACGCATGACTGGCGGAAATTCGTCACGCCGGGGGAGCTGGCCGCGATGTGCCGCGCCGCCGGGCTGCGGCTGGCGGCGACGGCGGGGATGGTGCCGGCGCCGCTGGCGGGCGGATTCCGCATCGCCCGGGATACGCGGATCAACTACATCGCGATGGCGGTGGCGGGCTGAGGCCGGCCGCTTCGGAGTCGCGGCAGGCGGCGAGCAGCCAGTCGCGGAAGGCGGCGAGGCCGGGCGGGCGGCGGGCCGGGTTTTCCAGCAGGTAATAGCCGAGGCCGGTGGTGACCGGCGGGGCGGCGGCGCAGGCGAGGCGGCCGGTTTCCAGCGCGCCGGCGATCAGCGGGTGCCAGCCGAGGGCGATGCCCTGGCCGGCGATCGCCGCCTGCTGGACCAGGGAATAGGTGTCGAACGTGGCGTCGCCCGGGCGGGGCGGGCGGTCGATGCCGTGGGCGGCGAACCAGCCGCGCCAGGTGAGCCAGGGCGCCGGGTGGCGGGGTTCGAGATGCAGCAGGCGCATCCGGGCGAGGTCCGCCGGGCCGGCGGGAACACGCAATAGGGCGGGGCTCGCCACCGCCGAGACGGTTTCGCGGAACAGCAGGTGCGCGGCCCGGCCCGGCCAGGCGCCGGTTCCCATCAGGATCGCGACATCGGCGGGGTCGGCCAGCGGGTCGGCGAGGAATTGCGAGGCGACGATGCGCAGCTCGGTCGCCGGGGCGGCGGCGGCGAAGGCGCCGAGGCGGGGGATCAGCCAATCGCCGGCGAAGCCGTAATCGGTGGCGACGGTCAGCGGGCGCTGGCCGGACAGGGCGCGGATGTCGTCCCGCGCGCGCTCGACCGCGGCGCGCGTGGCCGCCGCCGCCTCGAACAGGATCTGCCCCTCCGGCGTCAGGCTGACGCCGCGATGGCGGCGGTGGAACAGGCGGCAGCCGAGATGCGCCTCGAGCCAGCCGACCTGGTGGCTGACCGCGGGCTGGGTGGCGCCGAGCTCGCGGGCGGCGCGGCTGAAATTGAGATGCCGGGCCGCCGCCTCGAACACCGCGAGGGCGGGCAGCGCGGCGCGCCAGTTGCCATTAGCCATGCTGATGGGTTCCATTCATCGATTCGGTCTTCAAGCGGGCCCGGTTTCAAGGCAGCGTGCCGCCGGATCGATATTGGACGCAAGGGGAGATGGCGAGAGATGATGCCTGGGGTTGATGGCAACGGAGCAGACAAGGCGGCGGACGGGCGGCCCAATATCCTGATCGTGATGGCCGACCAGCTCGGCGCGCGGGCGCTGCCGGCCTATGGCAACCAGGTCGCGCTGACGCCCAATATCGACGCGCTCGCCGCCGGCGGGGTGGTGTTCGACAACGCCTATTGCAACAGCCCGCTCTGCGGCCCCTCGCGCTACGTGTTCATGAGCGGGCAGCTGCCCTCGGCGATCGGCGCCTTCGACAACGCGGCCGAGTTTCCGGCGATGCTGCCGAGCTTCGCGCACCACATGCGCGCCGCCGGATACCGCACGATCCTGTCCGGCAAGATGCATTTCTGCGGGCCGGACCAGATGCACGGATTCGAGGAGCGGCTGACCACCGACATCTACCCGGCCGATTTCGGCTGGACGCCGGACTGGACCGATTTCGCGACGCGGCCGAGCTGGTACCACGACATGAGCTCGGTGCGCGAGGCGGGGCTGTGCGTGCGGACCAACCAGATGGACTATGACGACGAGGTGGTGTTCGCGGCGCGGCAGAAGCTGTTCGACCTCGCGCGCGATGACGACGGGCGGCCGTTCTGCATGGTGGTGTCGCTGACGCATCCGCACGATCCCTTCGCGATGACGGAGGAATACTGGAACCTCTACGACCACGACGCGATCGACATGCCGCGGGTGCGGACGGCGCCGGCTTCGATGGACCCGCATTCGCTGCGGCTGCGCCACGTGTCGAACATGGACAACGAGCCGGTGACCGAGGCGCAGGTGCGCAACGCGCGGCACGCCTATTACGCGGCGATCTCCTTCGTCGACCGCCAGCTCGGCCGGCTGCGCGAGACGGTCGAGGCGTGCGGGCTCGCGGCGCGGACGGTGACGGTGATGACCGCCGATCACGGCGAGCTGCTCGGCGAGCACGGGCTCTGGTACAAGATGAGCTTCTTCGAGGACGCGTGCCGGATTCCGCTGATCGTGCATGCGCCGGGGCGGTTCGCGCCGGCGCGGGTGGGGGCGGCGGTGTCCTCGGTCGACATGCTGCCGACGCTGGTCGGGCTCGGCGGCGGGAGGATCCCGGCGGGGCTCGCCTGCGACGGGACCTCGCTGCTCGGCCATCTCGAAGGGCGCGGCGGGCATGACGGCGCGTTCGGCGAATATCTCGCCGAGGGGGCGATCGCGCCGATCGTGATGATCCGGCGCGGGCGGCACAAGTTCATCCATTGCCCGGCCGATCCGGACCAGCTCTTCGACCTCGAGGCCGATCCGGACGAGCGGGCGAACCTCGCGGCGGCGCCGGAGCACGCGGCGCTGGTGGCCGCGTTCCGCGCCGAGGTGGCGGCGCGCTGGGACCTCGACGCGGTGCATCGCGCGGTGCTGGCGAGCCAGGCGCGGCGGCGCTTCATCGACGCGGCGCTGCGGCAGGGGCGGCGGAAGTCGTGGGATTTCCAGCCCTTCGTCGATGCCTCGGAACAGTACATGCGCAACCACATGCGGCTCGGCGACCTCGAGAAGCGGGCGCGGTTTCCCCGGCCGGCGGGGGACTGACCCGCCGGCGCGATGCGGCGCGATGCGGGATGCATGATTTCCGTATCGCGATCCGCGCGAGTGTGGTGATATGCGGTTCCGCCGCATGGCTCGTATGCGGCGAGATCGTGGAGCAGGGCCATGAACGGAAGGGCAGCGAACGCACAAAGGGGCGAGGAGCGGCGACCGCTTTCGGTCGGCATCCTGCTCGCCCATGACTTCACCCTCTCGGCGCTGTCGATGTTCGTCGACACGCTGCGGCTCGCCGCCGACGAATCGGATTTCTCGCGCCCGATCCATTGCCGCTGGACGATCATGTCCGACAGCGCCGCGCCGATCCGCGCGAGCTGCGGGGTGCAGGTGCTGCCGGGCGCGACCTTCCTCGACCCGGCCGGGTTCGACTACGTCGTCGTGATCGGCGGGCTGCTGGCCGGGCTGAACCAGAACGCGGCACCGCTCTGCGCCTATCTCAAGCGCGCCGCCGCGGCGGGGGTGAAGCTGGTCGGCATCTGCAACGGCAGTTTCCTGCTCTGCCAGGCGGGGCTGATGCAGGGGCGGCGGGTCTGCGTGAGCTGGCTGCACTACCAGGATTTCCGCGCGGCCTTCCCCGACCACGAGGTGACCGGCGACCGGCTGTTCGAGATCGACGGCGACCGGATCACCTGCGCCGGCGGGGCCGGGGCGGCGGATCTCGCGGCGCTGCTGATCGAGCGGCATCTCGGCAGCCGGCTCGCGCAGAAGCCGCACCAGGTGCTGCAGCTGACGCGCACGCGCGGCGAGGGGGCGGTGCAGCCGCACCCGCCGGTGGCGCACGAGGTGGCCGACGAGCAGGTGCGGCGCGCGCTGCTGATGATGGAGCAGAACCTCTCCGACCCGGTGCCGATTGCGACCATCGCGCGGCGGCTCGACCTGTCGACGCGGCAGCTGGAGCGGCGCTTCGAATCGGCGCTCGGGCAACGGCCCTCGCTGCTCTACCGCACGCTGCGGCTGCGTTACGCGCGCTGGCTGCTGGAGACGACGGGCCGCTCGGTCACGGATATCGCGCTGGAGGCCGGCTTCTCGGACTGCGCGCATTTCTCCCGCCAGTTCAAGGCGCTGCACGGGCTGTCGCCCTCGCAGATGCGGCCGGGCATGGCCGGGCGCGACGGCGGCGGCGCCGAGGCGGTCGCGATGCATGCGGGGCCGCGTCCGTTCTGATCCGCGCATGTGAGCAGCGCATGGCCGCCATGCGAGGGGGCTGCGAAATCGTTCTGGCGCGATGTCGCAAAAACGAAAGACGCTGATACACCGAACCGTCACATTCCGTCGCCGGGTTCTGACCCTTTTTGAAAGTGAACGCCATGGCGGATGTCGCTTCCCCTGCACTTCGTGACCTCGTGGCCCGGCGCCGCCGCGGCTACATGCTGGAGCGGGATTTCTATACCGATCCGGACGTCTTCCGCGCCGATCTCGAGTACATCTTCAACCGGCACTGGATTTTCGTCGGCGTGGAGCCGGATGTTCCCGAGCCGGGCGACGTGATGACGCTGAAGATCGGCGACAACGACATCCTGATCTGCCGCGACGACGACGGCGCGATCCACGCCATGCACAATGTCTGCCGGCATCGCGCGGCACGGCTGGTCTCGACCGAGAAGGCGACGGTGGGGCGGCTGGTCTGCCCGTATCACGCCTGGACCTACGGGCTGGACGGCGCGCTCGTGCATGCCGAGCACATGGGCGAGGATTTCGATCATTCCTGCCACGGGCTGAAGAAAATCCATCTCCGCTCGCTGGAGGGGCTGCTGTTCGTCTGCCTCGCCGAGGAGCCGCCGGCGGATTTCGACGAGATGGCGCGGATCGTCGGGCCATATATAGCGCCGCACGAGATCGCCAACTGCAAGGTGGCCCAGCAGATCGACCTGATCGAGGAGGGCAACTGGAAGCTGACGATGGAGAACAACCGCGAGTGCTATCACTGCGCGCTGAACCATCCGGAGCTGACCACCTCGATCTTCGAGTTCGGCTTCGGCTTCGATGCGCGCGAGGACGACCCGGCGCGCGCGGCGCTGCGGCGGAACTATGACGACATGGTCGCGCAGTCGTGCAGCGCCTGGGCGGCGAGCGGGTTTCCCTCCGAGGAGATCGGCCATCTCGACGACATGGTCTCGGGATTCCGGATCGGCCGGATGCCGATGGACCGCGATGGCGAATCGCAGACGCTGGACACCAAGGTGGCGAGCCGGCGCCTGCTCGGCCAGGCCAAGGAGAAGCGGCTCGGCGATCTCTCGTTCCATACCCAGCCGAATTCCTGGCACCATTTCATGAGCGACCACATTGTGACCTTCTCGGTGCTGCCGCTCTCGCCGGACCGCACGCTGCTGCGCACCAAGTGGCTGGTGCATCGCGACGCGATCCAGGGCGTGGATTACGACCTCGAGAACCTGATCCGGGTGTGGCGCGAGACCAATCTGCAGGATGGCGCGCTGGTCGGCCTCGCGCAGGCGGGGGCGTCGGGCGCCGGCTATGTGCCGGGGCCGTATTCGGCGGAAACCGAAGGCCAGGTCGAGGCTTTCGCCAACTGGTATGTCCGCCGCATGGCGGCGCATCTCGGGATCGAGCCGGCGCGATGAACATGACGCCGGCCGAGCGCTGCCGTGCCGCGCGCGACGGCAGCCTGTCCGTCTGGGACCCTGAGGTCGACGACGTGCTGGTCTGCGTCGATGCGCGGCTGGAGACGCACGACGTGCGGACCTTCACCTTCGTCAGCCGCACGCCGTCGCGCTTCAGCTACTGGCCGGGCCAGTTCCTCGTGTTCGACGTGCCGGTGGGCGGGGAGATCGTGCAGCGCTGCTACACGATCGCCTCCAGCCCGACGCGGCCGGACCAGATCTCGATCACGGTGAAGCGCAAGCCGGGCGGCGCGGTTTCGCCCTGGCTGCACGACAATCTGCGGCCGGGGATGGAGATCCGCGCGATCGGGCCGCTCGGGGATTTCAGCTTCGTGGCGACGCCGGGAGAAAAATACCTGTTCCTCTCGGGCGGTTCGGGAATCACGCCGCTGATGTCGATGACGCGGGCGCATCAGGACCTCGCACCGGATGCGGACATCGTGTTCATCCATTTCGCGCGGACGCCGGAGGACATCATCTTCCGCGACGAGCTCGCGGTGATGGCGCGGCAGATGCCGAACCTGCGGGTGATTCCGGTGTGCGAGGCGGATGGCGCCGGCGGGCGCTGGGGCGGGCCGCGCGGGCGGGTGACGCCGCAGCTGCTCTCGCTGCTGGCGCCGGATTTCGCCGAGCGCTGGATCTTCAACTGCGGGCCGCCGGTCTACATGCAGGTGGTGCGCGACGGGCTCGTCGGCCTCGGCTACGACATGCGGTATTACTACGAGGAGAGCTTCGATTTCGGCGTGCCGCCGCCGGTCGAGGAGGTGCTGGCCGCGCAGGGGGCGGAAACCTTCGAGGTGACGTTCAGCAAGTCCGGCCGGACGATCGGGGTGGCGCCGGGGCAGCATATCCTCGCCGCCGCGCGCGAGGCGGGCATGCGGCTGCCCTCGTCCTGCACCAAGGGCGTGTGCGGCACCTGCAAGAGCAAGCTCGTCTCGGGACGGGTGGACATGAAGCACCAGGGCGGCATCCGCCAGCGCGAGATCGACCAGGACATGATCCTGATCTGCTGCTCGACGCCGCTGACCGATCTCGTGATCGAACGCTGATGCCGCGGCCGCTGAACCCCGCCGCGCTGTCGCATTTCGGCTTCTTGCTGCTGCCGAACTATTCGATGATCGCGGTGGCCAATGCGATCGAGGCGCTGCGGATGGCCAATCGCTGCGCCGGGCGGGCGGTGTATCGGTGGAGCCTGCACGCGGTGGGCGAGGCGCCGGTGACGGCGAGCAACGGGCTGAGCCTCGGCGCGGTGACGGCGCCGGAGTCAGGGCCGGCGCCGGATATCCTGTTCGTCTGCGGCGGGCTCGACGTGCGCTCGGCCGTGGGGCGGCCGGTGCTCGCGGCGCTGCGCCGCGCGGCGCGGGCGGGCACGCCGCTCGGCGCGCTCTGCACCGGCACCTTCGCGCTCGCCGCCGCCGGGCTGCTCGACGAGTATCGCTGCGCCGTCCACTGGGAGGACATGCCGGCGATGCGCGCCGAGTTTCCGGAGATCGAACTGGTCAACGAGCTGTTCGTGCTCGACCGCAACCGGCTGACCTGCACCGGCGGCACCGGGCCGCTCGACATGATGCTGGCGCTGATCGAGGCGCGGCTCGGCCGCAACGTGGCCGAGCATGTGCGGGCGATTTTCGTCCTCGACCGGATCCGCCCGAGTGCCGAGCGCCAGCCGCTCGACAAGGACGACCGCGGCCATGCCGGGCAGCCGATGCTGGCGCGGGCGATGGTGATGATCGAGGCGCGGCTTGGGGAAAAGCAGATTCTCGGCGAGATCGCCGGCGAGCTCGGCATTTCGCTGCGGCAGTTGCAGCGGCTGTTCCGCGCCCATGTCGGCGAGAGCCCGGCGGCGTTCATCCGGGCGCGGCGGCTGAAGCGGGCGCAGGGGATGCTGCAATCGCTGCGGGTGCCGGTGACCGATGTGGCGATGGCCTGCGGGTTCGGCTCCAGCACGCATTTCGCCAGCGCCTATCACGATTATTTCGGACATCCGCCGCGCGCCGAGCGGCGGCCTGGAGGCATTGCATGATCGCCCACGCCGAGGCGCTGTTCCGCCCGCTGACGATCCGCCGGACGACGTTCCGCAACCGGATCATGAGCACGAGCCACGCGCCGGGCTACGGCCGGGACGGCAAGCCGCAGGAGCGCTACCAGCTCTACCACGCGGAAAAGGCGAAGGGCGGCATCGGGCTGACGATGTTCGGCGGATCGTCCTCCGTCTCGCTCGACAGCCCGGCGGCGCCGTGGAACCAGATATCGGTCGCGGATGACAGTGTCATTCCGTATTTTCAACAATTTTCCGAACGCGTGCATGCGCATGGCGCGGCGCTGATGATCCAGCTCACGCATATGGGGCGGCGGACCCGGTGGGATACCGAGAACTGGCTGCCGACGCTTTCCGCCTCGCCGCGGCGGGAGCCGGCGAGCCGGTCGATCCCGCGGGAGATGGAGCAGGAGGATATCGACCGGGTGGTCGCCGATTTCGCGGCGGCGGCGCGGCGGGCCCGCGAGGGCGGGCTCGATGGCTGCGAGCTCTCGGCGGCGCACGGGCACCTGGTCGACCAGTTCTGGTCGCCCTCGGTCAATCACCGCGGCGATGGTTATGGCGGGTCGCTGGAGAACCGGATGCGGTTCGGCTTCGAGATTCTCGAGGCGATGCGGGCGGCGGCGGGGGATGATTTCCTGATCGGCATCCGCATGTCGGGCGACGAGATGCTGGCCGAGGGGCTGAGCCACGAGGATTGCGTGGCCATCGCCGAGGCGCATGCGCGGCGCGGGCTGGTCGATTTCATCAACGTGCTCGGCGGGCAGGCGCGGGACCATCTGGCGCATGCGGTGTCGCTGCCGAACATGTCGTTTCCGGTCGCGCCCTTCCTGCCGCTGGCCAGCGCGATCCGCCGCGAGGTGGAGGTGCCGGTGTTCCACGCGCAGCGGGTCACCGACCTTGCCACCGCCGCGCGCGCGGTGGCGGAGGGGCATGTCGACATGATCGCGATGACGCGGGCGCACATCGCCGACCCGCATCTCGCGCGCAAGCTGCAGGACGGGCGGGAGGACGATATCCGCCAGTGCGTCGGCGCCGGCTACTGCATCGACCGGATCTATACCGGGGCGGATGCGCTGTGCATCCAGAACGCCGCGACCGGGCGCGAGGCGACGATGCCGCACGTGATCGGCAAGGCGGCGCGGCGGCGGCGGGTGGTTGTCGTCGGCGGCGGGCCGGGCGGGCTGGAGGCGGCGCGGGTGAGTGCGGAGCGCGGCCACGAGGTGGTGCTGTTCGAGCGGGAGACGGCGCTTGGCGGGCAGATCAACATCGCCGCGAAGGCGGGATGGCGGGAGGCGCTGTCGGGGATTCCGCGCTGGCTCGGCGCGCAGGTGCGCAGGCTCGGCGTGGATCTGCGGCTCGGTGTCGCGGCGGATGCGGCGATGGTGCTGGCGGAACGGCCGGACATCGTGATTCTCGCGACCGGCGGCGTGCCCAATCCGGGCTTCATGGAGGGGGCGGAACTGGTGACGACGACCGCCGCGATCCTGCGCGACGGGATCGCGCTCAGCGGTTCGGTGCTGCTCTATGACGGGATGGGGCAGCACAACGCCGCCTCCTGCGCCGAGTTCCTGGCGAAGCGCGGCGCGCTGGTGGAACTCGCGACCGGCGACCGGATGGCGGCCGAGGAGGTCGGCACCACCAACCAGCCGATCCATCTGCGCGAACTCTACCGCCATGACGTGATCATGACGCCGAATCTCGACCTGCTCGCGGTGCGGCGGGAGGAGAACCGGCTGGTCGCGGTGCTGCTCAACACGATGGATCTCGCCGAGGAGGAGCGGGTGGTGGATCATGTCGTCGTCGATTTCGGCACGCTGCCGGATGACGCGCTTTATGATCCGCTGAAGGCGGGGTCGGTCAACCGGGGGCGGATCGATGCCGGCGCGCTGGTGGCGGGGCGGGCGCAGCCCTGGCCGGAGGACGGATACGCGCTGTATCGCATCGGCGATGCGGCGGCGGGGCGCAACATCCACGCCGCGATCTACGACGCGCTGCGCCTCTGCAAGGATTTCTGATGGCGGGCCTGTTCGTCCTGCTGGCCTGGCTGCTGCTGGCCGGGGTGGTCGCGCAGGGGCTGCGTCTCGCCGCATCGTGGCGGCGGGGCGGGGCGGCGCCGGTGGACTGGGCGCGCGGGCTGGCGGCGCTGCCGCGGCGCTATCTCGTGGATGTGCATGGCGTGGTGGCGCGGCGGGCGGCGGCGGCGCGGATGCACCAGGCGATCGCCGGGGGCTTGCTCGGCGGCACCGCTCTGGTGCTGCTGGGCATCATCCCGGCGCTGCGTGGCGCGGAAATGCTTTGGCTGCTGGCCGCGCTCGGCTTCGGCTTCGCGATTTTCGGCGCGCGGCTGGTCGCGCAGAGGCGGCAGCCGGCGCGGCCGGCGTCGCTCTCCGGCGGGGCGTTCCAGGGGCTGGCGCGGGATCTGGCTGCCTATGCGGCGGGCGGGTTCCTGGCCTCGCTCGGCATTCTGCTCGGGCTGTGGCTGCCCGCACTGGCGGGGATCGGGCTTGCCGCCTGGGGCGGGGCGCGGCTGGTGGCGGGGATCGGGACCGGGCCGATGCGGCACGCGCTGGCCGGGGCGGTGCATCTCGCGGCTCATCCGCGGCCTGAGCGCTTCGCGGGCGCAGCAGCAAGCGGGCTGTTGCCGGCGCAAAACTTCGGCGTGGCGGCGATCGGCGATTTCGCCTGGAACCGGCTGGCGGGGTTCGATGCCTGCATCCAGTGCGGGCGGTGCGAAGAGGCATGCCCGGCCTTTGCCGCCGGGCAGAAGCTGAACCCGAAGGCGCTGATCCAGGACCTGGCGACGGCGCTGCATCCGGAGGCGCCGGCCTATGCCGGCTCGCCGCATCCGGGCATTTCGTCGCCGGGCCCGGTGCTGGGGCGGCTGCACGCGGAGACGCTGTTCGCCTGCACGACCTGCCGCGCCTGCGTATCCGCCTGCCCGATGATGATCGAGCATGTGGACGCGGTGGTCGATCTGCGGCGGCATCTGACGCTGGACGCCGGTGCGGCGCCGGGCAAGGCGGACCAGGTGCTTTCGGAGCTGCGCTACGCGTTCAATCCGGGCGGGTTCGAGCCCGGGCGGCGGCTCGATTTCGCCGCCGGCGGGCTGCGCGTGCTGGGCGAGGGCGAGAGCGCCGACATCCTGCTCTGGCTCGGCGACGGGGCGTTCGACGCGCGCTATGGGCGGACGCTGCGGGCGCTGGTGGCGATCATGCGGGCGGCGGGGCTGGATTTCGCGGTGCTGGGGGAAGCGGAGCGCGATTGCGGCGACCTCGCCCGGCGGCTCGGCGACGAGGCGGGGTTCGAGCGCCTCGCGCGCGCCAATGTGGCGGCGCTGGCGGCAAGGCGGTTCGGGCGGATCGTCACCGCCGATCCGCACGCGCTGCATGTGCTGCGGCAGGAATATCCGGCGTTCGGCGGGCATTATACGGTGCAGCACCATACGGCGCTGATCGACAAGCTGATCGGCACCGGCGCGATCCGGCCGGAGGCGGCATCCGGCGGGACGGTGACCTATCACGACCCGTGCTATCTCGGCCGCTATAACGGCGAGTATGACGCGCCGCGGCGGGTGCTGGGGCGGATCGGCCTGGCGGTGAGCGAGATGGAGCGCCATGGCGCGGCCTCGTTCTGCTGCGGCGGCGGGGGCGGCGCGCCGGTTTCGGACATCGCGGGGGAGCGGCGGATTCCCGATCTGCGGATGGCGCAGGCGCGGGAGACGGGGGCGGACATCGTCGCCGTGGCGTGCCCGGGCTGCACCGCGATGCTGGAGGGGGTGACGGGCGCGCGGCCCGAGGTGCGCGACATTGCCGAGCTGGTGCACGCGGCGATGGCCACGGTGCCGGTGGAGGCGCGGGCGTGAGCGCGAAGCGGCGCGATCCCCGGGCCGAGCGCGCGGCGGTGGTGGTGGCCGAGGCGCCGCGCCGGCGGATCGACCGGACGCATCGCGGCGGGGCGGTCGCGCAGGGCGCCACGGTGGCGCCGGCGGCGGCGCCGGTCGTGACGATCGCGGACCCGGCCTATCTGGTGTTCGCCGTGGTGGAGATGGCGGGCGGCGTGCTGTCGCGCCATGACCGGCAGGTGCTGGGGGCGGCGCGGCTGCTCGATGGCGGCGGGACGGCGGCGGTGGTGCTGCTGGCGCCGGGCCTGCCGGAGGACGCGGGTGCGGCGGGGGCGGACCGGGTGATGGTGCTGCCGGCGCGGGACGATCCGGCGGCGCTGGCGGCATCGGTCGCCGCCGCGATCGGCGCGCATCGGCCGCGCCATGTGGTGTTCGCCGAGAGCGCGGATGGCGGGGATCTGGCGCGGCGGGTGGCGGCACTCTGCGACGAGGCGCTGTTCGACGCGGTCGAGAGCCTGTCGGCGCGGCAGGCGATCCGCCCGGCTGCCGCGGGGCGGGCGGAATGGCGGGTGGCGCCGCCGCGCCTGCTGAGCATCGCGGCCGACCGCATCGCGCCCTGGCGCGGGGCGGCGCATGCGGCCGCGCCGGTCGATCAGCCCACTGATCCGGCGAGGGATGCGGCGATGGCGGTGCGGCTGTCGCCCCTGCCGGTGGAGGCGGCGAATGTGCGGCTGGACGAGGCGGGATTCGTGATCGCGGCGGGGAACGGGGTGACGGATTTCGCGGGGTTTCTCGATCTCGCGCGCGCGCTCGGGGCGACGCCGGGGGCGAGCCGGGTGGTGTGCGACGCCGGCGCGTTGCCGCGGGCGATGCAGGTCGGCGCGTCGGGCACCGTGCTCAACGCCGACTGCTACGTGGCGTTCGGGATTTCCGGCGCGCCGCAGCATCTGCAGGGGATCGGCACGGTGGAGCATGTGGTCGCGGTGAATACCGACCTGCACGCGGCGATGATCGCGCGGGCGGACCTGGCGGTGGTCGCGGATGCTCAGGCGGTGCTGCCGGCGCTGCTCGCGCTTCTGGGAGCCGAGGCATGAGAATCGTCGTGCTGCTGTCCGCCGGGCGGCATCCGGCGACGGGCGCGCCCTGCCCGGTGCCGGCGGAATTGCAGGCGATCGCGCTGGCGCGGCAGATCGCCGGGGCGGGCGGCGCGGTCGAGGGGCTGCATGCCGGCGGGCGCGACGAGGCGGTGCTGGACGCGCTGGGGCACGGGATCGACGGGCTGACGCTGGTTGCGGCCGGAGCGGCGGACGATCCGCTCGGCGCGCTGGTGGCGGCGCTGGAGGGAAGGCTGCCGGACCTGATCCTCGCGGGCCGGCGCGGCCGGGGCGGGGCGGATGGCGGGCTGCTGCCCTATCGGCTGGCGCGGGCGCTGGGATGGCCGATCGTCGCCGATGCGATCGGGGCCGGGATTGCCGGCGGCGAGATGACGGTGACGCAGGCGCTGCCGCGCGGCGGGCGGCGGGCGGCCACGGTGCGCGGGGCGGCGGTGATCACCGTGCATCCGGCGGCGCCGGCGGCGCTGCCCTATGTGCATCGCGCGCGGCTGGCGGGACGGGTGAGCGAGGTGGCGGGACCGGCGGCGCTGCCGGCGGCGCTGCCGGAAGGAGCGGAAATCCGGCCCTACCGGGCGCGGCCGAAGCTGATCGGCGATGTCGGCGGCGGCGGTTCGGCGGAGGCGCGGCTGCAGGCGGTGAGCGAGACGCGGGATGCCGGCGGGCGGGTGATGCTGCGGCCGGCGCCGGACGAGGCGGCGGCGGCGATCCTCGAGTTCGTGGCGCGGTTCAGGCCCCGCAAGGCCTGACGCCCGGAGCACCTTGCGATCCTGCCGGATCATGCCCGCTTCATCGATGTGACAGAGCGCGACATCCGATCCATCCGGACCGGAAAGCGCGTTTCATCGATATGACAGAGCGCTGCATCCGATCCGTCCGGATCGGAAAGCGCGTTTCATCGATATGACAGAGCGCTGCATCCGATCCGGGTGGATCGGAAAGCGCGTTTCATCGATATGACAGAGCGCTACATTCGATCCGGGTGGATCGGAAAGCGCTCTAGCACTCGATGAAATTGGCGGCGAGGCCGCCGAGCGAGGTTTCCTTGTATTTCGTGTTCATGTCGGCGCCGGTCTGGCGCATCGTGGCGATGACCTGATCGAGCGAGACGCGGTGCGAGCCGTCGCCGCGGGCGGCGAGGGAGGCGGCGCTGATCGCCTTGATCGCGCCGAAGGCGTTGCGCTCGATGCAGGGGATCTGCACCAGGCCGCCGACCGGATCGCAGGTCATGCCGAGATGGTGTTCCATGGCGATTTCGGCGGCGTTCTCGATCTGCGCGTTGGTCGCGCCGCGGGCGGCGGCGAGGCCGGCGGCGGCCATCGAGGCGGCGACGCCGACCTCGCCCTGGCAGCCGACCTCGGCGCCGGAAATCGAGGCGTTAGTCTTGAACAGGCCGCCGATCGCGGTGGCGGTGAGGATGAAATCGTGCAGGCCGGCGCGGCTGGCGCCGGGGCAGCTGTCGCGATAGTAGCGCAGCACGGCGGGGATGACGCCGGCGGCGCCGTTGGTCGGCGCGGTGACGATGCGCCCGCCGGCGGCGTTCTCCTCGTTCACCGCCATCGCGAACAGGCTGACCCAGTCCATCGGCTCGTGGGGTGCGAGATCGTTGCGGCTGGAATCGGCCTCCAGCCGGGCGCGCAGGGCGCGGGCGCGGCGGGTGACGCGCAGGCTGCCGGGGAGCATGCCCTCGGCGGCGAGGCCGCGCTCGATGGCGCTCATCATCACGTCGATGACCAGGTCGATATGGGCGGTGACCGCCTCCGGCGGGCGCAGCGCGGTTTCGTTGGCGCGGACGATCGCGGCGATGGACAGGCCGGTCGCCGCGCCGATGCGCAGCAGCTCTTCCATGGTGGCGAAGGGGTGGGGCACGTCGTCGGTGATGGCGCCGAGATCGGCCGGTTCGTCCTCGCGCAGCACGAAGCCGCCGCCGACCGAGCACCAGCGCTCGCGGGCGAGGAGGGTGCCGGCGGCGTCGTGCGCGGTGAGTTCCAGCGTGTTGGGGTGGCGGGGGGCGGCGGTTTCGAAATCGAAGACCAGGTCCGCCGCCGGGTCGAAGCCGATCTCGTGCCGGCCGGCGAGGGTGAGGCGGCGCGCCGCGGCGACGGCGGCGACCAGGGCGTCCGCCCGGTCGGGGTCGACGGTTTCGGGCGCCTCGCCGGACAGGCCGAGGATCACCGCCTTGTCGGTCGCGTGGCCCTTGCCGGTCCAGGCCAGCGAGCCGAGCAGGGTGACAGTGACGCGCGCGGTGCGGGGCAGCAGATCGGCCTCGGCGAGAGTCGCGGCGAAGCGGTGCGCGGCGCGCATCGGCCCGGTGGTGTGCGACGAGGACGGGCCGATGCCGATCTTGAACAGGTCGAAGACGCTGATCATGCTTTGATGCTTCTGTTGCTTGATGGGGCTGGCCGCCTGGTCCGGCCGGATGGGTCGATCCGGCCGGGGGAAGCCCTAGTCGGGATACTCCCGCCCGATGGCGGCGAGAAGGCCCCAGAGATAGGGGGCGAAGGAGCGCCAGACCTCGATGTGGAAGCGGGTTTCGGCGGTGCGCCAGAGCACGATGTCGGCCTTGCCGAACAGGGTGCGGGTGGCCATGCCGACGGGGAAGGCGGCGAGGTCGAGATCGAGCGGGCAGAGGGCGTTGAGCATCGCCGTGCAGTCCGGCCCCTCGATCGAGACGCCGAGCTGGCGGTGGGAAATGTCGGCCAGCGCGTAGTCGCGCGGCGTGAGAGCTGCGGCGAGGGCGGCTTCGAACGCCTCCCAGGTGTCGGCGACGGGGGCGAGGAGCAGGAACTCGTCCGGTCCGAGGCGGATCGCGGTGCGGGCGCCGGACTCGGTGGCGCGGTTCATCCCGAGGGCGAGATCGACCCCCAGCGCCGCGCCGGCGGCCTCGACGGCGGCCGGCTTGACGCGCAGCGAGACGCGCGTGGCGCGGGGCATCTCGCGCACCCGGCGGTCGCCGACGAGGCCGGCGAGCGGGGAGGCGAGGCGGGTCTGCATCACGTCAGCCATCGAGCCTGGCTCCTTCACGGTCGTAGAATACCGGATCGGTGAGGCGGACCGGGATCGCGCGGTCCGCGAGTTTCACGTGCAGCGTGTCGCCGATGCGGTCGCGCCCGCCGCGCACCAGGGCGAGGGCGATGGAGCGGCCGAGCGTCTCGCTCCAGTAGGCGGAGGTGACGTGGCCGAGGATCTCGGCGGGCGGCGGCCGGCTGGGATCGGCGACGAGGTGGGATCCTTCCTCGAGCACGATATCGCCGGGCTCGGTGAACAGTCCGACGAGCTGCTTGCGCCCGGTCTGGCCGGCGAAGGCGGCGCGGTCGAGCGCGCGCTTGCCGACGAAATCGGGCTTCGCCTTGCCGATCGCCCAGGCGAGGCCGACATCGTCGGGCGTCGCCGTGCCGTCGGTCTCCTGGCCGACGATGATGTAGCCCTTCTCGGCGCGCAGAACGTGCATCGTCTCGGTGCCGTAGGCGGTGATGTCGTGCCGGCGGCCGGCGTCGAACACCGCCTCCCAGACGGCGCGGCCGTAATCGGCGGGGACGTTGATCTCGAAGCCGAGCTCGCCGGTGAAGCTGACGCGGAAGAGCCGGGCCGGGATGCCGGCGACGCGGCATTCGACCATGCTCATGTGCGGCATGGCGGCGCCGGAGATGTCCGCCCCCTCGACGAGCGGGGCGATCACGTCGCGCGCGCGGGGGCCCTGGACGGCGATGACCGCGTATTGCTCGGTGGTGGAGGTGAGCCAGACATCGAGCTCGGGGAACTCGGTCTGCAGGTAGTCCTCCATCATGGCGAGCACGCGCGGGGCGCCGCCGGTGGTGGTGGTGACGTGGAAGCGGGTGTCGGACAGGCGGCCGATGACGCCGTCGTCGATCACGAACCCGTCCTCGCGCAGCAGCACGCCGTAGCGCAGGCGGCCGGGTTTCAGCTTGGTCCAGGCGTTGACGTACATGCGGTTGAGGAACTCGGCGGCGTCCGGCCCCACGACCTCGATCTTGCCGAGGGTCGAGGCGTCGAAGATGCCGACGCTCGCGCGCACGGCGCGGCATTCGCGGGCGACGGCGCTGCGCATCGTCTCGCCGCCGCGCGGGAAGTAGCGGGCGCGTTTCCAGATGCCGACATCCTCGAACACCGCGCCCTGTTCCGCCGCCCAGTCGTGGATCGGGGTGTGGCGCTCGGGCTCGAACAGCGTGCCGCGGGCGTAGCCGGCGAAATAGCCGAAGGGGACCGGCGTGTAGGGCATGCGGAAGGTGGTGGTGCCGATCTCGGGGATCGGGCGGCCGAGCTCGGCCGACATGATGCCGAGCGCGTTCATGTTGGAGAGCTTGCCCTGGTCGGTCGCCATGCCGTTGGTGGTGTAGCGCTTGACGTGCTCGACCGAGCGGAAGCCCTCGCGCAGGGCGAGCGAGATGTCCTTCGCGGTGACGTCGTTCTGGAAGTCGATGAAGGCGCGGACCGAGCCGGGGTTGCGGCCGTGCGGCGTGGCGCCGAGGAAGCCGCCGGTGGCGGCGGGGGCGTTGGCGACCGCGATCGTCGCGGCGGGCGGGGCGGTGAAGCCGGCGGCGGCGGCCGCCGCCTCGCCGGCGGCGCGGCCGGAGGCGAGGGCGTCGGCCAGCGAGGTGGTGCCGGCGGCGGCACCGGCGGCGCGGCAGGCCTCGGCCGGCTCGCCGGGGATGAAGGCGTCGAGCGCGGGGTCGAAGCGGAGCTTGCCGCGGCTCTGCGAGAAGAGATGCACGCTCGGGGTGAAGCCGCCGGACATCAGCACGAGGTCGCAGGAGAGGCGCTCGCCGGCGCCGCCATCGCGCCGCGCGATGGTGGCGGCGGTGACGCGCAGCCGCCCCTCGGTGCCGGTGAGGGTGCAGCCGGGGCGGACCGGCAGGCCGGCGGCGTGGGCGGCCTCGACCAGTTCGCCGGACGGATCGGGCCGGAGATCGGCGATCGCGGCGATGCGGGCGCCGGCGCGGTGCAGGGCGAGGGCGGCAGCATAGGCGGAATCGTGCGCGGTGAAGACGACGGCGTTGCGGCCCGGCAGCACGCCGTAGCGGGTGACGTAGGTGCGCGCGGCGTCGGCCAGCATGATGCCGGGGCGGTCGTTGTCGGGGAAGGCGAGGGGGCGCTCGATGGCGCCGGTGGCGATCACCACCTCGCGGGCGCGGACCTGCCAGAGCCGGCCGCGGGGCTGGGTGTCGTCGGGTTCGCCGAGATGATCGGTGAGGTCCTGGGCGAGGCCGATCATGTTGTGCGGGAAATAGCCGAAGGCGATGGTGCGCGGCAGGATGGTGACCTGGCCGGCGGCCTGCAGCCAGCTCAGGCGGGTGGCGAGGAAGCTCGCGGCATTGGTGCCATCGAGCGTCGCATCCGTCTCGGCGAGGAGGGCGCCGCCAAGCTCGGCCTGTTCGTCGCACAGGATCACCCGCGCGCCGGAGGACGCGGCGGCGAGGGCGGCCTCGATGCCGGCGGGGCCGGCGCCGACCACCAGCACGTCGCAATGGGCGTAGCGCTGGGCGTAGCAGGCGGCGTCCGCCGCCTCCGGGGCGCGGCCGAGGCCGGCCATGGCGCGGATGCGCGGCTCGAAGAACCGCGTCCACGCCGCTTTCGGCCACATGAAGGTCTTGTAGTAGAAGCCGGCGGGGATGAATTTCCAGAACAGGTCGGTGAGGCCGGCGAAGTCGCGTTCGAGCGAGGGGGAGCGGTTCTGGCTTTCGGCGACCAGGCCGTCATGCAGGACGACCTGGGTCGCGCGCAGGTTGGGGGTGTAGTGCCCCTCGTCGCGGCCGACGCCGACCAGGGCGTTCGGCTCCTCGGCGCCGGCGGTCAGGATGCCGCGCGGACGGTGATACTTGAAGGAACGGCCGACCAGGTGGACGCCGTTGGCGAGCAGGGCCGAGGCCAGCGTGTCGCCCGGATGGCCGGCATAGGCGCGGCCGTCGAAACGGAAGGCGAGGGTGCGGGAGCGGTCGATCCGCCCGCCCTCGGCAAGCCGGAAGCTCTGGCTCATCGTGCGGCTCCGCGGTCGATCATGTCGGTGTAGGTGTTGCGGCGGAGGTTGAAGAAGCGGCCGCAGCCATGGGCGTGGCGCCAGCGTTCCTCGAAATCGCCGCGGGCGTTGCGGCGGATGTAGAGATAGTCGGTCCAGCCCGCGTCATCGACGGCGCGCGGGTCGGCGGCGCGGACGCGGTGGGCCTCGCCGCCATAGGCGAACTCGATTTCCGGACGGTCGCCGCAATGCGGGCAGGGGATCAGCAGCATGGCGGGACTCCTCAGTGCGCGACCGCGGCGGCGGCGGCCTCGTCGATCAGCCGGCCCTCGGCGAAACGCTCGAGGCTGAAGGGCGCGTTGATCGGGTGCGGTTCGTCGCGGGCGATGGTGTGGGCGAAGAGATCGGCGGAGCCGGGCGTGGCCTTGAAGCCGCCGGTGCCCCAGCCGCAATTGACGTAGAGGCCGGGGACCGGCGTTTTCGCGATGATCGGCGAGCGGTCCGGCGTGACGTCGACGATGCCGCCCCAGTTGCGCAGCATGCGCATGCGGCGGAACATCGGGAACAGCTCGCAGATCGCCTCCAGCGTGTGCATCGAGATGTGCAACGCGCCGCGCTGGCTGTAGGAGATGTAGGCGTCCGTGCCGGCGCCGATGACCAGCTCGCCCTTGTCCGACTGGCTGATATAGGCGTGGATCGTGTTCGACATGACGACGCAGGGAAAGCACGGCTTCACCGGCTCGGAGACCAGCGCCTGCAGCGGGAAGCTTTCGAGCGGCATGCGCAGCCCGGCCATCGCCATCACCACCGAGGTGTTGCCGGCGGCGACGACGCCGACGCGCTTCGTCGCGATCGGGCCGCGGGTGGTCTGCACGCCGCTGACGCGGCCGGCGGCGTCGCGGTCGATGCCGGTGACCTCGCAGTTCTGGATGATGTCGACGCCGAGGGCGCTGGCGGCGCGGGCATAGCCCCAGGCGACGGCATCGTGCCGCGCCGTGCCGCCGCGCCGCTGCAGCGCGCCGCCGGTGACCGCGTGGCGCATGCCGGGGGCGATGTTCAGCGGCGGGCAGAAGGCCTTCGCCTGTTCGGGGGTGAGCCATTCGTTGTCGACGCCATTGAGGCGGTTGGCGTGGACGTGGCGGCGGAAGACCTGTTCGTCGTGCACGTTGTGGGCGAGCATCAGCACGCCGCGCTGCGAGAACATGACGTTGTAGTTCAGGTCGGCCGAGAGGCCTTCCCAGAGTTTCAGCGCGTGGTCGTAGAGTGCGGCGCTTTCGTCGAACAGGTAGTTCGAGCGGATGATGGTGGTGTTGCGGCCGGTGTTGCCGCCGCCGATCCAGCCCTTTTCCAGCACGGCGATGTTGCGCATGCCGTGCTTGCGGGCGAGGTAGTAGGCGGTGCCGAGGCCGTGGCCGCCGCCGCCGATGATGACCGCGTCATAGCCGGGCTTCGGGGCGGCATCGCGCCACTGGGCCTGCCAGCCGGCCTGGCCGTCGAGCGCGCGCCTGATGAGGGCAAGGGCGGAAAAACGCTGCATTCAAAACTCCTGTCGGCAGTGACAATGCCATGCCGGACCGCGCCGCACATCGCGCGATACGCCGCCGGGGTTGTATCGAAGCGACATGCGTCTGATCATTTCCGCCGTGCCGCTCACCGGCTGTCAGCGCTGGGCGGTTTGCCAGCGTTCGGCGCGATGGAACGGCGCGTTGCTCGGCGGCAGCGGGTCGCGGCCGCGGATGTGGTCGGCCGCCTTCTCGCCGATCATGATGGTGGGCGCGTTGAGATTGCCGTTGGTGATGCGCGGCATGATCGAGGAATCGGCGACGCGCAGGCGCTCGACGCCGATGACGCGGGTTTCGGGATCGACCACCGCGAGCGGATCGGCGGCATCGCCCATGCGGCAGGTGCCGCTGGGGTGGTAGGCGCTTTCGACGGCGCCGCGGATGAAGGCGTCGATCTCCGCATCGGTGGTGACATCGGCGCCAGGGGCGATTTCGGCGCCGCGAAAGGGAGCGAAGGCCTCCTGCGCGAAGATCTCGCGGGTGAGGCGCACGCAGGCGCGCATGTCCGCCCAGTCCTGCTTCTCGCTCATGTAGTTGAAGAAGATCCGCGGCGGGGTTGCGGGATTGCGGTCGCGCAGGCGGACCCAGCCGCGGCTGTTCGAGCGCATCGGGCCGACATGGGCCTGGAAGCCGTGCTGGGTGGCGTGGGCGCGGCCATCGTAGCGGATGGCGACGGGGAGGAAGTGATACTGGATGTCTGGGTATTCGACGCCGGGGCGCGAGCGGATGAAGCCGCAGCTCTCGAAATGGTTGGTGGCGCCGAGACCGTCGTGGAACAGCAGCCAGCGCAGGCCGATCATCGCCTTGGCGAGCGGGTTCATCGCCGAATACAGCGTGATCGGCCGGGTGCAGGCGACCTGGAAGTAGAATTCGAGGTGGTCCTGCAGGTTCTCGCCGACACCGGGACGGTCGGCCACGACGTCGATGCCGAGCGCGGCGAGTTCGGCGGCGGGGCCGATGCCGGACCGCTTGAGCAGTTGCGGCGAGTTGATGGCGCCGGCGGCGAGGATCACCTCGCGGCGGGCGCGGGCGACGATGTCCTGCCCGAAGCGGCGATAGGCGACACCGCTGGCCGCCTTGCCGGCGAAGACGATGTGCGAGACCAGGCTGCGCGCGTGCAGGGTGAGGTTGGGGCGGTTGCGGATCGGCCGCAGATAGGCGTTCGCCGTGCTCCAGCGGCGGCCGCGATGGACGGTCATGTCCATCCGGCCGAAGCCTTCCTGCTGGTAGCCGTTGACATCGTCGGTGACGGGGTAGCCGGCCTGGCGCCCGGCCTCGATGAAGGCGCGGTAGAGCGGGTTGGCGAGGCGGCCGTAGCTGGTGTGCAGCGGGCCGGAATCGCCGCGATAGGCGTCGCCGCCCTCCGCACGGGTTTCGGCGCGGCGGAAATAGGGCAGCACGTCGCGCCAGCCCCAGCCGCGCGCGCCCATTTCCTCCCAGTGCTCGAAATCCATCGCGTTGCCGCGGATGTAGACGAGGCCGTTGATCGAGGAGGAGCCGCCGAGCACCTTGCCGCGCGGCGTGTGCATCCGCCGCCCGCCGAGATGCGGCTCGGGCTCGCTGTGATAGCCCCAGTCGTACTTCCTGGTGTTCATCGGGATCGACAGCGCGCTCGGCATCTGGATGAAGGGCGAGCGGTCGGAGCCGCCGAATTCGAGCAGCAGCACGGTGGCGTTGCCATCCTCGGTGAGGCGGTTCGCCATCGCGCAGCCGGCGGAACCGGCGCCGACGATGATGTAGTCGTATTCGCTGGGCATTTTCTAACGCCTCGTCAGTAAGGGGAGTCCACGGGCGCGAGGGCGACGTAGACGCTCTTGATCTCGGTATAGGCGTCGATCGCGGCGCGGCTGTTCTCGCGGCCGTAGCCGGACTGCTTCATGCCGCCGAAGGGAAGCTCGATCGGTGTGATATTGTAATGATTGATCCAGCAGGTGCCGGCTTCAAGGCGGGCGACGAGCGTGTGGGCGCGGGCGAGATCGCGGGTGAAGACGGCGGCGGCGAGGCCGTAGGGGGTGGCGTTGGCGCGGGCGATGGCGTCGTCCTCGTCGTCGAAGGCGAGGACCGACATCACGGGGCCGAAGATTTCCTCGCGCGCGATCGTCATGCCATCGGCGCAGCCGGCGAAGATGGTGGGTTCGATGAAGGTGTTGCCGGCGGGCACACCCTCGGTCCGGCGCTTTCCGCCGCAGACGAGGCGCGCGCCCTCGCGAAGGCCGGCCTCGATGAAGCCCATGACGCGGTCGGCGTGTTCGGGCGAGATCAGCGCGCCGATCTCGGTGGCGGGATCGAGCGGATCGCCGATGACGAGGCGCTGGGCGCGGGCGGCGAGGGTTTCGACGAAACGGTCGTGCACCGAGCGGTGGACGAAGACGCGCGTGCCGTTCGAGCAGATTTCGCCGGAGGAGTAGAAATTCGCCAGCATCGCGGCGGCGGCGGCGCTGTCGAGATCGGCATCGGCGCAGACGATGAGCGGGGATTTGCCGCCGAGTTCGAGGGTGACGCGCTTGAGGCTGGCCGCGGCCTCGGCGGCGACGGCCTTGCCGGTGGGGACCGAGCCGGTGAGCGAGATTTTCGCGACGTCGGGGTGGCGGACGAGGGCGAGGCCGGTTTCGCCGAAGCCGTTGACGACGTTGAACAGCCCGTCCGGCAGGCCGGCCTCGCGGTAGATCGCGGCGAGTTCGAACGCGGTCAGCGGGGTTTGCGGCGCGGGCTTGAAGATCACCGCGTTGCCGCAGGCGAGGGCGGGGGCGGATTTCCAGCAGGCGATCTGCAGCGGGTAGTTCCAGGCGCCGATCGCGGCGACGACGCCGAGCGGCTCGCGCCTGGTGTAGCCGAAGGCGGCGGGCCCGAGATCGACCGACTCGCCGGTGATCGAGGCGGCGAGACCGCCGAAATATTCGAGGCATTCGGCGCCGGAAATGACATCGACAACGCTGGTTTCGGCGATCGGGCGGCCGGTATCGAGCGTTTCGGTGCGGGCGAGTTCGTCGTTGCGTTCCCGCAATATCGACGCGGCACGCAGCAGGATGCGCCCGCGTGCCGCCGCGGGGGTGGCGGCCCAGGCGCGCTGGGCCTCGCGCGCGGCGGCGACGGCGGCGGCGACGGTTTCGGCGTCGGCGATCTCGATCTCGGCCAGCACGCCGCCGGTGGCGGGGTTGCGGGTTTCGAAACGCGCGAGGCCGGCGCGCGACCACGGGCCGCCGGCGATGAAGTTGCGGCGGGGTTCGCCTGTCATGGCAGGGCTCCGGTTCAGCTGGGGGCGAGGGCGGGGGTGGGGCTCGCGTCGGTCATCGTGGCGCGGCCGGCATGGGTGAGGGCGTCGAGCACCTCGTTGGCGCCGCACCAGCCGACGATGCAGCCGTCTTCGGCGACCAGTACGGGATGGCCGCTGCGCTGGCGCTGCTCGACGACATCCTTCAGCAGATGCGTGGTCTCGACGATGCCGACGGCACCTTCCGGTGTCGCGGTTTCGCCATCGACCGGATGGACGGCGATCGCCGCGCCGTTGCAGGAAAGACCGTCCAGCGTGCCGTCGGGGCGGAGCGAGAGGCGGTAGTGCGAGCGGTCGTCGGTGAAGCTGAACTGGGCACCCTGGGCATCGTCCCCGGTATCGAGCGGGCGCATCAGCGAGGCGGCGCGGATGGCGGTGAGCGGGTTCATGTGGCGGACGAATTCGGCGACATAGTCGGTGGCGGGACGCAGCACGATGTCTTCCGGCGCGCCGACCTGGATCACCCGGCCGTCCTTCATGATCGCGATGCGGTTGCCGAGTTTCAGCGCCTCGTCGAGATCGTGGGTGACGAAGATGATCGTCTTGTGCATGCTCTGCTGCAGGGAGAGCAGCTCGTCCTGCAGCTTGTTGCGGATCAGCGGGTCGAGCGCGGAGAAGGGCTCGTCCATCAGCAGGATGTCGGGGTCGGTGACGAGGGCGCGGGCGAGGCCGACGCGCTGCTGCATGCCGCCCGAAAGCTCATGCGCGTGCTTCTCCGCCCAGGGCAGCAGGCCGACGAGATCGAGCCAGCGGTCGACCGCCTCGCGGGTTTCGGCGGCGCCGGTGCGGCGCAGTTCGAGGCCGAGTTCGACATTGCGGCGGACGGTGCGCCAGGGCAGCAGGGCGAATTGCTGGAAGACCATCGAGACCGCGCGGTTGCGCAGGGCGCGCAGCGCGGCCGGGGCGGGGTTGGTCATGTCGACCGTCTGGTCGCCATGGCGGATCAGGATGCGGCCGCGGGAAATCCGGTTCAGGCCGTTGACCGCGCGCAGCACGGTGGTCTTGCCCGAGCCGGACAGGCCCATGATGACGAAGATCTCGCCTTTCGCGATCTCGAGATTCACATCGGCGGCGCCGACGACGACGCCGGTGGACTCGATGATGTCGGCGCGGGTCTTGCCGGCATCGAGCATGGCGGTGGCGGCGGCGAGCCGGGTGCGGCCGGCACGGCCCTCGGCGGGCGGGAAGAGAATGTCGACATTCTCGAAACGCGCTGCGAATTCGGTGCTCATGCGTTTTCGCGCTCCGGCCGGAACACCCGATCGAGGATGACCGCCACGATGACGATAGCGAGACCGGAGGTGAAGCCCCGGCCGATCTGCACGGTTTCCATGGCCTCGACCACGGGTTCGCCGAGACCGCCGGCGCCGACCAGCGCGGCGATGACCACCATCGACAGGCTCAGCATGATGACCTGGGTGAGACCGGCGAGGATCGTCGGCATGGCCGCCGGGATCTCGACCTTCCAGAGCAGTTCCCAGGGCGAGGCGCCGAAGGCCTGGCCCGCCTCGATCAGCGGGCGGGGGACGTTGACGATGCCGACATAGGTGAGGCGGACCGGGGTGGGCACCACGAAGACGACCGTCGAGATCAGGCCGGGCACGCTGCCGAGGCCGAAGAGCACCAGCGTCGGGATCAGGTAGACGAAGGTGGGCAGCGTCTGCATCAGGTCCAGCACGGGGCGCAGGATTCGGTAGAGCGTCGGGTGGTGCGCGGCGGCGACGCCGAGCGGCACGCCGATCAGCATGCAGGCGAGGGTGGCGTAGGCGACCAGCGAGAGCGTCTCGATCGTCCGGCCCCAGTAGCCCTGGTTGAGCACGAAGGTGAGCGCAATCAGCACGAACAGCGCGAGCTTCCAGGATTTCTTGAAATACCAGGTCAGTCCGGCAAAGATCACGATCAGGATGAGCGGCGAGACCCAGTTGAGCGCGCCGGTCGTGTTGTCGAGCAGGAAACCCAGCACATCCGAAAGGACGTTGAAGAATCCCTGGAAGTTGTTTTTCAGCGCGTCGATCGCCGCCGTCGCCCATGCCCCGAGGGGGATGACATGGTGGACGATCCAGTGCTGGACGCCATCTAGCCCGTTCATCGGTCAGCCTCCGTGATCCGGCGCGCGGTGGAGGGCCGCCGCGCGCCGGAGGTTCACCCGTTTCAGTCCGACTTCAGGCTGGCGAGCACCGCCGCCGCGCCCGGCTTGCCGTCGACCGTGGTGACGCCGTCGAGGGTTTTCTTGACCCAGGCGGGATGCGCCTTCAGCCAGGCGGCGGCGACGGCGGGGGCCTCCTGATGCTTGACCTGGACGTCGTACATCATCTTGTTCTCGTCGCCGACCGACAGGTAGAAATGGTGCAGCAGGACGCCGACATTCGGGCAGTCCTTGGCGTAGTTGTGGCGCGTGTTGATGTAGAGCGTCGCCTCGCCTTTGTGAGGACCGAAATAGTCCCGGCCGCCGGTGAGGTAGTTGATGTGGAACTCGACGTTCATCGGCTCGGGTTCCCAGCCGAGGAAGACGATGTCCTTCTTCTTCGGGTATTTGCGGGCGACCTCGGCGAGCATGCCGGCCTCGCTCGACTGCACGAGATGGAACTTGCCGAGGTCGAACTTGTTCGCCTTGATCATGGCGAGGATATGCAGGTTGCCGTCGTTGCCCGGCTCGATGCCGTAGATCTTGTAGTTCAGTTCCTTGGCGAACTTGTGGATGTCGGCGAAGGTCTTCAGGCCCTTCTCGTAGAGGTAGTGCGGCACCACGAGCGTGTATTTGGCGTGCTTGAGGTCGGGGCCGATGACGTCGATCTCGTGCTTCTTCTCGTAGGGCGTGGTGGTCGGGTTCTGCGACGGTGTCCAGTTGTCGAGGAAGACGTCGATCTTGCCGTTGCTGAGACCGGCATACATCACCTCCAGCGAGTAGAGGTTGATGTCGGTCTTGTAGCCGAGCGCCTGGGCGACCGTCGAGAAGACCGCGTTCTGGACCACATTGTCGGTCCAGCCGATATTGGCCATGCGGATCGTCTTGCACGAGGCGGGAACCGCCGCGTGGGCGATGCCCAGACTCATCGTGATTGACGCCAGCGCTGCGCCGATTGTGTATTTTTTCATTGTTTTCCTCTGCTCCGTTGAAAGTCCCTGTTGCGGTCCCGCGACCGGCCTGTCCCTGCCCTGTCCCTGGAATTTTTCATCGTTCTTTCATGCGTATAGCGTATGATAGACGACGGACTGTCTTGCATGGAACCGACGCCGGGCTTGCATGGTTCCGTTTGTGCGGCGCACCCTTCAGTGGGGCGGCGCGGCCGAGGAGAGATTCACGATGACGACGCCGGCGGCGATGACGGCGATGCCGAACATCGTGGCGGGGGACAGCGACTGTCCGAACCGGAGCCAGCCGACGGCGCTGATGAGCACGATGCCCGCGCCGCTCCAGATCGCGTAGACGACGCCGATCGGCATCGTCCTGACGATGATCGCAAGGAGGTAGAAGGCGGCTGCGTAGAACATCAGCGTGCCGATCGTCTGGACCGGCAGGGTGAAGCCGTCGGAGGCCTTCAGGAACGACGTTCCCGCCACCTCGCACGCGATCGCGATGGCGAGCAGGAAGTAGGACTTGAGCTCGTTCATCCCGCCGATGATCGACGCAAAGCGGGGGGCGGTCAACCCGCGACGACGCCGGAAAGGCCCGCGACGGTTTGACATCATCGCGGAATTGCTGGAAATTTCAGGAAAATCGGGAAGCGGAATAATGACGGGTGCGACGGCCGACGCCGCGCGATCCGGACTCGTTTTGCTTTGAGAACGAAATTTTGCGGCGCGGCATTTTGTCGCGCGGGGAGGAAATGTCGGATCTGAACAAGCGAAACAGCGATTCGATTCAAGACGTGGCGATGTACACGTAGAATTTATACAATTGCGAAAAGATCGAATAATCGCGGAAGAAAATGAACAGGGATTGACGTTGGAGGTGAGAGCCGCAGGATTTCCGTCTCTCGTGCACGGCGGTGTTTCATGGCTGGTGGCGCGGGGTTTTGCGAACATGGACGTCTTGCGAAAATCGTTTCCTTGAGCGGTGGAACTGCCATTCGGCCGACAGCCCGATGACCTGGTTTCGGGAGGGAGAATGGTTGTGCCCGGCGAGATGCCGTTGCGATGCGCATCTGCGACGCGCGCCGCCGCTCGGCGCAATGCCAGTCACGACAGAGACCGAAGATTTTCCAACAACAACAGGGTAGTGCAATGAGAACGAAAAGACTGATCGACCGGAAGCTTCTCGCCGGAGCCAGCGTGCTGGCGCTGATGGCCTTCGCATCGCCGGCCTTCGCGATGAACCTGCCGTCGCCGCAGAAATTCGAGGCCGGGCCGCTCGGCACGCTCGATGTGAGCGGCGGGTTCGACGGATTTTTCTACGGCATTTCCGGCGCCGGCACGAGCAGCATTCTGGGCAACCAGAAGTCCGCCGGGGCCGAGGCGCGGGTTCTCGAACTGACGGTGACGAAATCCTCCGGTCCGATCCAGTTCACCCTCGACGTCAAGCCGGACGACTCGCTGTATTTCGGCGTGCAGCCTCAGGCGATGAACGCCCATACCTTCTCGCTCGGGCCGGTCTATGCCGCCTACGTCACCTGGGCGCCGACGGCGAATTTCAACATCTCGGTCGGCCAGGTGTATTCGACGGAAGGCTGGGAATCCTCGACCGACTGGAAGAACGCCAACCTGATCGACTCGCCGCTCTACTACGTCGAGAACTCGTCGAGCCGCGGCGTGCAGGCGAGCTACACCTATGGCAAGCTGTCGGCCACGCTGACCTTCGGCGACGGTTTCGATACCGGGGTGTTCAACACGTTCCAGGAGCTGGTGACCTATTCGTTCGACAGCAACAACGCGCTGTCCTTCTACGGCACCCAGAATGTCGGCTTTACCGGGCCGAACACCCATGCCTATGGCTCGACCAGCACGGCCTATGCCAACAGCTTCACCGGCTATGGCTATAACGCTTACAATCCGGCCTACGAAAATTCGGACATGTATGGCGCTTACTATTCCTACACGCACGGCAACCTGAACGTGGTGCCCGAGGTGCAGTATGTCTATTCCAAGCCGAACAGCCGGCTTGGACTCAACAAGTTCACCAGCAATTTCGGCGCCGAGGTCATCACCAATTACCAGTTCGGCAAGTCGCCCTGGTCGCTCGGCAGCATGGTGTTCTACTACAAGAATATCGGGCCGCAGGCCTGGTATCTGAACGCCAACTCGTCCGGCTTCGGCATCGGCGTCACCCCGTCCTGGATCAAGGGGCACTTCTTCGTCCGCGGCGAGGTGGGCTTGCTGCACCTGACCGATCTTGGCACGCCGGCTGTCGGCGGTGGTTTCGGCAACAGCGGGACCGACCGCAACCAGGTGATGGGCGTGCTCGCCGCCGGTATCGTGTTCTGACGCTTCTCGTTTCACGAAACCTTCACATCCGGCCGCCCCTCGCGGCGGCCGGACATTATGGGCGGGGCCGCCGCCTCGGGTTATATGGTCGCCGCCGCATCGGCAGCGCGCTTGGGCGCGGGCCGGTCGAGGACGTAAGGAAGCAAGGAAGAAAGACATGGCCGACCTGATCTCATCGCCGCGCCGCACATTCCTCAAACTCGCCGGCGCCGGGCTCGGCGCGGGCCTGCTGCCCGCCGCGGGCCGCGCCGCATCGCCCGCGCTGGTGAGCGCCGCGAAGCACGAGGGGCAGCTCAACACCATCGCGCTGCCGCCGGACTGGGCGAATTACGGCGAGATCATCGCGACGTTCCAGAAGAAATACGGGATCACCATCCACAACGCCGCGCCGGATGACAGCTCGGCGCAGGAATTGCAGTCGATCCGCTCGCTCAAGCACCAGTCGCGCGGGCCGGACGTGGTCGATGTAGGCCCGGCCTTCGCGCTGAACGGCGCGCAGGAAGGGTTGTTCCGGCCCTACAAGGTCGCGACCTGGGACAGCATTCCGGCCTCGATGAAGGACCCGAACGGGCTGTGGTACGGCGACTATTTCGGCCTGGTGTCGTTCGGCATCAACCGCTCGGTCTCAAAGGCAGTGCCGCATGACTGGGCCGACCTGAAGAAGCCGGAATTCAAGGGCATGGTCGCGCTGAACGGCAGCCCGCTCGGCGCCGGGGCGGCGTTCGCCGCGGTGGTGGCGGCGGCACTCGCCAATGGCGGCTCGCTCGACAACATCATGCCGGGCATCGAGTTCTTCGCCGATCTCGCCAAGCGCGGCAATTTCAACCCCTCGGCGGCGACGGCGGCGAGCCTCGTTTCCGGCCAGACGCCGGTGGTGATCAACTGGGATTACCTGAACCTCGCCCAGGCGAAGAAGGCGAAGGGGATGACGCCGATCGACACGGTCATTCCCGAGGGGGCGACGCCGTATGGCGCGTTCTACTGCCAGGCGATCAGCAAGTTCGCGCCGCACCCGAAGGCGGCCGAACTGTGGCAGGAATTCATTTATTCCGACGAGGGACAGCTTCTCTACCTCAAGGGCTTCGCCCATCCGGCGCGGTTCTCGGCGATGGCGAAGGCGGGGGCCATTCCGAAGTCGCTGATGGCGGAACTGCCGCCGGCCAAGCCGTATGGCGAGGCGGTGTTCGCCAATAACGAGCAGACGAAGAAGGCGCAGCAACTGCTGGCGGCCAACTGGACGAAGCTCGTCAAGGCGTGAGTTTCCGGTTCAAGGCCGGCGAGGGCGGCGGGCTGACGCTCGCCTTCGTCGGCCCGCTGGTCGTTTACGTGATCGCCTTCCTCGTGCTGCCGACGCTGATGCTGCTGGCGGAGGCGTTCTCGGGCAAGCACGGGCTGACGCTGAAATATGTCGCTGCGCTGGGCCAGGGGCAGACGGTGGTCGCGTTCCGCAACTCGCTCGTGCTGTCGGCGCTGGCGGCGCTGGTCGGCGTGATCGCCGGCGGGATCGCCGCCTACCTGGTGCTGCGGCCGGGCATGCCGCGGGGCGTGCGCTCGCTGGTGACGAGCTTCAGCGCGGTGGCGGCGAATTTCGCCGGCGTGCCGCTGGCCTTCGCCTTCATCGCGACGCTGGGCAGCCTCGGCATCATCACGGTGTGGCTGAAATCGGTCGGGGTCGATCTCTACGGCATGGGATTCAGCCTGTATTCGCTGCCGGGCCTCGTGCTGGTCTACGCCTATTTCCAGATCCCGCTGATGATCATCGTGTTCACCCCGGCGCTGGAGGCGCTGCGGCGGGAGTGGCGGGAGGCGGCGGAGAATCTCGGCGCCTCCGCCTTCGATTACTGGCGGCATGTCGGGTTGCCGATTTTGCTCCCCTCGCTGCTCTCGGCGTTCATCCTGCTGTTCGGCAACGCCTTCTCGGCCTATGCGACGCCCTATGCGCTGACCTCGGGGATCGTCGCGCTGGTGCCGGTGGAGATCAGCAACGTGCTGTCGGGCAATGTGATGATCTCGCAGCAGACCGGGGCGGCGCTGGCGCTCGGGATGATCGTGGTGATGGTCGCGGTGATGGGCGTCTATGCGCTGGCGGCGCGGCGGATCGGCCGCTGGGGGCGGCGATGAAAGGCGCGCTCGGACGGTTGCTGCCGGAGGCCTGGCTCGGGCTGCTCGGCCTGTATTTCCTGGTCCCGCTGCTCGCGACGGGCGCGTTCAGCCTGTGGGAAGGCGGCTCGCGCTACGGCTTCGCCGCTTACGTGGCGCTGTTCCACCAGCCGAAGCTCTGGCAGAGCCTGTTCCTCTCGGTGCGGCTGGCGGTGGAGACGATCCTGCTCGGGCTCATCGTGCTGGTGCCGGCGGTGTTCTGGCTGAACCTGCGGGTGCCGCGGCTGCGGCCGGTGTTCGATTTCATCTCGGTGCTGCCCTTCGTGGTGCCGCCGATCGCGCTGGTCGCCGGGATGACGGCGCTCTACACGGGGCCGGACTGGCTGGTCGGCACCCCCAACTATCTGGTGATACCCTACGTGATCCTCGCATTGCCCTATACCTATCGCGCGCTCGATCTCGGCATGCGCGTGCTCGACCTGCGCACCATGACCGAGGCGTCGCAGAGCCTCGGCGCCGGCTGGGGGACGCTGATCTTCCGCGTCGTGGTGCCGAACCTGACGACGGCGCTGCTGGGCGCGGCGCTGCTGACGATCGCCATCGTGATGGGCGAGTTCACCTTCGCCAACATCCTGCTGTTCAACACGTTCGCCGTCTATATCAACTATGTCGGCCAGACTTCGGCGACGCAGGCCTCGGCGCTGACGCTGCTGAGCTTCCTGATCACCTGGCTGGCGATGCTCGGCGTGCTGGTCTCGGGCCGGGGCGGGCGCAGCGTGCAGATCGGAGGGGCGCGCTGATGCCGCATCTGGAAATCGACGGCGCGGTAAAGCGCTATGGTGGCAAGACCGTGCTGCACGGGATCGACCTCGCGCTGGGGCAGGGGGAGTTCGTCTCGCTGCTCGGGCCCTCGGGCTGCGGCAAGACGACGCTGCTGCGCATCGTCGCCGGGTTCGAGCGGCCGGATGGCGGGCGGGTGGTGCTGGCGGGGAGCGACATCACCGCCCTGCCGGCGGCGCGGCGCAACATGGGCATGGTGTTCCAGGCCTATTCGCTGTTCCCGAACATGACGGCGGAGGAGAATGTCCGCTTCGGGCTGAAGGTGCGGCGGGAGACGCCGGCGGCGCAGCAGGCGCGGGCGGCGGAGCTGCTGGCGCTGGTGGGGCTGGCCGAGCACGCGCGGAAATATCCGCACCAGCTCTCCGGCGGCCAGCAGCAGCGGGTGGCGTTGGCGCGGGCGCTGGCGATCCGCCCGGCGCTGCTGCTGCTCGACGAACCGCTGTCCGCGCTCGACGCCAAGGTGCGGGTGCAGCTGCGCGACGAGATCCGCCGCATCCAGCAGGAGACCGGGGTGACGACGCTGTTCGTCACCCATGACCAGGAGGAGGCGCTGTCGATCTCCGACCGGGTGGTGGTGATGCAGGAGGGGCGGATCGCCCAGGCGGGGACGCCGGCGGAGATCTATGGCGAGCCGGCGAACATCTTCGTCGCGCGGTTCGTCGGCGCCGCGGCGGAACTGCGCGGCCGGGTGCGGGACGCCGAGGCCGGGCTGGTCGAGCTGTGCGGGCGGGCGGTGCCCGCGGCGCGGGCGCGCGGGCTGGCGGCGGGGTCGGACGTGCATGTGCTGCTGCGGCCGGAGACGGTGCGGCTCGGCCCGCCGGGGGCGGCGGAGGCGTTGCTGGAGGGGGTGGTCGCCTCGCGGGTTTTCTTCGGCGCGCTGACGTCGATCCGCATCGAGGTGGATGGCGGCTTCAGTCTCGCGGCGGCGATGCCGAGTGCAGAGGCTGGCGCTGTGGCACAGGGCAGCCGAGTTTCGATCTGGTGGGACGGGGAGGCGCCGCGGGTGCTGGCCGCCGGATGATCCCCGAGGGCGCGATCGAGGCGGCGAAGGCCGCGGCGGAGGCCGCGCGGGCGGCGATCCGCCCGTATTTCCGCGCCGGCGTGGGTGCCGACGACAAGGCGGATGCGAGCCCGGTGACGGCGGCGGACCGGGCGGCGGAGACGGCGATGCGCGCGGCGCTGGCGCGGCACACGCCGGGGTTCGGGGTGATCGGCGAGGAATTCGGCGACGACCGGCGCGGGCGGTTCAACTGGGTGATCGACCCGATCGACGGGACGCGGGAGTTCATCACCGGGCGGGCGAGTTTCGTGACGCTGATCGGCCTGGTCGAGGACGGCGTGCCGGTGCTCGGGCTGATCGACCAGCCGATGACCGGCGAGCGGTGGCTGGCGGCCGGCGGGCAGATCGAGTTCAGCGGCCCGTTCGGCGGGGTGCCGGGCTGCCGGCGGCGCGCGGCGCTGGGCGAGGCGGAACTCTCCTGCACCGGGCCGGAATGGTTCGCGCCGGCGCAGCGCGTGGCGTTCGACCGGCTCGGCCGGGCCTGCCGCCGGGTGTCGTGGGGCGACAATGCCTATGCCGCGGGGCTGCTGGCGCTCGGCGCGATCGACATCATCGCCGAGGCCGGGCACAAGCCGTGGGACTGGGCGGCGTCGGTGCCGATCGTCGAGGCGGCGGGCGGGACGATGTGCGACTGGTCGGGCCGGGCGCTGCGGCTCGACGCCGAGACCGACGGGACCGTGCTGATCCTGGGCGACCCGTCGCTGCGCGACGAGGCCCTTGCCATTCTTCGAGGTGACTCTTGCTGATTGCCCATATTTCCGACCTGCATGTCCGCCCGGTCGGCCGGCCGGCCAACCGCGTGGTCGAGACCAACATGATGGCCGAGCGCGTGCTGCGCCGGGTGGCGACGCTGGATCCGGCGCCGGAGGCGATCGTCATCACCGGCGATCTCGTGGATTGCGGGCGGGACGACGAATATGAGGAGCTGAACCGGCTGCTCGACCGCAAGCTGCCATGCCCGGTCTATGTGGTGCCCGGCAACCACGACCGGCGCGAGGCGTTCCGCGCGGCGCTGGGCCATTTGCCGGGGGTGACGGCGGATCCGGACTTCGTGCAGTATTCCGCCGATATCGGCCCGTTCCGGCTGATCATGCTCGACAGCGTGGTGCCGGGGGCGGGGCATGGCGAGCTGTGCCCGCAACGGCTCGCGTTTCTGGATGCGGCGCTGGAGGCGGCGGCGGGACGCAAGGTGCTGATCGGGCTGCATCATCCGCCGGTCATCACCGGGGTGGCGGCGATGGACAGCATCATGCTGCGCTCGTCCGAGGCGCTGCTGGCGCGGGCGGCGGCGCATGGGAACGTCGCGGCCATTCTCTCGGGGCATCATCACCGCGCGATCCATGCCGCGCATGGCGGCACGATGCTGCTGAGCGTGCCGGCCGCCGCGGGGCACCAGAGCGAGATCACCTTCGATCCGAAGGCGCGGGCCTATTTCCATCTGGAGCCGGGCGGCATTTTCCTGCTGCGCTGGACCGAGCCGGAGGGGCTGACGGCGATGCTCGACAGCGTGGGCGATCTGCCGGGGCCGTATCCGTTCGTCGTCGAGCCGGAGTATCCGGGCATGCGGCGGGCCGGCGCGGCCTCCTGAGGCGGAGCGGGTCAGCCGGCGGCGAGGTCGAGCTCCCAGGTTTCGCTCTGGACCGGCTTGTCGAACTCCTCGTGGGTATGGACATCGACGATGCGGAACCCGTGCGCGGCGTAGATGCGGCGGGCGCTTTCGAGCACGGTGTGGGTCCATAACGTCATCCGCCGGTAGCCGGTCTCGCGGGCGAAGCCGACGCAGGCCGAGACCAGGGCGTTGCCGATGCCGAGGCGGCGGGCGAAGGGCTCGACATAGAGCAGGCGCAGGCGGCTGAGACCGTCGCCCTCGTCGGTGAGGAAGACCGAGCCGGCCATGACGCCCTCCATCTCGGCGATCCAGCACTGTTCGCGCCCGGGCTTGAAGTTGCGCAGGAAGGCGGAGGTGACCTCGCCCTCGATCACCTCGATCTGCCGGCCCCAGCCATAGGTCTCGCGATAGATGAGGGATTGCCGCGCGGCGATCTGCCCCATGTCGCCGGGCCGGAAGGGGCGCAGGGCGAAGCGGCGGGTCGAAGGGTCGCCGAGCAGGATGCGGGCGAGGGTGAGGGCGCCGACCAGGTCGCGCTGCTGGGCGGGGGCGAGGCCGTCGAGCGTGGTGGCGACGGCGTTGCGCTGGCGGCTGTCGAGATCGGCGAAGACGTCGCGCCCCGCGGGCGTGAGCGCGATTGGCCGGCGCCGGGCATCGCCGACAGCCGGGCTGCGGGTGATCCAGCCGCGCTCCTCGAAGCGGCGCAGCACGCGGCTGACATGGCCGGCGTTGACGCCGAGGGCCGCGCGCAGGTCGGCGGCCAGCGGCGCTTCCGCCTGGGCGATTTCATAGAGCAGCCGGGCTTCTCCGAGGGTGAGTTCGGTGCCGAGGAACCGGGTGTCGAGCGCGCCGACGAAACGGGTGAAGAAACGGTTGAACGCGCGGACGCCATCCATTGCGTTATCCATAATTAATAATGCCATGAATTGTTGACTTGAGCAACTATTTCTTCGCGCACGGTCTTTCGAGGGCGAGACACCGTCAGTTGGCTCTCTGGCAGTTGGCTCTCTGGCGTTCGGCAGACAGCCATTTGGATCGGCATGCCGGGAGAGAGAAGGTGCCGAGGCGGCGGGGCGGATCGATTCAGATTCATTTTGAATAAAGATTTAGACATTACGATCTAAAAAAATATTAATACATCGTATTTCGTTACAATGTTAATGAAAGGTTACTGCCATCGCCATTCATCCTCGGATTTCCCCCGGGTTGAGCGGACGAAAATAATCATTGCAACTTGCAGGTGGAGCTTTCATGTCAAAGGCGTTCCGTAAGAAAGTGTTGGCCACGACACTGTATGTCCTGGGTTTGGGTTCGGTTCTGGCGCTCGCCGGATGCGGCTCCAGCCCTTCGGTGACCCCTGTGTCCGGCGCGGTTACCGGAGGAGGTTCATCCGGAGCGAAATCCAGCGGGGGAGGCACGGCGGGCGGAAGCACGGCGGGTGGCTCGACGGGTAGCTCGACGGGGGCGGCGGGCTCGGCAGGGGCTACAGGCTCGGCGGGGGCGACGGGCTCGGCGGGGGCGACGGGCTCGGCGGGCGCCACGGGTGCGACCGGAGCAACTGGTGCTACGGGCGCAACAGGTGCTACGGGCGCTACGGGCGCTACGGGTGCAACCGGTGCGGCAGGTGCGGCGGGCGTCACAAGCTTCCTCAGCCCTGTCACCAATGCGCTCGCCAAGGTTTCGGTCCTGAACACCTCGACGAGCTCGTCCAGCGTCAAGCCGCTGATCAGCGCCAATGTGCTGAGCACGACGCCACAGGCGAATTCCCCGATCCAGGTTGGTGTGCTGTCGAACGGCCAGGTGGTCCAGCTCAAGGCCGGATCGCTCAGCACCTCGACGCTGCCGGTGGTTTCGACGCTTCTGGCGACGTCGAGCAAGAGCGTCGGCAGCAATGTCGGCGGCGTGGTCAACACGGTGGCAAACAGCACTGGCAGCGTGCCCGTGCTGGGTGGCACGCTGAAGGGGGCGCTGGTGACGGCGGGCAACGCGATTGGCGGCACGAGCAATCCGGGCGGGGCGACGCTGACCCAGACGCTCACAAACCTGACCGGCTCGGCCGGCACCATTCTCGACACGGCGACCGGCACGTTGCCGACAGGGTCGACCGGAACGCTGCCGATCGGAACGCTGCCGACCGGAACAGGCAATCCGCTGGCGCCGGTCACCAGCACGGTATCGACCATCACGGGCACGCTGTCAGGCGCGGCGGGCGGTTCGAGCCCACTGGCGCCGGTGACCACGACGGTATCGACGGTTACGGGCACGTTGTCCGGCGCGACAGGGGGCAGCACGAGTCCGCTTGCGCCGGTCACCGGCGCATTGTCCACCGTGACAGGGGCGCTGTAACAGGAGTTCAGCCAGGGACGGCGGCGCCGGTCGCTGTCCCTGGCTTGTCTTGGCGCCGGTCTGAATGTCGCAGAAGAAATATTATGGAACCTTATTGCGTGGCGTAATGCCCGCGATGGCGCGCGGACCAGGATACAATTTGAAAATCGCGACCCCGCGTTTGTCAGATCGGGCTCACATTTCCGGATCAGGATCGACCCGCGTCAACCCTGTCCGGGACTCCGACCATGGAACCACCGCCGTCGCATCTGCTTGCCGTCGTCGTCCCCGTCCGCGACGAGGCGCCGAACATTCCGCCGCTCGTGGCCGAATTCGGCACGGCGCTGGCCGGGATCGATCACGAGATCATCTTCGTCGACGACGGCAGCACCGATGACAGCCAAGCGGTGCTCGCGGCACTGGCGAAGGAAAGGCCGGAGATTCGCGTCCTGCGCCACACGGGGAGTTTCGGTCAGAGCGCGGCAATACTCACCGGCGTGACCGCCGCGAACGCGGTGTGGATCGCCACGATTGATGGCGACGGGCAGAACGATCCGGCCGACATTCCGGACATGCTCCAGCGCGCCTGGCAGGAAGAGCGGCCCGATGAGCCGGTGCTGGTGGCGGGGCGCCGCGTCCGGCGCAAGGACAGCGCGATGAAGCGGATCGCCTCGCGGATCGCCAACGGCGTCAGGGCGCGGGTGCTGCACGACGGCGTGCCCGATAGCGGCTGCGGGCTGAAGCTGTTCCGGCGCTCGGTCTTTCTCGGACTGCCGCGCTTCGACCACATGCACCGGTTTCTGCCGGCGCTGTTCGCGAGCATCGGCGGGCGGACGGTGCTGCACCCCGTTGCCCACCGCCCGCGCGTGGCCGGGCGGTCGCATTACGGGACATGGGACCGGTTGCGTGTCGGGATCGTCGACCTCGCGGGCGTGGCCTGGTTGCAGCGGCGGGCCTGCCGGCCGGTTCTGGGCGCAAGCGCGGCCGATGCCGGGTCGCCGGCCTCGCTGGAGGTGGCTCGGTGATCCGCCTCGCCCGGCCGGCGCTGCTGGCGGGAGGGCTGCTGGGCGCGGCGCTGGTGCTGCACCTGCATCCGTTCGGCGCGCTGTTCGCGCCGCATCCCGGCCACGGCTGGCGTGACGCGCTGGCACTCGGCGCGCTGGGGGCGCTGGCCTGCGCGGTCGGGATGCCGAGGCAGGTGATCGGCTTTGCGGCGGGCTTCGCCTGGGGCGTGATTCCGGGCACGGCGCTGGCGCTTGCATCCCAGCTGGCCGGCTGCGCCGCCGATCTGCTCTGGGCGCGGCTGGTCGGCCGAGCCTTCGTGCGTTCCCGGCTCGGCCATCGGGCGGCCCGGATCGACCGCGCTCTCGCGGCGCGCCCGTTCACCGCCACGCTCACGCTGCGCCTGATGCCGCTGGGCAGCAATCTCGCGCTGAACCTGCTCGCCGGCGTCTCCAGCGTGAAAGTATTTCCGTTCCTCGCCGGATCGGCGCTGGGCTTCGTGCCGCAGACCGTGATCTTCGCCCTGATCGGCGCGGGCGGACGTGTGGGGCGGGATGTTGAACTTGCCGTGGGTGTCGTGCTGTTCGTGATCTCGATCGTGCTGGCATTCGGGCTGCGCCGCCGGATTGCGCCGGAACTCGCCGGCGTCTGACTCGGATCAGCGGCAGATGGCGCCCGACGAACAGGCGATCCGCGCGGCGGGCGGCGGGCTGATCCGGCGGATGACGATTTCGGAGCCGGCGCGCTGGGGCGGCGAAAGCGGGCCGAGACTTGCGGCCATCGCCGCAAAGGCGGCGGGCGAGGGTTGCGCCCCCTGCCCCGCCGGCCCGTAGATCGCGAAGACCGGACGTCCCTCGGCCAGCGCCGCCGCGGCGCGCGCGCGCCGCTGGGTGACGAGCGGCGCGAGGGCGGGATCGTAATGGCCGAGCATGGCCCAGGCCGCACCGTCGCTTGCCAGGATGACGTCGCCCGCCGTGGCGCGCGCGGCGAGCCGGGCCGCCGCCAGATCCCAGCGGGGCTTGGTTTCGGCATGGTAGTAGGGCGCGAGATTGAACAGCAGCACGGCGGCGGCGGCCGGCAGCGCCGCCAGCCTCGCAGGTGGCGGCAGGGCTTCGATGCCGAGGCCGGCGAGAACGAAGAAGGGCGGCGCGCTCCAGAGCAGGTAGCGCGGCAGCATCACCGGGTGGACGAGCGAGACGACGCCGAGGGCGATCGGCAGGCCAAGCCAGACGATCAGCAGCACCAGTGCCTCGGCGCGGGCGCGCCGGAGGCGCCAGAGACCGAGGATGGCGAGTAGCGCCATTGCGGCGGCGAACCCGGGCAGGACGGGGGGCAGCAGCCGCATCGTCACCATCGTCGCGTCGCGCATGAAATAGAGACTGGCGGCGTCGGCCCACAGGAACGATGCGGAAGGCGGCGGAATCCAGGCGAACCCTGCCATCGGACCCTGGGGCGGCACCAGCAGCAACAAGGCATAGGCCGGCGCCACCAGCAACAGGAGGGCGGCATTCAGCGCGACCCAGCGGCGGAGAAGCCCGATGCGGTCGCGGCTCCGCGGCAGGGCGGCGGCGAGTATCGCAAGCGTCGCCGCCGCCAGCCAGGGAAGCGCATCCGGGAGCACCAGCAGCGCGCCCGCGGTGCCGAGACCAAAATTCAGCCAGGGGCGGCGGGAGGGCGCATCGGGCGCGCGCACGAGGCCGAGCAGACCGTGCAGCGCCAGCAGCAGGGGCGCCATCATCAGCGTGTAGGACCGGGCTTCCTGGCCGAATGCGACCTGCAGCGGCGCGAAGGCCATCAGCAGGCCGGCAAGCCAGGCGCCGCTCCGTCCGCCGGCCGACCAGGCGATGGCAAAGACCAGCGCCGCGCAGGCGGCCCCGGCGAGTGCCGGGACAAGGCGCAACGCCGCCACCTGCGCGGCCTTCGGCGCGAGCAGTAGCGCGGCGCGCTCGATCACGAAAAAGCCCGGCAGATGGTGGTTGCGCAGCGAATCGAGCACGAGGCCGTGCAGCGGCCGTCCGGCGCGGGTGAAGGTGATGACCTCATCCAGCCAGAGCGGCTTGGCCCCGAGCCCGTGCAGGCGTGCCGCGAGCGACGCCGCGAAAACCAGCCCGATGCCCGCCAGAAGTCCGGCCCGCTCGCTGCGATGATCCGACGCCGCCCGCATCGCGACAGAATGACGCCGGCGTGTAACGGATCGACGACGTTCGGTGTCGGCTGCGTTTCGATTGCGTTCTCAATTCTTTGTTAACCCGGTTGGGGCATGGTGTCGGCGGATCGAGGAGCGGGCCAGTCGCATGGCCCGGCGGGAGTAGAGGAGCGGATGAGCGGGCAGGCTCGAACGAACAGGACCGACAGCGCGACACAACTCGCGCAGGAAGAGATCGACTCGATTCTCTCGGGCGGGGGCGCTCTTGAGGACGACGCTCTGCAACCGGAGCCGGAAGCGGAGCAGGAAGCCAGCCGGCTGCTTTATGGCCGGGCGGACAGCTATGAGCGGCTGCCGATGGCGGAAGTCGTCTTCGAGCGGCTGTCGCGAATCCTGGCCGGCTCGCTGCGCAACCTGTTTCAGGACAATGTGGAAGTCCGGCTGACGCGGCTGGCCTCGCGGCGGTTGGCAGACAGCTTTGCCGAGATCGCGCCGATGGCGCTGCTGGGCGTGTTCCGCGCGCGGGAGTGGGACAATCTCGGGCTGATCCATGTCGACGCCATGACGGTGAGCAACCTGACCGAGATCCTGCTCGGCGGCCGTCGGGTTGCCGCCGCGACCGGACAACTGCCCAAGCCGGTGACCTCCATCAGCCGCAACCTGACCGAGCGGCTGATCCGGGTGGTGCTGCACGATCTTAGAAACAGCTTCGCGCCGATCTGCGACGTGACGTTCGATTTCGAGCGCACCGAGACCGATCCGCGATTCGCGACGATCGGACGGAATTCGGGCGTGGCGCTGACCGCGCGGCTCAGCCTGCACTCGGCAGGGCGCAACTGCATGATCGACATCATCCTGCCCTTCGCGACGCTGGAACCGGTGCGCGAACTGCTGCTGCAACAGTTCATGGGCGAGAAGTTCGGCCGCGACTCCATCTGGGAAAGCCATCTCGCCGAGGAACTCTGGCACACGGATATCGAACTCGAGGCCGTGCTCGACGAACAGACGATGAAGTTGGGGGCGGTGATGGACCTGCGCGTCGGCGACATCATCCCGATCAATGCGCCGCGCGGCTCGGACGTTACGCTGCGCTGCGGCAGCGTGGATCTGTTCGCCGGCCGCCTTGGCGTGCGGCACGGCAGGCTGGCCGCCGAAATCCGGGGTTGGATCTCGCGCGAGCGGGAATAGCTCCGCCGGGCCTGGCCCGGATCGCGAATTATGCCCTGTTCGAGGTTCGCGATCCGATTGCTGCGTGATTCAGGAAGCGGGTTCGACGATCCGGGGGAACAAGCCGGACGGCGGCGGCAGAACGGCGCCAGCGTCGAGCGGGGTGGCGAGTGACGCGAAACCCCGCCGATCCGCCGGAAGGGCAAGCTGGTCCAGCAGTTTCGCCATGGCTTCCGGCATGAAGGGCTGCAGCAGGATGCCGACGACGCGCAGCGCCTCGCAGAGGGTCCGCAGCACAGTCAGCATCCGCTGCGGGTCGGTCTTGCGCAAGGCCCAGGGAGCCTGGTGGTCGATATAGGCGTTGGCGGCGCGGACGAGTTTCCAGACCTCCTCGATCGCCTCCTGATAGGCCAGGCGATCCATCGCATCGCGCATGCGGTCCGGCAGGCCGTCGGCGATGGCGCGCAGCGCGTGATCGGCCTCGGCGGCGGGACCCGCTTCGGGCACCACGCCGCCAGCGTTCTTGGCGATGAAGGAGAGCGTGCGCTGGGCGAGGTTGCCGAGATCGTTGGCGAGCTCGACATTGATCCGCGTGATGACCGAACGGCGGGAGAAATTGCCGTCGTTGCCGAAGGGCATTTCGCGCAGCAGGCAGAAGCGCAGCTGGTCGAGCCCGAATTCCGCGATCAGCGGCTCGACGGCCAGGGCGTTGTTGAGCGACTTGCTCATCTTCTCGCCCTCGATCGTCCACCAGCCATTGGCGAAGATGCGGCGGGGAACCGGCAGGCCGGCGGCCATCAGCATCGCCGGCCAGTAGACGGCGTGGAAGCGGGTGATTTCCTTGCCGACCAGATGCAGGTCCGCCGGCCAGTATTTCATCAGCGGCGCGTCCATGTCCGGATAGCCGCAGGCGGTGAGATAGTTGGTCAGCGCGTCGATCCAGACATACATGACGTGATCGGGCGCGCCGGGCACCGGAATGCCCCATTTGAAGCTGGTGCGGCTGATCGAGATGTCGCGCAGGCCGGAGCGGACGAAGGAGAGCACCTCGTTGCGGCTGGAAGCGGGCTGGATGAACTCCGGATTGTCTTCATACAGTTTCAGAAGACGATCCTGGAACGTGCTGAGTTTGAAGAAATACGAGGGTTCGCGCACCCACTCGACCGGCGCGCCGAAGGGCGAGCGCTTGATGCCGTCCGCGCCGGTGACGAGCTCGCTTTCATCATAGAAGGCCTCGTCGCGGACGGCGTACCAGCCCTCGTAATGGCCGAGCTCGATGGCCCCTGCCCGCTCGATCGCCTGCCAGATCGCCTGGCAGGAGCGGATGTGGCGGGGCTCGGTGGTGCGGATGAAATCGTCGTTCGAGATGTTCATCGCCTGCGCCATGGCGCGGAACTCGCCGGCGATGCGGTCGGTGAACTCTTGCGGGGCGATGTTGTTCGCGCGGGCGGTGGCCTCGACCTTCTGGCCATGCTCGTCGGTGCCGGTGAGGAAATGCACGTCGAACCCGTCGAGCCGCTTGAAGCGCGCGAGCACGTCGGCGGCGACCGAGGTGTAGGCGTGGCCGATATGGGGCGCGCCGTTCACGTAATAGATCGGGGTCGTGATGTAGAATTTTCGGGTCATGGCACTCGGAGAAGCTGGAGCATGGTCAGAACCGCCGCACGCGGGTCGAGATTGAGACCGTCGACCTCCGCCGCGATCCTGCCGAAGTCCTGCCAGAGGCGGGCGCGGCCATCAAGCGCCGGCGACGGTTTGGCACGGGCGGCGGCACGGGTTTCGGTGGCCAGGGCGGCGCGCAGCAGGTCGGCGAAGGTGGCGAAGCCGTCATCGGCGCGGGCGATCGTATCGGCGATGGCGGCGTCGCGCGCGGGCGGGAGCGGACCGGCGAGCGCTTCGCCCACGAGGCCGGCCAGGGCGAGGCCATCGGCATCGGCGAGGGACAAGGCGCGGCCGATCGAGCCTTCGGCCAGCGCGGCCAGGGCCGTGCGGCGTTCGGCGGGAAGGTCGGGCAGAGCGGCCGCGAGCAGGCTGCTGACGGTGTCGGCCGGCAGCGGGTCGAGGTCCAGCCGGCGGCAGCGGCTGCGGATGGTGGGCAGCAGGCGGCCGGGCGCGTGGCAGACCAGCAGCCAGATCGCCCGGGCCGGCGGTTCCTCGAGCAGCTTGAGCAGCGCGTTGGCGGCGTTGCGGTTCAGCGCCTCGGCCCCATCGACGATGACGACGCGCCACCCCCCCTCGCCCGGTGTGAGCCGCAGGAAGCGGCCGGCGGCGGCGACCGTGTCGACCACGATTTCGCCCTGCATCCGCTTGCGCTTCTCATCGTAGCGGCGCTCGATGACCAGAAGGTCGGCATGCGCGCCGGTGGCGATGCGGCGGAAGGCGGGATCGCGCGCGGGGAGCGACAGGTCTGGCGTGCGGGCGCCGGCGAGCAGCCACCGGGCGAAGCGGAAAGCGAGCGTGGCCTTGCCGATTCCGGGCGGGCCGGCGATCAGCCAGGCATGGTGCAGGCGCGCGCCGGTCGCGGCGCGGAAGAGTTCGGCAACGGCGTCGTCATGGCCCCGAAGCTCGGGATTGGCGCGGGGCGGCAGCATCAGGCGATGGCGAGGCCGAGCCGGGCGCGGATGAGGCCGGCGAGGGTTTCGGTGACATCCTCGATCCCGCCGGCGGCATCGACCAGGACGCAACGATCCGGCTCGGCAGCCGCGATGGCGCGGAAGCCGTCAGCGACGCGGATGGCAAAGCCGGTATCGAACTGTTCGTAGCGGTCGGCGGCGCCGCCGCGGTGCGCCAGTCGCGCACGGGCGATGGCGTCCGGCAGGTCGAGGATCAGCGTGAGATCGGGCGTGGCGCCGATCATCGCGCCGAGGGTTGCGATCGCCGCGCGGTCCACGCCCAGGCCGTGGCCCTGATACGCCATCGTCGAGTCGGTGAAACGGTCGCACAGCACGACGGCGCCGTGTTCGAGCGCCGGGCGGATGATGGCCGCGACATGGTCGGCGCGGGCGGCGAAGACCAGCAGCGTATCGGCCAGCGGCGCGAAATGGCGCGCGGGGTCGAGCATCAGCGCGCGAATCGCTTCGGCCCCGGGCGTGCCGCCCGGCTCGCGGGTGGTCAGAACCTCGTGCCCGGCGGCGCGAAGCCGGGCGGCAAGGCGGGCAATCTGCGTCGACTTGCCGGCCCCCTCCCCGCCTTCGAGCGTGATGAAGACGCCCTGCCGGCTCACCGGACCACGATCTCGGCGCCGGCGACGCCGCGGTCGAGCAGCGAACGCAGCGCCGCATCGGCGGCGGGCGCGCTGGCATAGGGGCCGAGGCGCAGCGCATAGAGGGTGCGGCCGCCGGCGGATTGCGGGAGGATCGCGCCCGGCATGCCGGCGAGCCGCGCGCGCAGGTTCATGGCGTCGGTGGTGGACCCGAAGCCGGGGATTTCGACATAGAGCGGGCCGGGCGATGGTGGTGCGGTGCGCACCACGCCGGACAGGCGCTCGACAGCGCCGGGGACGCCGGCCGGATGCGCGGTGGCTGGGCGGATCGTGCCGGAAACCGCGCCGGCCGAACCGCCGGCGCCGGGCGGCGGCGGCAGGGCGGCGGCGGCGACCGCGCCGACCGGCGCCGCCGTGAGATGGGGCCCGGCGCCAAGGCTGCCCTGCAACGCCGCCGAGCGCCCGGCGAGCAGTTGGACGCGGACCTCGGCGACGCCGTCCGCCGGCATGCCGAGCAGGCGCGCGACGCGGGGCGTGACCGCGACGATCCGCCCGGCCTGCATCGGTCCGCGATCGTTCACGCGGACGGCAAGACTGTGGCCGGTATCAAGATTGGTGATTCGCACGATCGAGGGCAGCGGCAGGACCGGGCTTTGGGCGGTCAGGCTGTCGGCGCGATAGGCCTCGCCATCGGCGGTGAGTCGTGCCGGGCCGGGGGCGATCAGGGTGGACAGGCCGGTGCGGTCGTAGTGGCCGAATACCCGCGGATAATGCCATTGCCCGCCGGCGTTGTAGGGTTTCCCGACCGTGTAGCGGACGTGCTGCGCCGGCGGGGGGCGATGATGCAGCAGGCCGCAGCCGGCGAGTGCCAGCGCGGCCGCGAGCGGCAGGGTCGCGCGGATCATGCGAGGATCCGGCGGCCGAGTTCGCCGACCGCGAGGGCGTAGAGATCGGACGGGTTGTAGCTGCGGATCGCACGGAAATTGCCGAAGGCGAGGAAAGCTTCGCCGTGCGGGCCATCCGGCAGCAGCAGGGAGGCCGGGGTGGTTGCCGGCAGTCGGCGAGCCGGTGCGAGGCGATGGACGCCGAGCGCCTGCCAGCGCGCCAGCGGCAGCGTGTGGCCGCGCCCGGCCAGCGCGGTGTCGAAATGCGGTGGAATCAATACCGGCTCGCTCGACGGCAGGCCGAGCCGCCAGTGCGACTTGCGCATGTAGTTGGCGATCGAGGCCAGGGTGTCGGGCACGCTGGTCCAGATGTTCGGCTGGCCGTGGCCGGAATAGCTGACCGCCGTGCTGAGGTAGATGCTGGGCATGAATTGCGGCTGCCCCATGGCCCCGGCCCAGGAGCCGCGCAACTCGGCAAGGCGGATGTCGCCGCGGCTGACGATCCGCATCGCGGCGATGGCCTCGCGGCTGAAATAGGCGCTGTTCTTATACCAGGCGAGCGTGGCGAGAGCGTCGATCACGTTGAAATCGCCCTGGTAATGGCCGAAATCGGTCTCGATGCCCCAGATGCCCACGATCGGCGCGGCGGCGACACCGAAGCGGGCGCGGATGTGTTCGAGCAGTTCCCGGTGCCGTGCGAAGGCCGCCCGGCCCTCGGTCACCCGGGTTTCGGTCACGACACGGGCGCTGTATTGCGCCCAGGTCAGGGTGAATTCGGGCTGATGGGTTTCGTAATGGATCACGTCCTGGTTCGGCCTGAGGCCGGACAGGGCGGCGCCGGCAATCCGCCCCGGGATTCCCTCTTGCCGGGCGCGGCTTTCGAGTGTGTGGATGAAGGCCTCGAACCCCGCGGCGCGGGCGGGCCGGATCAGGACGGGGGCGAACGGCAGGGCGGCAACCACGAAGCGACGTTTCATCGTGCCGTTCTGCCACGGTGCGCGCCCTCGCGGAAGGGCGGATCAGGACAGGGCGACGTCCGAGGCGGCGAGTTCGACCAGGCGCTCTAGAATGCCGGGTTCCTGGGCGCCGGCGATCGCGGTCTGGCCGTCGATGATGAAGCAGGGGACGCCGTTGATGCCGAGGCGGTGCACGAAGAGATTGTCGGCATGGATCTGGTCGGTCGCCCGGTCGCCGGCGAGAAAGGCCGCGACGCGATCCCGCGGCAGGCCGTGCGCCGCCGCGAGGGCCGCGAGTGTTGCGGCGTCGCCGATGTCACGGCCTTCGGTGAAATAGGCGCGGAAGATCGCGAGGACCAGATCCTCGACGGGGCCGTGGTCGTGGGCGAAGCGGATCAGGCGGTGCGCATCGACGGTGCTCGGCGCGCGGCTGATTCGCGGAAAGGCGAGATCGAGGCCGTCCTCGGCGGCGATCGCGGCGACCGCCGCGTGGAACCGTCTTGCGCGCTCCTCATCGCCGAACTTGCGCGCCGTGTAGTCGGCGCGGCTGATGCCGGGGCGAGGCATGTCCGGATTGAGCAGGAACGGCCGCCATTGCGGCGCGATCGGCAGGTCCGGCCGGCTGGCGCGCAATTGCTGCAGGCGGTGAACGCCGAGATAGCACCAAGGGCAGACGAAATCGAAAACGACTTCGACCGTGATCCTCGGCAGGCGCGGCAAGACCATGTTCACGGATGCGGAGTCTAGCGGAAAGCGGGGCGCCGGCAAAGCAAAAGAGCGCGGATGCCGCCGTGAGCGCGCTAGACAGCGAGGCGGCGCCGGGAGGTCACGCGCGGATCCGTGATGTTGCTGTAAGCGGAGATCGGCGACGGCCGGCCGAAAAGATAGCCCTGGATGGCATCGGCCCCGCAGTCGCGCAGGATGTCGGCCTGGCGTTCCGTCTCCACCCCCTCGACCACGACGGGCAGGCGAAGTCCCCGGCCGAGGCCGAGGACGGCGTTGACGATGGCGAGCGATTCCGATTCCTCCGCAAGATCGCGGACGAAGCTGCGGTCGATCTTGAGTTTGTTGAACGGAAAGGCCCGCAGCGTCGCGAGCGATGAATAGCCGGTGCCGAAATCGTCGATCGAAATGCCGACGCCGAGCGCCTTGATGCGCTGCAGCGTGTCGACCGCGCGGTCGAAATTGCGGATCAGCATCGATTCGGTGACCTCGATTTCCAGCCGGTTGGCCGGAAGCCCGGTCGTATTCAGGGTTTCGGTGATCACCGAGGCGAGATCGCCCTGCTGGATCTGGATCGGCGACACATTGACCGCGACGGTGAGCGGTACCGCCCAGCGCGCGGCCTCGGCACAGGCTTCGCGCAGCACCCAGGTGCCGACCTCCTCCATCAGGCCGATGGATTCGGCGAGGCCGATGAACAGGTCGGGTGCTACGGGGCCGTGCGTCGGGCTGTTCCAGCGCAGCAGCGCCTCGAAGCCGCTGCAGAGCGACGACCGCATGCAGAACATCGGCTGATAGACCAGCGACAGTTCGCGATGCTGCAAGGCGAGGCGCAGATCCTGCTCGAGCGCGCGGCGCTTCTGCCACTCGGACTGGACCGACGCGTCGTAGAAGCCGAGGGTGTTCGGGCGTTCTTTCTTGATGACGTGCAGGGCCTGGCTGCTATGGGCGAGCAGCGCGCCCGGCGTCATGCCGTCGAAAGGGTGCAGCGCGATACCGACCGAGGCCGAAATGCCGATTTCGCGGCCATCGGCGAGGACGATGGGATCGGCGATCGTGCGCAGCAGGCGGCGGGCCAGGGTTTCGACCAGTTCGGGCTGTTCGCACCCGGCCTGGACCACCACGAACTCGTCACCGCCGATGCGGGCCACGAGATCGGACTCGCGCACCTGGCGGGCGATCCGCCCGGCGATTTCGCGCAGCACGCTGTCGGCCACCGCGTGGCCGAACAGATCGTTGATGCCCTTGAAATCGTCGATGTCGAAGGTGAGCAGGGCGACGTTTTCGCGGCGGCGGCGGGCTTCGCCCAGGATCTGGTCGAGCCGTTCGAGGAGATGGGTACGGTTGATCAGGTTGGTGAGCGGATCGTGCGAGGACATGTAGCGGATCCGCTCCAGCGCCACCTTGCGGTCGGTGATTTCCTGGCAGATGCCGCGCACGGCGACGATGGCGCCGGTGTCGTCGGTCTCGGGCCGCATGTCGATCCAGAACCAGCGCCGTGCGCCCTCCTCCGCGCCACGGATGCGGATTTCCGCCGCGGCAGCCTGGCCGGTTTCGGCCACGGTGCGGAAGGTCGCGAGGAACGCCGTCCTGTCGGTCTCGTCCATCTGTCCGGTCAGGACATCGAACAGCGGCACGAAACGATCCGGATCGGTGCCGAAGAGTTCGTGCATGTCCTCCGACCAGGAGGTGAGATGATCGTCGAGCCGAACGCGCCAGTTGCCGATCCTGGCGATTCGGTGGATGGTCCGCAGGTCTTCGAGGGCTTCGTTGGCGCAGCGGATGGAGCGGCGCGCCACGTCGAATGCCATGCCCGCCGCGAGGTTGAACCGGCGGATGGCCGGATCGTCGGCTCCCGCGTGAAGATCCCGCGCGAGATCGGCCGAGGCATGGATGAAGGTTTCGTGGAGGCGGTCGATCTCGGCCGGATCGACGCAACCCGCCTGGAGTTTCTGCCCCATCAGCGGAGCGTTCCGGGGCGGCCGGGCGAGATGCGGCCGGAGGGCGACGCCAAGCGGGGGGCGGCTTCGGGCGGTATGAGACCGCGCGCCAGGAAGCCATTGCTGGCACAATCTTCTATCGGGGCCGCAATGAAACCGATCATGAAAATCCTGGATCTCCGAACGGGCGGAATTCTGATTTCCTTATGCCTTTCAAAGATGAACAAAACGTTTCTGCAATTCATGACAAAGTGGTGTGGCACTTGACTTGCCGGCGCGACCGACCCATCGTCGTCTTATCCGAGGGGTGCGTCGACGGACGCTGAGAGCCGGGAAGCCGGCAACCCTTTGAACCTGATCCGGGTTGCGCCGGCGGAGGGACGGGATCATCCAGACCGAACCATACGCCCCAGCGTCGCCCCTGTTCCGAGGAGCGCGCCATGAACGTCCAGACCAAGCCTGCCAGTGTCACGACCGGCCCGATCGCCGGCTCGCGCAAGGTGTTTACCTCGCCCGAGGGGCGGCCCGACATCGCCGTGCCGTTCCGCGAGGTCGACCTGCACCCCAGCGCGGGGGAAGCGCCGTTCCGGCTCTATGACACGTCGGGGCCGTTCACCGACCCGCATTTCAGTCTCGATCTCGACAACGGGCTGCCGCTGGTGCGCGGCGCCTGGATCGAGCGGCGCGGATTCGATGCCGTGGCCGGCCGGGCGGTGAAGCCGGAGGATAACGGATTCGCGGCGGCGGACCGGCTGGTGCCCCCCTGCCCCGCCGGGCGGAGCGTGTTCGCCGGCAAGGACGGTGCGCTGGTGACGCAGTATGAATACGCGCGGGCCGGGATCGTCACGGAAGAGATGATCTATGTCGCGCATCGCGAAAATCTCGGCCGGGCGAAGGCCGCCGAAGGCGCGGCGGCGCGGCGGGCGGATGGCGAGCGGTTCGGCGCGGCGATCCCCGAATTCGTGACACCGGAATTCGTCCGCAGCGAAATCGCGGCGGGACGGGCGATCATTCCGGCGAACATCAACCACCCCGAGCTGGAGCCGGTGATCATCGGGCGCAATTTCCTCGTCAAGATCAACGCCAATATCGGCAACTCGGCGGTCACCTCGGGGGCCGCGGAAGAGGTCGAGAAGCTGGTCTGGGCGATTCGCTGGGGCGCGGATACGGTGATGGACCTCTCCACCGGGCGGAACATCCACAACATCCGCTCCTGGATCATGCGCAACTCGCCGGTGCCGATCGGCACCGTGCCGATCTACCAGGCGCTGGAGAAGGTCGGCGGCGATCCGGACAAGCTCGACTGGGAGGTGTTCCGCGACACGCTGATCGAGCAGGCCGAGCAGGGCGTGGATTATTTCACCATCCATGCCGGGGTGCGGCTCGCCCATGTGCCGCTGACGGCGAAGCGGGTGACCGGCATCGTCTCGCGCGGCGGGTCGATCATGGCGCGCTGGTGCCTCGCGCATCACCGCGAGAGCTTCCTCTACGAGAAGTTCGACGAGATCTGCGACATCATGCGCAAGTATGACGTGTCGTTCTCGCTGGGTGACGGGCTGCGGCCCGGCTCGATCGCCGATGCCAATGACGCGGCGCAGTTCGCCGAGCTGGAGACGCTGGGCGAGCTGACCAAGATCGCCTGGGCCAAGGGCTGCCAGGTGATGATCGAGGGCCCCGGCCATGTGCCGATGCACAAGATCAAGGAGAACATGGAAAAGCAGCTCGAGGTCTGCCACGAGGCGCCGTTCTATACGCTCGGGCCGCTGACCACCGACATCGCGCCGGGCTACGATCACATCACCTCGGCGATCGGGGCGGCGATGATCGGCTGGTTCGGCACCGCGATGCTCTGCTACGTCACGCCGAAGGAGCATCTCGGCCTGCCCAACCGCGACGATGTGAAGACCGGCGTCATCACCTACCGTCTTGCGGCGCACGCGGCGGATCTCGCCAAGGGGCATCCGGCGGCGAAGCTGCGCGACGACGCGGTGAGCCGGGCGCGCTTCGAGTTCCGCTGGGAGGACCAGTTCAATCTCGGCCTCGACCCGGACACGGCGCGCGCCTTCCACGATGAGACGATGCCCAAGGAGGCGCACAAGGTCGCGCATTTCTGCTCGATGTGCGGGCCGAAATTCTGCTCGATGAAGATCACCCAGGACATTCGCGACGAGGTGGCGCGCGAGGAAGGGCTCGCGCAGAAGGCGGCGGAGTTCCGCGATGGCGGCAGCCGCATCTATGTCGAGGATCAGGCGGCGGAGTGAAGCCATGAAGGTCGCCATCATCGGCGGCGGCATCATCGGGCTCGCCCTGGGCTGGCGCCTCGCGCAGCGCGGCGCCGAGACCACGGTGTTCGAGCGCGATGCAATCGGCCGCGGCGCCAGCTACGCCGCGGCCGGGATGCTCGCCGCGGGCTGCGAGGCGGAGCCGGGCGAACAGGCGCTCGGGGTGCTCAACCGCGAGTCGCTGGCGCTGTGGCCGGACTTCGCGGCGGAACTCGAGGCGGCCACCGGCATGGAGGTCGGGTTGCGGCGCGAGGGCACGATGCTGATCGCCCTCAACCGCGACGACGCGGCGAAGCTGCGCCACGACATGGAATTCCAGAAAAGCCAGGGCATCGAGCTCGAATGGCTGACGCCGGCCGAGGCGCGCGCGCGCGAGCCCTATCTCGCGCCGCAACTGGCCGGGGCGGTGTTTTCGCCAGACGACATACAGGTCGACAACCGCGCGGCGACGGCGGCGCTGGCCGAGGCGTTCCGCCGTGCGGGCGGGATGCTGCGCGAGCGGATGCCCGTGCGGCGGATCGAGACCGATGGCAGCCGCGCCCGGGGCGTGGTGACCGCCGAGGGGGTTCACGCGGCGGATGTGGTCATGCTGGCGGCTGGCGCCTGGTCCGCCGGGTTCGATCTGCCGGTGCCGCTGCCGCCGGTCCGCCCGATCAAGGGGCAGATGCTCTCGGTGCAGATGGACCCGGAAATCCCCCTGCTGCGCCATGTGATCTGGGCGCCGCGGGCCTATCTGGTGCCACGGCGGAGTGGCCTGCTGGTCATCGGTGCGACGGTCGAGGAACGCGGGTTCGATGGCGCAATGACGGCCGGCGGGCTTTATTCGCTGCTCGACGGCGCCTGGCGCGCCTTGCCGGGGATCGAGGAGCTCGCCGTGGTGGAAACCTGGGTCGGTTTCCGGCCCGGATCGCGCGATGACGCCCCTGTGCTCGGTCCCAGCGCCCTGCCCGGCCTGATGTTCTGCACCGGGCATCACCGCAACGGCATTCTGCTCACCCCGGTCACCGCCGCGGCGATGGCGGCGACGATCCTGGAGCAGAAGCTTGATCCGCGCATCGCCCCGTTCGGGATCGGGCGCTTCGCGCGGGTGAGGAGTGCTGCATGAATCGCGAGGAAATCCGGGTGAACGGCGCGTTCGAGCCGATTGCGGCGAGCATTGCCGCATTGCTGGAGGCGAAGGGGCTGCATGAAACCAAGGGGCTGGCGGTGGCGCTGAACGCCTCCGTGGTGCCGCGGGCGGCCTGGGCACGCACCCGGCTGATGCCGGGCGACGAGATCGAGATCGTTCGCGCGGTCGGAGGGGGCTGAGATGAGCGCATTCGAGATCGGCGGCGTTGCTCTCGGCTCGCGCCTGTTCATGGGCAGCAGCGCCTATCCGAACCAGCAGGTGCTGCTCGACGCGCTGGAGGCGGCGGATCCGTCGCTGGTCACCGTGGCGATCAGACGAATCAGCCTCGATGCCTATGGCGGCTCGCTGCTCGATGCGCTGGGCGGACGATACCGGCTGCTGCCGAATACCGCCGGCTGCTCGACCGTGCGCGATGCGGTGCTGACCGCCGAACTCGCACGCGAGGCGCTGGAGACCGACTGGATCAAGCTTGAAATCATCGGTGACCGGGAAACCCTGTATCCGGATGCCGAACTGCTGATCGAGGCGACCGGCGCGCTGGTGAAGGCGGGGTTCACCGTGCTGCCCTATTGCACGGACGATCCGATTCTCTGCCGCAAGCTGGCGGATCTCGGGGCGGCCGCCGTGATGCCGCTGGGCTCGCCGATCGGCTCGGGGCTCGGGATTGCTAACCCCTACAATATCGAGCGGATCTGCGCGCAGAGTGCGGTGCCGGTGGTGCTTGATGCCGGGATCGGCACCGCGTCGGACGCGACGCTGGCGATGGAACTCGGCTGCGACGCCGTGCTGCTCAACACCGCGATTGCCCGGGCGCATGACCCGGTGCGGATGGCGGCGGCGATGCGGGCGGCGGTGGAAGCCGGTTTCGGCGCCCGCGCGGCGGGACGGATTCCGAAACGGCTGCGGGCCGAGGCATCGAGCCCGGAACTCGGGCTGATCGGCGCCTGAGGACAAGCGCGCCGCGCGCCGCCCCGTAGCCTGTGGCGAGCTGCGGGCATGGCCTCGTGGCCGGAAACCACGGCTCACGTATTGCCAAAGGCTGATCGATCAGATCATAGTCGCTGCCTATAAAGCGAGCTTGGACACGGGGAACACAAAATGGGTCAGAGCGCCCCCTTGACAGCTGAGGAAGATATTCGGGCCGACATGGCGAAGTCCATCCTGCCGTCGGATGACAGCGAGATCGAACTCGACGCGATGATGCGAAACGCAACACTTGCGTCGCAGTTCCTGCGCTGCATTGCCAATCCGCACCGGCTGATGGTGCTTTGCCATCTCACGCATGGCGAAGCGTCGGTCGGCCAGCTTGAGCGCGAACTGGGCATCCGCCAGGCGCATCTGTCGCAGCAGCTGGCGCGGCTGCGGCAGGACGGAATGGTAACGACGCGCCGCGATTCCCGGACGATCTACTACTCGCTCGGCAGCGAGGCGGCGCGGGAGGTTGTCGCGCTGATCTACCGGCTGTTCTGCACCGCGGAGACGGGTAGCGCGGGCGGCTGCGGCTGACGCGCGGCGTCGAGCCCCCGCACGACCCAGATTCCGGCCAGCATCGCGCCCACGAACGGCGCGATGACGAGCGGATCCAGTGCCAGCGCCGTGATGGCCGGCCCCGGACACAGGCCGGCGAGCCCCCAGCCGACGCCGAAGATCGCAGCCCCGCCGGCAAGCCGCGCGGTGATGCCGCTGCGCCGGAGCACGGGAAAGCTGCCGCCGGCGAGCGGCGCGGAAAGCCGCCGGCCGAGCGCGAAGCCCAGTGCGGCGATGATCACGCCGCCGCCCATGACGAAGGCCAGGCTTGGGTCCCAATGACCGGCGAAGTTGAGGAATCCCAGCACCTTCGCGGGATCGACCATGCGGGAGAGCAGAAGCCCGGCGCCGAAGAGCAGGCCGGCGGCGAAGGCGATCAGGGGCTGGCGCATCAGACGGCTCCGAGGTCACGGGTGAGGAAGACCACGATCACGGCGATGGCCATGAAGATGAGCGTGGCGACGATCGATCGCGGCGAGACGCGGGCCAGGCCGCAGACGCCGTGGCCGGAGGTGCAGCCGCCGCCGAGCGCGGTGCCGATACCGACCAGCAGGCCGGCGCCGATCATCACCGGCAGGCCGGCGGCGACATGGATGGAGGGCGCGGCGCCGAGCGTGCGCGCGAGAAGGCCGGCCAGAAGCAGGCCGGAGATGAAGGCGAGCCGCCAGTCCCGCCCGGAGCGCTGGATCAGGTCGCCGGCGATGCCGGTGATGCCGGCAATGCGGCCGATGCCGAGCCAGAGCAGGGCAGCGGATGCGCCGATCAGCAGCCCGCCCGCGAGATCGGGCAGCGGGGTGAAGCGCGTGGGAAAGAGTGCGGGAAGCAGCATGAGGCGGGGTCCTCGCCGTCAGAGCGTGTTGAGCGGAATCTTGAGGTAGCGGCGGCCGTTCGGCGCCGGCTTCGGCAGATCGCCGCCGCTGATGTTCACCTGCAGCGACGGCAGGATCAGCACCGGGGCCGCGAGAGTCGCATCCCGCGCCTCGCGCATGGCGACGAACTGCTCCTCGCCGATGCCGGTGTTGATCTGCAGGTTCTTCGCCTTCTGTTCGCCGATCGTGCTTTCCCATTCCGGCTCGCGCCCGCCGGGCTGGTAGTCATGCGCGGTGAAGACGCGGGTTTCGTCCGGCAGGCTGTAGAGGCGGTGGACCGAGCGATACATCGCGTGCGCGTCCCCGCCCGGGAAATCGCAGCGGGCGGTGCCGTAATCGGGCTGGAACAGCGTGTCGCCCACGAAAACGGCGTCGCCCACATGGTAGGACATGCAGGCCGGTGTGTGGCCGGGCGTGTAGATCGCCTCGGCCTCGATCGTGCCGACCGCGAAGCGCTCGCCATCGTGAAACAGGTGGTTGAACTGGCTTCCATCGGTGGGAAAGTCGGGGCCGAGGTCGAAAATGTCGGCGAAATTGGCCTGGACCGGCGCGATATGATCGCCAATGCCGATCACGCCGCCGCCCAGGTTGCGCTGCAGGTAGCGCGCGGCGGAGAGATGATCGGCATGGACGTGGGTTTCGAGAATCCAGTCTATGGAGAGGCCGCGTTCACGAACTTTTGCGATCAGCGCGTCGGCGGAGGTGGTGGAAACCCGGCCGGCTTTCGGGTCGTAATCGAGCACGGAATCGATGATCGCGGCGTGCGCGGTGGCCGGGTCGACCACGATGTAGCTGATCGTGCTCGTCGCGGGATCGAAGAACGGCAAGACTTCGGGGCGCAGGCTCATCGCAGCCTCCTTGGGATATCATATTCTGGACATCGAATATGAGAAGCCGCCCGCCCCGGTCAATAGGAGGGGACCGGGGCGGTCAGCCGATCCGGTCACATCCTCGCATATAGGGCCGCAGCGCGTCCGGAACAGTGATCGAGCCGTCGGCGTTCTGGTAGTTTTCCATCACGGCGATGAGGGCGCGTCCGGTCGCAACGCCGGAGCCGTTCAGGGTGTGGACGAAATCCGGCTTCGCCGGCTTCGGGCCGGTCTGCGGCGGGCGGTAGCGGGCGTTCATGCGGCGGGCCTGAAAGGCGCGGCAGTTCGAGCAGGAGGAGATTTCGCGATAGGCCCCCTGCCCCGGCAGCCATACCTCGAGATCGTAGGTCTTGGCCGAGGAGAAGCCGGTGTCGCCGGCGCAGAGCAGCATGCGGCGATAGGGCAGGCCCAGGCGTTCCAGCACGGATTCGGCGCAGCTTGTCATCCGCTCGTGCTCGTCGGCGCTGGCCTCCGGCGTGGTGAGCGAGACGAGCTCGACCTTCCAGAACTGGTGCTGGCGCAGCATTCCGCGGGTGTCGCGCCCGGCTGAGCCGGCCTCGGAGCGGAAGGACGGGGTCAGCGCCGTCATGCGCAGCGGCAGGCTGGCGGCATCGAGGATCTCTCCGGCGGCGAGGTTGGTCAGCGGCACCTCGGCGGTGGGGATCAGCCAGCGACCGTCGGTGGTGCGGAAGAGGTCCTCGGCGAATTTGGGAAGCTGGCCGGTGCCATACATCGTCGTGTCGTTGACGAGCAGCGGCGGCGAAACCTCGGTATAGCCGTGCTCGTTCACATGCAGGTCGAGCATGAACTGGCCGAGGGCGCGCTCGAGCCGGGCGAGATCGCTGCGCAGCACGGTGAACCGGGCGCCGGCGAGCTTGGCCGCGCCGGCGAAATCCATCAGGCCGAGGGCTTCGCCAAGTTCGAAATGCTGCCTTGCCTCGAAATCGAATGAGGGCGGTGCGCCGACCCGTTTTTGCTCCACATTGGCGGTTTCGTCGGGGCCATCGGGGACGTCGGCATCGAGGACGTTGGGCAGGACGGCAAGCAGCTCGTCCAGCTTGCGTGCCGATTCGGCAAGCCAGGCGTTGGCGGTCTCGATCGACTGGCGCAGGGCCGTGCCTTCGGCTTCGAGGGCCGTGGTATCCTCGCCGGCGCGCTTGGCCTGGCCGATCGCGCGGGCGAGTTCGTTGCGGCGCGTTTCGTGGCCCTGAAGCTCGGTCTGTGCGCGGCGGCGCTCTTCATCGAGAGCGCGGATCGGTGCTGCCGCGCCCTCGTCCGCCCCTTCCGGCCCGGCAAGTCCTCGTCGGCGCATCGCAGCACCAAAGGCCGCGGCGTCGTCGCGAATGGCTTTCAGGTCATGCATTCTCGGAAACCTCGGCTTTCGGCTCGACCATCTTCACCGCGAAGATCGACAGTTCGAACAGGGCGATCAGCGGCAGCGCGAGGCCGGTCATGGTGAAGACGTCCGGCGGGGTCAGGATCGCCGCGACGATGAAGCAGCCGACATAGGCATAGCGGCGGTATTTCTTCAGCGCCGCCGCGTTGACGATGCCGACCCGGCCGAGCAGCGTCAGCAATACCGGCAGTTCGAAGCAGATGCCGAAGGCAAAGATCAGCTTCATCACCAGGTTGAGATAGTCCGAGACGCGCGGCAACACGTTGATCTGGAAATTCGCGTTGTGCGGGTTCGTCTGAAAACTCAGGAAAAACTTCCAGGCATTTGGAAATATGACATAATATGCCAGTGCGCCGCCGGCGAAGAACAGTACCGGCGTGGCGATCAGGAAGGGCAGCAGCGCGCGTTTTTCCGATCGGTAGAGGCCGGGCGCGATGAACAGCCAGATCTGCGTGGCGATGACCGGGAAGGAGATGAAGGCGGCGGCGAAGATCGCGACCTTCACATAGGTGAAGAACGCCTCGTAGAGCGCCGTGTAGACGAGTTCCGGCTTCTGCCCGCGTTCCTTGAGGATGTTGACGAGCGGCTGGGCGAGGAAGTGATAGATCGGCTGCGCGTAGTAGTACGACACGAGGAAGGCGGCGAGGAAGGCGAGGCCCGACCAGAGCAGGCGGCGGCGCAGCTCGGCCAGATGGTCGAGCAGCGGCATTTCCTTGTCGTTGATCGGGTCCGCGTCCTGCGGCGTTTCGGTCTCATCGGATGTCATGCGGCGGGCCTACCAGAGTCGCGTGCCGGGGGGAATGAAGGCGGGCACCGGTCGGGCGCGCACCGCGTCGGGCGGAATGAAAGCGGGCATATCCGGCGGGAATTCGTCATCCGCCGCCCCCTCGATCACGGTGTCGGCGGCCGAGGGAACGCCATAGGTTTCGCCCTCCGCCGGATCGAAGCTGCTGCGAATGGTGCCATCGGGGTCGACATGGCGCTCGATCGTGCTGCCGAGATCGAAATTGCGGAGATTGCGGAGATCATTGCCGATATCGGCGAGATCGGCCTCGCGCATGAGTTCCTGAACATGGCCCTGGAACTCACTGGCAAGGCCGCGCATCTTGCGCAGCGCCGCAGTCGCCGTGCGGATGGCCACCGGCAGGTCCTTGGGCCCGATGACGACGAGCGCCACCATCAATATCACGCCAATTTCTGGCCAGGAAAATCCGAGCATGTCCGTCCGCTTAAACCGGCCTCTCTGCTAGCAGTCCTGCGCCCGAGGTCAAGGATCGGCGGGGGCCGGACCGGCCGGCTCGACCAGAAGATCGCTGCGCTTGGGCAGGTCGCGCAGCGATTTGAGGCCGAACTGGACCAGGAAATGCGGCGTCGTGGCCCAGAGCGCCGGGCGGCCGGGGGCTTCGCGATGGCCGGCGGGGGTCACGAGATCGGCTTCAAGCAGTGCATCAAGCGCCGATTGCGAGAGGCTGACGCCGCGGATCTCCTCGATCTCGGCGCGGGTGACGGGCTGGTGATAGGCGATGACGGCGAGCGTCTCCATCGCCGCGCGCGGCAGGCGGCGGGGGATTTCCACGACCCGGCGCAGCGCCGGCGCGAGATCCGGGGCGGTGCGGAACATCATCCCCTGCCCCGCCTCGACCAGTTCGATTCCACCACCCTCGTGGCGGGCGCGGAGGGAGGCCAGCACCGCGTCGAGATCCTCGCCTTCGGGCAACAGGGTGGCGAGGGTGCGCATCGGCACCGGGTCGCGGCTGGCGAAGATCACCGCCTCGATCAGCCGTTCGGCGTGCGGGCGGGCACTGGGCGGTTCGGTGTCATTCATGGTCGGGTTCGGGCTCCGGGCCGGGACGGATCTGGATGGGGCCGAAAGGCAGCTCCTGGCGGAGCGCGAGCTGGCCGTCGCGGGCGAGTTCGAGCCCGGCGAGCAGCGTGCTGGAAAGGGCGGCGCGGCGGGCGAGCGGCGGTTCGGGCGAATCGGGCAGTTCGGGCGGCAGGAAGCCGGCGAGGTCGGTCCAGTCCCGCGTTGCGCCGAGCAGCCGGGTCAGGCGCTCCAACGCCTGCTGCACCGACCAGAAATTCATCGGCTTCGGCCGGTATTGCCGCTTCGCGCCGGACCGGCGGCGGGCGGCGAGATAGGCCGTCAGCAGCGAGGTGAGGTCGACGCGCAGCCGCGAGCGGTCGATCTCGGTGAAATCCTCGGGCGCGCCGCGGGGAAAGACGTCGTGGCCGAGTTGCGGCCGCGCGCCGAGCCAGGCGGCACCCTCGCGGATGGCCTCCAGCGCCTGGAGCCGGGCGGCCAGCACGTCGGCGGCGATCTCGCCCTCTTCGGCGGCGGTCTCGTCCTCGGGCAGCAGCAGGCGGGATTTCAGCCAGGCGAGCCAGGCGGCCATGACCAGCCAGTCCGCCGCGAGTTCCAGCCGCACCCGCCGCGCGCCCTCGACGATCGCGAGATATTGCTCGACGAGGGCGAGGATCGAGACATTGGCGAGATCGACCTTCTGGCTGCGGGCCAGTTCCAGCAACAGGTCGAGCGGTCCCTCGAACCCCTCGAAGCGGACGATGAAGGCTTCGACGGGTTCGGAGGGCGGCGCGGCGTCAGAATCCGGCATTGACGCCAGCAAGGTGGAGGAACCAGGCAGCGACGCGCGGCACCCAGAGGCCGAGCGCGTCCGATACCGGGTTGAAGCGGATGCCGAACTGGCCGAGCAGCGCAGGCAGGATGAAGATCACCGAAAGGATGAGCAGGATGCCGAGCCGCTCGACGCGGGCGAGCATTCTGGCGGCGGGTAGCGGCAGCAGGCCGACGGCGATCCGCCCGCCGTCGAAGGGGGGCAGCGGCAACAGGTTGAACAGGCCGAGCACGATGTTGAAGAGCAGGAAATAGAGCAGGAAATCGCCAAGGACCGGCACATTCCCGAAGCCGGCGATGGCGAAGGCGGCGGCGAGGGCGAGGACGAAATTCGACAGCGGGCCGGCGGCGGCAACGATCGCCATGCCGCGCCGCGGATCGCGGAACCCGGTCGGGTCCACCGGCACCGGCTTCGCCCAGCCGAACATGAAGTCGATCCGTCCGATCGTCAGAAGCTGGCTGGCGATGAGAAACAGCGGCAGGATCACCGTGCCGAACCGGTCGACATGGCGCAGCGGATTGAACGAGAGCCGCCCGGCGCGCTGGGCCGTGCGGTCACCCAGGGCCAGCGCGGCGTAGCCATGCGCGAGTTCATGCAACACGATCGCCGGGATCGCCGCGAGCACGCTGATCACGACCGAAAGGATGGGGTTATGGGTCATGGAATCGCCGTCTGCTTGAGGCGGGGGATCAGCGCTACGTCGAGATCGGGCACGGCTTCGAGCACCGCGCGGTTGGCCGCAGGCTCTCCGGGGCAGTAGAGGGCAAGGTCGCAGCCGGCGGCAAGGGCGCGCAGGGCGCGGGAGGCCGGCGCGCCGTCGAGCGCGCCCATCGCGAGGTCGTCGCTGACCAGGATGCCCCGGAAGCCGATCCGCCCGCGGATCACCTCCTCGATGATCCGGCGCGAGAAGGTCGCGGGATGGGCGGGGTCGAGCGCCTCGTAGAGGATATGCGCGGTCATGCCCCAGGGCAGGTCGCGATTCGCCGCGAAGGGTGCGAAATCGGTATCGAGCGCGGTTGCGGTGACGCGTGGCAGGCCGTGATGGCTGTCGAGCCCGGCGCGGCCGTGGCCGGGCATGTGCTTCATTACCGGCACGATGCCCTGGAACATCAGGCCCCAGGCGATGTCCGCCCCCAGCGCGCCGACCACGGCGGGGTCGGCGGCGATCGCCCGGTCGCCGATCACGTCATGCGCACCCGGAACCGGGACGTCGAGCACCGGGGCGGCGACGACGTCGAACCCCGCGTCGCGGGCCATCGCGCCGATCGCGGCGCCATGGGCGCGGGCGGCGTTGCGGGCGGCGTCGGGGTCCGTCGCGAACAGGGCGCCGAGATGGGCGGCGGGCGGCAGTTCGGGCCAGTGCGGCGCGCGCAGCCGGGCGACGCGGCCGCCTTCCTGGTCGACCATCAGCACCGCCTCTTTCGGTAGGCTCTCGCGCAGCGCGGCGACGAGATCGCAGAGCTGCGCCGGGTCGGCGATGTTGCGGCCGAACAGGATCACGCCCGCCGGCGGATGCTCGGCGAACAGCGCGCGTTCCTCCGGCGCGAGGGTGGGGCCGGCGATGCCGAGTATGGCGGCCTTCATGGACGGTGCCTCACTTCGGCGGGACGTAGCAGGCGACGTGGCGGGTCTTCAACCGGTCGCAGAACGCGGCGGCGGCGGCGGCGCTGGCGAAGCCGCCAAGGCGCAGCCGGTAGAAGGTCTGCCCGTTCACCGTGCCCGGCACAACGACGGGGGTGCGCCCGGCCAGCAGGTCGGGCACGCGGGCAAGCAGGATCTGCCAGGCCTCATTGGCTTTCGCCATCGAGACGAGGGCGCCGAGCTGGATGTCATGCGGTCCGGCACTCGCGGCTTGCGTGGGCGGGATGATCGTGGGCATGGCCTTGCCGACCTGCGGGTTGGGCGCGGCGGCTGCGGCCGTGGCTGGCGTCGTGGCCGGTGCCGCCGGCGCGGCCGAGGCGGAGGCGGAGGCCGATGCGCCGGATGCCGGGGCTGCTGCGGATGGCGGCAGCACGGGCGGCGGCGGCAGGGTTGTCACCGGGCCCGCACCGGGCGGTTGGGTCTGCACGGCGGCGGCTGTGGGCATCTTCGGCTTGGGCTGCGCCGAGTTCGCCTCGGCGGCGAGCTTGGAGAAATCCGGCTGGGGCGGCGGCGGTGCGAGCCGGGGCGGCCCCGAGGCCGTGGTGCCGGACATGATCTGCTCGTTAGCCCCAGGCACCTGCAGGCCGCCGGGATTGGCGGGTGCCGTGCGCATCGGCCCTGGCGGCGGCTTGATCACCGGCGGCGGACCGAGGCGCGGATGCACACCGCCCCAGATCAGCGCGACAAGGACGATCGCCCCCGCGAACCCGCCGGCGATGAGCGCGATCCGGCGCATTTCCGGATCGAACCCGCGCGTGGGCGGACGCCGCACGGCATAGGGCGGAATGTCGATCTCGTCGTCGTAATCCTGTCGGTCCATCATCTCTCCGGGCAGCCGGCGCCGCTCAGCGCATCTCCTCGACCGGGGCGACCCCCATCACCGCGAGGCCGGAGCGGATGACCACCGCGGTCGCCGCCACCAGCGCGAGCCGCGCCCGGCTGGCCTCGACGGCATCGGCCTGGATGAACCGCAGCGTGGCATCGGCGCGGCCGGCATTCCACAGCGCATGGAAGTCGCCCGCCAGATCATACAGGAAAAATCCGATTCGGTGCGGCTCGCGCGCCTGGGCGGCGGATTCGACGAGGCGTGGCCAGGCGGCGAGGCGGCGGACCAGCGCCAGTTCCTCGGGCGCGGTCAGGCTGGCGAGCGCGGCCTCCGCGAGGGCGGCATCGACGGTGTCGCCGAGTTCGGGCATCTCGGCCGCGGCGCGCAGCACCGAGCGGCAGCGGGCATGGGCATACTGCACGTAGAAGACCGGGTTTTCCCGTGTCTGCGCCACCGCGGCATCGAGGTCGAACTCCATCTGCGCGTCGGACTTGCGCATCAGCATGATGAAGCGGACGACATCCGGCCCGACCGCGTCGATGAGGTCGCGCAGCTCGATATAGGTGCCGGCGCGTTTCGACATGCGCATCGGCGTGCCGTCCTTCATCACGCGGACGATCTGGCACAGCACGATGTCGAGCGTGGCGTCGCGCCCGGCGGCGAGCGCCTTCACCGCCGCCTGCATCCGCTTGACGTAGCCGCCATGATCGGCGCCCCAGACATCGATCATCGTGTCGAAGCCGCGGGCCATCTTGTCGGCGTGGTTGGCGATGTCGTTGAAGAAATATGTGTTCGAGCCGTCCGACTTGCGAACCGGGCGGTCGACATCGTCGCCGAAGCCGGTGGCGCGGAACAGCGTCTGCTCGCGCGGTTCCCAGTCCTCAGGCGTCTTGCCCTTGGGCGGCTCCAGCACGCCCTCGTAGAGCAGGTCCTGGCCGCGCAGGATCGCCTCGGCGCGCTCGACGCCGCCCGCGGCGATCAGCGCCGCCTCGCTGGTGAAGACGTCCTGGCGGACGTTGAGGGCGGCGAGATCCTCGCGGATCAGCGCCATCATCGACTCAATCGCGTGGCGGCGGACCGTGTCGAGCCAGGCCTCGGCGGGGGCGATGGACAGGCCGGGGCCCGCGAGCGCGTCGCCATGGGCGGCGACCAGCGCCTCGGCCACCGGGATCAGGTAATCACCCGGATATTGCAGGCCGGTCGGCGTGGCCGCCGCGAAATCGTGCTCGGTGAGCTGCGTGCCGAGGGCCTGCAAATAGCGCCAGTAGACCGACCAGGCGAGTGCGGTGACCTGCGCGCCGGCATCATTGATGTAGTATTCGCGGGTCACGTCATACCCGGCCTTGGCCAGCAGCGAGGCCAGCGCGTCGCCCACCACGGCGCCGCGGCAATGGCCGACGGTGAGCGGGCCGGTCGGGTTGGCGGAGACGTATTCGACATTGACCCGCCGCCCCTGCCCCATCGCGCTCGCGCCGAAGGCTTCGCCGGCGCGCAGGATGGCGGCGATCTCGGCGTGCCAGACCGGATCGGTCAAAGTGAGGTTGACGAAGCCCGGCCCGGCCGGCTCGGCCTTCGCGATATCCGGCAGGGCCGAAAGTGCTGCGGCGAGGGCGGTGGCGATCTCGCGCGGCGGACGGCCGAGCGGCTTGGCGGCGATCAGCGCGGCATTGGTCGCCATGTCGCCATGCGCTGCCTCTCGTGTCGGCGATACCTCGATCCGCGCCTGCACTTCCGCATCGAGGGCCGGGAACAGGCGCGCCATTTCGGCGAGGATCAGCCGGCGCAGGGCATTGAAGATGTTGTGGGACATGCGGAAACCTCAGGCGGGAGAATGGGGGTCGGTCAGGCGGCGATGCTCGTCGAGCGCGGCGCGGTCGGTCATGCCGGCGATATAGTCGCGCACCGCCTCGGCCGCCGTCATGCTGCGCGGCGCGCCGGCGGCGTTGCGCCAGTCATCGGGCAGCAGGTCCGGCCGGGCGAGCAGCAGGCGGGCCATGTCGCGCACCACGAGCTCGACCTTGTGGGTCATGCGGTTGACGCGCCATTGGCGATACATCCGCGCGTAGAGGAAGCGGCGGATTTCGGCATTCTCCGCGGCAAGCTCCGGCGCGAAGCCGATCACCGCGTCCGGGCAGGCGCGCACCGCATCGGAATCGGCGGGCGCGAGGGCAGCCAGCCGGCGGCGGCTCTCGGCCAGCGCGCCGCTGACCAGTACGCCGATCATCTGCCGCACGGCATGGGCGCGGATGCGGACCGGATCGGCCGTCAGAGCGCGAGCCTCCGCCAGGGTGGCACCGATGATCGGCACGGCGGCGAGATCGTCCGGCGTGAACAGGCCGGCGCGCAGCCCGTCGTCGATGTCGTGGGCATGATAGGCGATGTCGTCCGCAAGGGCGGCGACCTGCGCCTCGGCCGAGGCCTGGCGGGCGAGATCGAGCGGATAGGCGGCATCGAAGGCGGCGATATAGGCGGGTGGCGCGGTCAGCGGGCCGTTATGCTTGGCCAGCCCCTCCAGCGATTCCCAGGTGAGGTTCAGCCCGTCGAACCCGGCATAGCGGCGTTCCAGCAGGGTGACGGTGCGCAGGCTCTGGGCGTTGTGGTCGAAGCCGCCATGCTCGCCGAGCGCATCGTTCAGCCCGGCCTCGCCGGCATGGCCGAAGGGCGGGTGGCCGAGATCGTGCGCGAGGGCGAGGGTTTCGGTCAAATCCTCGTCGAGCCCGAGGCCACGGGCGATGCTGCGGGCGATCTGCGCCACTTCGAGGCTGTGGGTCAGCCGGGTGCGGTAGAAGTCGCCCTCGTGGATCACGAAGACCTGGGTCTTGTATTGCAATGTGCGGAAGGCGGCCGAATGGAGCACACGGTCGCGGTCGCGCGCGAAGGGGGAACGGGTCGCGCTTTCGGGCTCGGGATGCTGGCGGCCGCGCGAGGCCTCGGCGCGGGCAGCGTAGGGGGCGAGTGACATGGCCCCGGCTTACTAGGAGAGCGCAGGCTTGTCCAAGCGACGCTGGCGATCCGGCGGATGAGCGCTTATATTCAGCGGCATGAGCGAGACGATGGACCGGTTCCGGATCAGTGAGGCGGCGGCGGCGCGGATCGCCGCCATCGTGGCGGCGGAAAGCCCCGACGCGGCCCTGCGGGTCGAGGTTCTGGCGGGCGGCTGCAACGGGTTTCAATACAGGTTCGACCTCACCCGCGAGATGGCGGCCGATGACGTGGTGTTCGAGCGTGGCGGCGCGAAAGTGGTCGTCGATCCTGCGAGCCTCGACCTGCTGGACGGCGCCGAACTCGATTTCAAGGACACGCTGATGGGTGCCTATTTCGCCGTGGGCAACCCGAACGCGACCTCGTCCTGCGGCTGCGGCTCGTCCTTCTCGGTCGACTGAGCGCGGCGTGCGAATCGCGACCTGGAACGTCAATTCGGCACGCACGCGGGCTGGGCTGATCGCGGATTTTCTCAAGCGCGAGCAGCCCGATCTGCTGCTGCTGCAGGAAATCAAGTGCGAGACTCAGCAGTTTCCGGCTGCCGCCTTCGAGGCGGAGGGATACCGCGCCGAGGTCGTCGGGCAGAAGGCGTATAACGGCGTCGCGGTGCTCTCGCGCGGGGCGGTGACGGTGACCCACCGGCGCCTGCCCGGCGAGGAGGAAGACGCGGCGGCGCGGTTCATCGAGATCGAGGCCGGCGGCCTGCTGGTTGGCAATCTCTACCTGCCGAACGGCAATTCCGGCGGCGGCGACGGCTTCGCGGCCAAGCTCGACTGGATGGAGAAGCTGCGCCGGCATGCCGCCTCGCTGCTGGAGCATGACCGCGACTTCATCCTGGCCGGTGATTACAATGTCTGCCCCACCGATGCGGATCTGGCCAAAGGCGCGCTGCCGGCGGATGACGCGCTGGTGCGGCCGGAAAGCCGGGCGGCGTTCCGCGCGCTGATCTGGCTCGGCCTGACCGATGCGCTGAGGGCGCTCCATCCGGATGAAACGCTCTATACGTTCTGGGACTATCAGGCCGGCGCCTGGCAGCGCGACCGGGGGCTGCGGATCGACCATGCGTTGCTCTCGCCGCGCGTGGCGGAGCGGCTCGACACGGTGCGCGTCGCACGCGAGGAGCGGGACAAGCCGCAGCCTTCCGACCATGTGCCGGTGATTGTTTCGCTCCGCGATTAGAGCACGTTCCGATCCATCCGGATCGGATGTCGTGCTCTATCTTGTTGATTATCAGAGCATCTTTATCCGATCAGATGACTCCATCTGATCGGATGTTGCTCTAGGCGGCGAGGCTTCGGGCAACGGCCTCGGCGGCGCGGATGCCATCGACCCCCGCCGAGAGAATGCCACCGGCATAGCCCGCACCCTCGCCGGCGGGGAACAGGCCGCGCGTGTTCAGGCTCTGCCCATCCGCCCCGCGGGTGATGCGGATCGGTGCCGAGGTGCGGGTTTCGATACCTGTCAGCACCGCATCCTCGCGATCGAAGCCCTTGATTTTCTGCCCGAATGCCGGCAGTGCCTCGCGGATCGCCTCGATGGCGTAGTCCGGGAGTGACTGCGAGAGATCGGTGAGGGTGACGCCGGGGCGGTAGGACGGGATCACGGCGCCGAAATCCGTCGAGGCGCGGCCGGCGAGAAAATCACCGACCAGTTGTCCGGGCGCGTTGTAGTTCGACCCGCCCGCCACATAGGCCGCTTCTTCGAGGCGGCGCTGCAGTTCGACGCCGGCCAGAACGTCGCCCGGAAAATCCTCCGGCGATATCCCGACCACGATCCCGGCATTGGCATTGCGCTCGTTGCGCGAATACTGGCTCATGCCGTTGGTGACCACGCGGCCCGGCTCGGACGTGGCGGCGACCACGGTGCCGCCGGGGCACATGCAGAAGCTGTAGGCGCTGCGGCCGTTCCGCGCGTGATGCACCAGCTTGTAGTCGGCGGCGCCGAGCAGCTTGTGGCCGGCATGATCGCCGTAGCGGGCGCGATCGATCATCGATTGCGGATGCTCGATGCGGAACCCGATGGCGAAGGGCTTCTTGTCGAGATGCACGCCGCGGTCGCGCAGCATGGTGAAGGTGTCGCGAGAGGAATGGCCGATGGCGAGAATGACGTGGTCGGTCTCTATCGTCTCGCCGGAGTCCAGCACCACGCCGCGGACCTGCCGGGCTGCGCCGGTGGTGTCGATGGCAAGGTCGGTCACCCTGGCGCCGAAGCGGTATTCCCCGCCGAGCCGCTCGATCGTCGCGCGCATGGTCTCGACCATGCCGACGAGGCGGAAGGTGCCGATATGCGGATGCGCGACGTAGAAGATTTCCTCCGGCGCACCGGCAGCGACGAATTCGGTCAGCACCTTGCGGCCGAGATGGTTGGGATCGCTGATCTGGCTGTAGAGCTTGCCGTCGGAGAACGTCCCTGCCCCGCCCTCGCCGAACTGGACGTTGGATTCGGGCGTCAGCACGCCGCGCCGCCAGAGCGCCCAGGTATCCTTCGTGCGCTCGCGCACCACCTTGCCGCGTTCCAGGATCAGCGGGCGCAGCCCTGCCTGGGCGAGGATGAGGGCGGCGAAGAGGCCGCAGGGGCCGGTGCCGACGACGACGGGCCGGCGCGCCGGCGGAGGGGAGTCCGGAAACCGGTAGGTCATGTCCGGCGTCGGGCCGACATGGCGGCTCGCAGCATGGCGGGCGAGAAGCCCCGCCTCGTCCTCCGCCTCGACATCGATCGTGTAGGTGAGGACGATCGCGGCCTTGCGGCGGGCATCGACGGCGCGGCGGAAGACGGTGAAGCCGCGCAGCGCGGCCTCGCCAATGCCGAGGCGGGCGAGCACCGCATCGCGCAGGGCGTCGGGGGTGTGGTCGAGCGGCAGGCGGATTTCGGTCAGGCGGATCATGGCGGCGCTCTCATACCCCGATCGGCGCTCGCTTGCCATGCGATCCGCGATTGGCCACAAGGCGCGCATGGCTCCTCCCCTGCTCAACCTGCAAGACATAAGGCTCTCGCTCGGCGGCGCGCCGCTGCTCGACGGGGCGGAAATCGGCATTGCCGCGGGCGAGCGGATCTGCCTCGTCGGGCGGAACGGATCGGGCAAGTCCACCCTGCTGAAGATCGCGGCGGGGCTCGCCGAGGCCGATTCCGGCACGCGGTTCCTGCAGCCTGGCGCCACCCTGCGCTACCTGCCGCAGGAGCCGGACCTCACCCGCTTCCCGACCGTGCTCGATTACGTGTTCGACGGTCTCGATCCGGAAGTGGACGGGCACCGCGCCCGCGCCTGCCTCGACCGGCTTGGGCTGACCGGCGCCGAGAGTACCGCCCGCCTCTCCGGCGGCGAGGCGCGGCGGGCCGCGCTGGCCAAGGTGCTGGCGCCGGAGCCCGATGTGCTGCTGCTCGACGAGCCGACGAACCATCTCGACCTGCCGGCGATCGAATGGCTGGAGGCCGAGTTGAAGGCCTCGCGCGCCGGCATCGTGTTGATCAGCCATGACCGGCGGCTGCTGGAGACGGTGACGCGCAGCATCGTCTGGCTCGATCGCGGCCGCACCAGCCGGATCGATCGCGGCTTCTCGCATTTCGAGGCCTGGCGCGACGAGGTGTTCGAACAGGAGGAGCGTGACGCGCAGAAGCTCTCCCGCGCCATCGCGCGGGAGGAGGACTGGATGCGCTACGGCGTGACGGCGCGGCGCAAGCGCAATGTCCGCCGTGTTGCCGAACTCGCCGCCCTGCGCGCGCGCAAGCGCGAGGAGCGACGCGAGGCGCGGGAGATGAACGTGACGACAAGTGCCGCCGCACTATCCGGCAAGATCGTCGTCGATGCCGAGCACGTCTCGAAAACATTCGGCGAGCGCTGCGTGATCCGCGACCTGACGCTGCGGGTACTGCGTGGCGACCGGCTTGGCATCGTCGGGCCGAACGGTGCCGGCAAGACCACCCTGCTGCGGCTGCTGACCGGGCAGATCGAGCCGGACTCAGGCACGATCACCCAGGGCACCAACCTTGCCGTGGCGACCCTCGATCAGCAGCGCGCAGCCCTCGACCCGGCCCGCACCCTCGCCGACACGCTGACCGGCGGGGGAAGCGACATGGTCGAGGTCGGCGGGCAGTTTCGCCATGTCGTCGGCTACATGAAGGATTTCCTGTTCCGCCCCGAACAGGCGCGCACGCCGGTCGGCACGCTGTCGGGCGGCGAGCGTGGCCGGCTGCTGCTGGCCTGCGCGATGGCACGGCCGTCGAACCTGCTGATCCTCGACGAACCAACCAACGATCTCGATCTCGAAACGCTCGACATCCTGCAGGATATGCTGTCGGACTATGCCGGCACGGTGCTGCTGGTCAGCCATGACCGCGACTTTCTCGACCGCGTCGCGACCTCCACGCTCGCGGCGGAGGGCGACGGGCGGTGGGTGGAGTATGCCGGCGGCTATGCGGACATGCTGGCCCAGCGCGGCCCGCGTGAAACGCGCGAGGCAGGGCCGCGCAAGCCGGCCGCGCCGCCGCCGAAACCCAAGGCCGCGGCCTCGGCGTTTTCCTTCCGCGACCGTCACCGGCTCAAGGAACTCGAAAGCGAGATGGAAACGCTTCAGGCCGGCATCGCCCGGCACGAGGCCCGCCTCGCCGACCCCGATTTCTTCACCCGCGACGCCGATGGGTTCCGCAAGGCCAGTGAAACGGTAGGCGGACTCCAGGAGCGGCTCGCCGCGCTCGAGGCCGAATGGCTCGACCTCGAACTCAGGCGCGAGACGGCGGATGAGGGGAAAACCTCATCGTGATGCTGCGCGCGATGACCAGCACGATGATGACGACGACCAGCGTGATGATGTCTTCCGCCGAGAATTTCTGGCCGTAGAGCTTGATCAGCACCTCACGGAGGGAAAAGACGATCGTCACGTCGAGCAGCGTCGACAGCCGGATGCGCCTCGTGCGGGCATAATCCATGAAGGTGTTGAACAGCTCGATGAGGATGACGACGTCGAGAATCTGCTCCACCAGCACCCGCAGGGTGAAGGTGTCCATCGTCTGTGGCCGGAAATCCGGAAAGAGATGGATCGTGCTGGCAACCGCCTCGAGAAAGGCGAAGGCGAGGGCGACGAGCATCAGCGGGATGACGCCGAGGATCACCGCGTCCACCGCGATGTCGTAGCCGCGGAAGACGAGGCCGCGCCAGCGTCCGCGCGGCCTCTCGGTTCCGTCAGACGCCACGGGCCGCCATCGTCGCGACGATTTCGTCAACCGCCTCGCCGGCTTCGGGAATCACTCGGCCCATCGTCAGGAAGCCGTGGATCTGCCCCGGAAAGCGCCGCAGTGTGACCGCAACGCCGCGTTCCGCGAGCCGCCGCGCATAGGCCTCGCCCTCGTCGCGCAGCGGATCGAAGCCGGCGGTGATGACCAGGGCCGGCGGCAGCCCGTCATGCCGCGCAGCGCGCATCGGCGAGGCGCGCCAGTCCGCCTTGTCATCCGCCGAGCGCAGGTAGTGGGCGCGGAAATAGGTCATCATCGACTTCGTCAGCATGTAGTTCTCGGCGAAGGCCTCGTGACTTTCGGTCGAGCCGAGCATGTCGGTCGAGGGATAGACCAGCGCCTGCATCGCGATGGCGGGGCCGGCATTGTCGCGCGCATCGATCGCGACGACGGCGGCGAGGTTGCCGCCCGCGCTGTCGCCGCCGACGGCGAGGCGCTTCGCATCGATGCCGAGTTCATCGGCGTGCTTGGCGACCCAGGCGGTGGCGTCGATCGCATCCTCGACGGCGGCGGGGAATTTGTGCTCGGGGCCGAGCCGGTAATCGACGGAAATCACCACTGCGCGGCTGCGCTGCGCGATCTGCCGGCAGACGACATCATGCGTGTCGCGATCACCGATCACCCAGCCACCACCATGGAAATAGACGAGACAGCCGCGCGCCGCTTCATCATCCCCATCGCGATAAAGGCGAAGCGGAATGGCGCCGTTGCGGCCCTGGGCGTCAAGATCGCCCACATGCGTGATCGCTGGCGGCTGCGGCGAAAGGGCGCCGCGCGCCTGCAGATAACCGATCCGCGCTTCGGCCGGGCTCAGCTGGTCGGCCGGCGGGCGGCCCGCGGCACGGATGAGTTCAAGCGCTGTGGCGGCGCTACTGTCGAGTTCTGCCATCGACGGAGTCTCCCCTTGTTGTTCAGCCATCCACGAGATGGCCATCGCGCAGCATGACCACGCGATCCATGCGCGCGGCAAGATCGGGGTTGTGGGTGGCGATCAGCGCCGCGATGTTTTCGTGCCGCACTACCCGCAGCAATTCGGCAAACACGAGATCGGCGGTGGCGACGTCGAGATTGCCGGTCGGTTCGTCGGCGAGCAGGAGCTTCGGCGCGTTCGCCATGGCGCGCGCGATGGCAACGCGCTGACGCTCGCCGCCCGAGAGCTTGCCGGGCAGATGATGCGCGCGCGCGGCGAGGCCGAACGCATCGAGCAGATGGGCGGCGCGGGCCTCGGCATCCTTGCGGGTGCTTCCGGCGATGAGCTGCGGCAGGGCTGCGTTTTCCAGCGCCGTGAATTCGGCCAGCAGATGATGCGCCTGGTAGACGAAGCCGATTTCATTAAGGCGCAGCGTGGTCTTTTCGGAATCTGAAAGGCGCGCGGTATCGATCCCGCCGATGCGGATGGTGCCGCCATCCGGCTTTTCGAGAAGCCCGGCGAGATGGAGCAGGGTGGATTTGCCGGAACCGGAGGGGGCGACCAGCGCGACGATCTCGCCGCTGCGCAGCGAGAGATTGGCGCCGCGCAGGATGTGCAGATCCTCGCCCTCGCTGTGAAAGGTGCGGACAACACCTTCGAGTTTCAGAACCTCACTCATGGCGCAGCGCCTCCACCGGATCGGTTCGCGCCGCCCGCCAGCTTGGATAGAGCGTGGCGACGAAGGACAGGCCGATGGCGATCACCACGACCTCGATCACCTGGCTCCAGACCAGCTTCGCCGGCAGGGATTCAAGGTAATAGACCGTGGGGTTGAAGAGCTGCGTGCCGGTCAGCCCCTGCACGAACTGCCTGATCTGCTCGATATGCGCGCAGAAGACGACGCCGAGGCCGAAACCCGCGATCGTGCCGATCACGCCGACCGAGGCGCCGACCATGAAGAAGATCCGCATGATCGAGCCCGAAGTCGCCCCCATCGTGCGCAGGATGGCGATGTCGGCGGTCTTGTCCTTCACCATCATGATCATCGAGGACACCACGTTGAACACGGCAACGACGATGATCAGCGTGAGGATCAGGAACATCACGTTCCGCTCGACATTGACCGCCGCGAAGAAGGCGTTGTTGCTGTCCTGCCAGTCCACCACGTTGACCGGCGCGCTGCCCATCACCTTCGGGATGGCCGCCTTGATCGGGCCGGTATTGTCGGGGTTTTTCACGAAAAGCTGGATCTGCGTCGCGGCATCCTTTGCGCGGAACAGCGTCTGCGCCGAGGTGAGCGGCAGGAACACGAAGCTCGAATCGTATTGCGCCATGCCGGTGCGGAAGATCGCGCTGACATGAAAGCTCTGGATGCGCGGAATGGTGCCGATGATGGTGGCATCGCCCTGCGGCAGCACGAGGGTGATGGTGCCGCCGAGCGAAATGCCGAGCTGGCTGGCCACGCCGGCGCCGACCGCGATGTTGCGGCCGGTGAAATCCTTCAGTGAGCCGGCGACGATATGCCGCGAAACGGTCCGCAGCTTCGCCAGCCCGTCCGGCTGGATGCCCCGCGCCACCCCGCCGATCGCGCCGCCATGCGGCCCGGTCATCAGCACCTCGCCCTGCACGATCGGGATGGCGCTGATCACGCCCGGGATCTTTTCGAGCCGCCCGGCCGCGGCGTCGTATTGGGTGATGTTGTGGCCGGCGCCGTAGACACCGATATCGCCGTTGAGGCCGAGGATCTGCGCCAGCAATTCCTGGCGGAATCCGTTCATCACGCTCATCACGATGATCAGCGTCGCCACCCCGAGGGCGATGCCGACCAGCGAGAAGATGGCGATGATCGAGACGAACCGCTCACCCTTGCGGGCGCGCAGGTAACGGAAGGCGACCCGGCGCTCGAAGGCGGAGAACATCAGACGCGCACTTTCGCGAGTGCCGACTCGATGTCGAGTTCGGCGCGCTCGCCGGTGCGGCGGTGCTTGAGCTCGACCTGGCCCTTCGCCGCGCCGCGCGGGCCGACGATGACCTGCCAAGGATGGCCCATCAGGTCGGCATCGGCGAATTTCTCGCCGGCGCGGGCCTCGCGGTCGTCATAGAGCGCATCGCGGCCGAGGGCGTCGTAGATCCGCTCGCACAGCGCGTCGGTCACCTGATCGCCCTGGCGGAGGTTGAGGATCGAGGCACGGAACGGCGCGATCGCGTCGGGCCAGATGATCCCCGCTTCGTCATGGCTCGCCTCGATGATCGCGCCGGTCAACCGCGAGACGCCGATGCCGTAGCTGCCCATTTCGGGGTGCAGGCGCGCACCGTCCGGCCCGACCACGGTGAAATTCATCGCCTGGCTGTATTTGGTGCCGAAATAGAAGATCTGGCCGACCTCGATCCCCCTGCCCTCGCGGCGGCGATCCTCGGGCACCTTCGCCCAGGCGGCCTCGTCGTGCTTCTCGTCGGTCGCGGCGTAAAGCGAGGTCATGCGGTCGAAAAACGCGTCGAGATCGGCGCGGGCCTCGTAGTCGTAGGCATCGTCGCCGAGCTCGATCGTCTCGAAGCTCGAATCGTAGAACACGCCGCTCTCGCCGGTCGGCGCCAGAATGTGGAATTCGTGCGAGAGATTGCCGCCGATCGGGCCGGTATCGGCGCGCATCGGCACCGCGCGCACGCCCATGCGCTTGAAGGTGCGCATATAGGCCAGCATCATCCGCCGATAGCTTTCGACCGCGCCTTCATAGTCGAGATCGAAGCTGTAGCCGTCCTTCATGTAGAATTCGCGGCCGCGCAGCACGCCGAAGCGCGGGCGGACCTCGTCGCGGAATTTCCACTGGATCTGGTAGAGCATCTGCGGCAGGTCGCGGTAGGACTGCACCGAATCGCGCATGATCGCGGTGAGCATTTCCTCGTTGGTCGGGCCGTAGAGCATCTCGCGATCATGACGGTCGCGGATGCGCAGCATTTCCGGGCCATAAGCGTCGTAGCGCCCGCTTTCGCGCCATAGCTCGGCGGACTGGATCGTCGGCATCAGGATTTCCTGGGAGCCGGCGCGCGCCTGTTCCTCGCGGACGATATTGGCGATGTTGTGCAGCACCCGCAGCCCCGCCGGCAGCCAGGCGTAGATTCCGGCCGATTGCTGGCGGATCAGCCCGGCGCGCAGCATCAGCCGGTGCGAGACGATCTGCGCTTCGGCGGGCGTTTCCTTGAGGGTGGGAATGAGCGAGCGGGAAAGGCGCATGATGGGTCCTGATCGGTTGGGTCGGTCGCCTGATTACAGCGCCACGCTGCCCGCGGCCAGAGCCGCGGCGCGGGACGGATCGAAGCGGCGGTTGAGGGCGATGCGCGCGGGCTTCTCGATGAGCACGTGCAGCAGCACGGCAAGGCCGAGCGTGAGCGCCGCAAGCATGGAGGCGACCGCCAGCGGCGCGGCCGCGCGCGCGATGCCCAGATGCCGGAAAAACTGCGTGGTGAGGAGTTCGGCCGGCGCAAAACTCATGTAGAACGCATAGGATATCACGCCCATGGCGCGCAGCGGGCGGATGGCGCCGATGCTCGCCGGCCGTTCGGCATCTCCCTGCATGGCGAGGCCATAAAGCATCAGCCAGAGGCCGAGCACGGTCATCGCGTCGTGCCCGGTCGCGGCGAAGGCGACCGCCAACGCTGCGCCGGCAAGCGCGATGATGCGGTTCGGCGCCTCGTCGGCGATGAAGGGGATGAACGCCGTTGTCGCCATTCCGGCGATGAATTCCGGAAAGAAGCGCAGCAACGAGCCGCCGAAGGTCAGGTTCAGCCCGCCATGGATATCGGCGACCGTGGCGAGAATGCTGAAACAGAGCGGCAGAGAGATCGCCAGCGCCCCCTTGTAGAAGACGCGGTAGCACGCGATCAGCAGCGGAAACAGCAGATAACCGGCCCATTCGCTGCTGATCGACCAGGAGGGATAGTTCCACGCCCAGTGATCAAGCGTCCCCCAGCCCTGAACGAGGGCGAGATGGCAGAGCAGTGCGAAGCCCGCGAAGCGGGCCGGCTCGCGCGGGGGGATGCCGGCCGCGATACCGGCAAGGAACAGCCCGCCGAGCAGCGCGATTACCGCGATATGCACCGGATAGATCCGCGCCAGCCGCTTTCCCCAGAACCGCAAGGCCCCGCGCACGGTGAAGGGCGTGTCGGCATCGACCCGAGTGAGAATCAGACCGGAGAGAATGAAAAAGCCGTCGACGCCGAGATAACCGTGTTCCACGACCGGCGCGAACGGGCCGAGCCAGTGCGCGTACTCCACCTGCAGATTGACGTGATAGGCAAAGACCCAGAGCGCGAAGAGCGCGCGGCACGAGGTCAGATCGGTCAGTTCGCCGCGTCCCATCATCGGCGGCCGATCATGGACGGAAAAAAACCCGCCGGCCACAGGGCCAGCGGGCCAAGTTCAGGGAGGAAACGCCAGTCACACGGCAGAGCGAAGAACCAATCTCCGCTCTGCACACGATACTGCATTGCGGCATGCCGGGCGTAAAGCGAATTCACGCGCCTATGCACAAGAAAATGACGGATTTGGACATATATTGCTAAAATTTTCATCTGTATCGAAATGAAAAAGAACATTTGACTATAAAATAATCATCATATGTGCAGGACATGCACCTCGACCATCGGCCGTTTGCCGAAACGCCGCCCGAGCGCGCGGCGCAGGGCCGCTTGCGCTGCCTCCTTCACCGCATTCCGGTCGGTCCGCAGGTTGGCCGGCAGGTCCTCGAAGGTTGCGACAAAGTCTTCGGCCAGCGCGCCGAGCGCATGATCATCGGCTTCGAACAGGCCTGGCGCGGCGATCTGCGCCCCGCCCTTCACCTTGCCGGCGCGGTCGACCGCGATGCTGGCGACCACGACGCCGTTGAGCATCATCCGCCGTCGCGCGGCCATTACGCCGCCCTGCATCGGAACCAGCCGGTCTCCGTCCACCGCGAGCCGGCCGACCGGAACGCTGTCGACCACCTGCGGCGGTTCGGGCGCGAGGCGCAGCACATCGCCATCCTCCAGAAGGAACGTGCTAATGCCGGCCGCCTCGGCCAGATCGGCCTGCGCCGCCATGTGGCGCCATTCGCCATGGGTCGGCACCAGATATTTCGGACGGACCAGACGGTAGAGCCGGCGCAGTTCGTCGCGGGCCGGATGGCCGGAGACATGCACCATGTGATCGTCGTCGGTCATCACGTTCACGCCGGCGCGGACCAACTCGTCCTGCACCGCGCCGATCGCCCGTTCGTTGCCGGGGATCACGCGGGCGGAGAAGATCACGGTATCGCCCTCGCCCAGCGCGACGTTGCGATGCGTATCGGCGGCGATCCGCGCCAGCGCCGAGCGCTTCTCGCCCTGGCTGCCGGTGGCGAGGATCAGCAGGCTGTCATCCGGAATGGCGCCGACCTCGTCCTCGGGAACGAAATCCGGCAGGTCGGCGAGATAGCCCGCTTCCTGCGCCGCCTCGACATATTTGCCGAGGCTGCGTCCCACCAGCGCGACATGCCGGCCGGCGGCGGCGGCGGCCTTCACCACCGTATCGATCCGGGCGATGTTGCTCGCGAAACAGGTGACGACGATGCGACCGCGCAGCCCCGCGATCAGGCTCGTCAGGCTGCGTCGCACGGTCGCTTCCGAGCCGGAATGCCCCTCGACCAGCGCATTGGTCGAATCGCAGATCATCGCCAGCACGCCCGCATCGCCCAGCGCCTCGAGCGCCGCCTCGTCGGTCGGTGGGCCGATCAGCGGCTCCGGATCGAGTTTCCAGTCACCCGTATGCAGCACGGTGCCGTATTTCGTGGTGAGGACGAGTGCCTGCGACTCCGGCGTTGAGTGCGACATGCGGATATAGCGCAGCGCAAAGGGGCCAACCTCGAAGGCCGCGCCAGGCTGGATTTCGGTGATGCGCACGCTGCGCAGCAGCCCGGCCTCGCCGAGCCGGTAGCGGATCAGCGCCGCGGCGAAGGGCGTTGCGTAGACCGGGCAGCGCAGCGCGTCCCAGATCCGCGCGATGCCGCCGATATGGTCCTCGTGCGCATGGGTGATAACCAGGCCGGCGATGCGGTCCCGGTTGGCAGCCAGAAACGCCGGGTCGGGCACCAGCAACTCCGCTTCGGGCGCCTCTGGTCCGGCGAAGCCCATGCCGCAATCGACCACCAGCAGATCACCATCCAGCCCGTAGACGTTCAGGTTCATGCCGATCTCGCCGGTGCCGCCGAGCGGGGTGAAACTCAGCCCCTTGCTGATCTCGTTCATGAAGTCACCTTGTTTTCAGTCGCTTCGTTCTCGTTCATTCGTGTTCGGCCTCGCGCGGGCGCAGCACGGGGGCCGGGTTGCGCAGGGCCAGCAGGCGCAGCCCCTCGAGCGTGAGGTCGGGGTCGGTGTGTTCGATCCGGGACGTGCCCTCGGCGATCAGCGGCGCAAGCCCCCCGGTCGCGATCGTTTTCATCGGCGCCCCGAAATCCGCCTCGATCCGCGCGATGAGTCCCTCGACCAGCCCCACATATCCCCAATAGATGCCCGAGCGCATGGCGGGAATGGTCGACTTGCCGATCACAAGCTGCGGCCGGCCGATGCCGATTCGCGGCAGGCGAGCCGCGGCCTGGTGCAGCGCCTCGACCGAGAGATTGATCCCCGGCGCGATCACGCCGCCGACATAGGCGCCGTCGCCGTTCACCACGTCGAACGTCGTCGCGGTGCCGAAATCGATCACGATGAGCGGGCCACCGTAGCCATGATGGGCAGCCAACGCGTTGAGAAGGCGATCCGCACCGATTTCGGCCGGATTGTCCATCTCGATCGCAAAGCCCCAGTCGAGTTCGGCACGCGCGATCAGCGGCTCCAGGCTGAACCAGTCGCGGCAGAGCCGGCGCAGATGGTAGAGCGCGGCCGGCACCACGGTGCCGATCACCGCGCCATCGATCCCCCCGGCGGCAATTCCGGCCCGGTCAAGCAGGACGGTGAGCCAGACGCCATATTCGTCGGACGTGCGCTGCGCGTCGGTCGCGATGCGCCAGGTGCCGCGCCAGCGCGCCCCGTCATGCACCGCGAAGACGATGTTGGTGTTGCCCGCGTCGATGACCAGTTTCATGCCCAAGGCCCTGCTGCGCGATCAGATCAGGGCGACGTCACCGCCGCGCAATGCGGTGACCCGGTCGCCTTCACGGAGGAGCAGCGCGCCGTCATCGTCGAGCCCGGCATAGATGCCCGAACGCCGCCCGCCATCGACGGTGATCGCCGTGCCTTCGGGGTGCGCCCGACACATCCAGGCGGCGCGCAGCGGCGCGGCGCCCGACGCCAGAACGTCGAGCCAGTGGTCGAGCCGCGCGCAGAATGCCGGCGCCAGCGCCTCCGGCGTCATCGCGCCACCCAGCGCAGCAAGGCTCGTCGTTACCCGACCCGGCACCGGCGGCGCCTCGGCCAGATTGACGCCGACGCCGACGATCATCGCGGTAATCATCCCGTTTTCGATTGTCGCATCCAGCAGGATGCCGGCGAGCTTGGCGGCGCCCGCCATCAGGTCGTTCGGCCATTTGAGCATGACTGCGCCGGGTGCCGGCAGCGCGGGATCGAGCACCTCGATCAGCGCGAGGCCGGCGAGCAGCGCGAACCATCCTCCCTGCCCCGCCGGAACGCGCGGGCGCAGCAGGGCGGAGCCGCAGAAATTGCCTGCCGGCGACTCCCAGGCCCGTCCCGCGCGCCCTCGCCCCGCGGTCTGCCGCGCCGCGACGACCATCAGCCGCTCGGGCTCTCCCTCAGCCGCGCGTCTTGCGCAGAAATCCGAGGTCGAGCCAAGCGTGTCGTAGTGTTCGATCCGCCAGGGCGCGCGGTCGGCTGTCAAAATCCCTGGCTCGTCATCAGCGCGTGGGCCGCCATGGTCGACAGGGTCGTCAGCGTCGACGGATGGAAGACGAACAGCACCGTGAACGCTGCGGCCGCCCCCATCACGAGGCTGACGCCGGCGCTGCGCCGGTCGAGCCCCGGTTCGCCGGCGTCGAAATACATCACCTTGATGACGCGCAGATAATAGAAGGCCGCGATCACGCTGGTGATGATGCCGAGCACGGCGAGCGGGCCGAGCCCCGCATTGATCGCGGCGGCAAAGACATAGAATTTGCCGAAAAAGCCCGCGAGCGGCGGAATGCCGGCCATCGACCACATCATGACCGCGAGCACGAAGGCAAAACGCGGATCGTCCGAGGCCATGCCGGCGAGATCGGCGATTCGCTCGACCGGCTGGCGGCCACGGCTCATCGCGATGATGCACCCGAAGGTGCCGAGCGACATCACGAGATAGATGGCGAGATAGATCAACGCGCCGCTGACCCCGGCGGCGGTGCCGGCGGCAAGGCCCATCAGCGCGTAACCCATGTGGCCGATCGAGGAATAGCCCATCAGGCGCTTGATGCTGGTCTGCCGGATCGCGCCGATGGCGCCGATCACCATCGAAGCCGCGGCGATGATCTGCACGAGGTCGCGCCACTGCCCGAGCACGGGCCCGAACGGCCCCAGCATCACCCGCAGCAGCAGCGCAAAGACGGCAATTTTCGGCGCGGTGGCGAAGAAGGCCGTCACCGAGGTCGGCGCACCCTCATAGACGTCGGGCGTCCACATATGGAACGGTGCAGCGGAAATCTTGAAGGCGAGGCCGACGAGAACGAAGACGAGGCCGATCGTCGAGCCCACCGCCGCAGTCGGATGGCCGGCGAGCGCGTGGGCGATCCCGGCGAAATTCGTGGTTCCGGCGAAGCCGTAGACCAGCGAGATTCCGTAGAGCAGCAGCCCAGACGACAGCGCGCCCAGCACGAAATATTTCAGCCCCGCTTCCGAGGAGCGCAGATTGTGCCGCGCGAAGGCCGCCAGCACGTAGAGCGCAAGCGACTGGATCTCGAAGCCGATGTAAAGCGTGATCAGGTCGCTCGCCGAGACCAGAACCACCATGCCCGTCACCGCGAAGAGGACGAGCACCGGAAACTCGAAGCGGGTGATGCCGATATTGCGGTTGAACGTGACCGAGAGCGCGAGTGCGCCGATCGCCCCCAGCGCCACCAGCACGTCGGCGAAGCGGGTGAAATCATTGGTCTGGTAGAGACCGTGAAAGATCGTCCCGCCAGGCGCCGCGACCAGCAGCCGGGCGGCAATCGCGAGCACCACGATCGATGCTGCGGTGATCGCGAAACTGTGGTCGCGGTCGGTGAAGACGCCGGACATCAGCATGATCATCCCCGCGATGGCGAGGAACAGGATGGGCAGCACGGTATAGAACGTCGACATTGCCTCGCTCACTGCTTGATCATGGCCAGCCGGGCATGCGCGCCGGACGACAGGGCGGCGACATGGGCATGGACAAGGTCCTGCACCGCGCCGTCAAAGATATGGGTCAGGCCGCCGGGCACGAAGCCGAGCACGATGACCAGCACCGCCAGCGGCGCCAACATGAGCCATTCGCGCGGCCCGATATCGGCCATCACCGCGTTGGCGACGCTGCGCGCCTTGTCGAACAGCACGCGGCGGATCATCACCAGCATGTACATCACGCTCAGGATCATGCCGGAGCCGACAAGCAGGGCGACCCAGAAATTCGCCTGGATCGCGCCGATCATGACCAGGATCTCGCCGACGAAGCCGGATGTGCCGGGCAGGCCGACATTCGCCATCACGAACAGCATCAGGAAGGTGGCGTAGACCGGCATGCGCGAGGCCAGACCGCCAAGCTGGTCGAGCCGCAGCGAATGGCCGCGCGCCAGCAGGATGCCGACACAGAGGAACAATGCGGCAATGACGAGCCCGTGCGACACCATCTGGAACAGCGCGCCCTCGATCCCGGCGACGGTGACGGTGAAGATGCCGACCACGATCAGCCCCATATGCGCGACCGACGAATAGGCGATCATGCGCTTGATGTCGGTCTGCGCCAAGGCGGCGAAGGAAATGTAGACGATGCCGATGATACCGAGCGCGAACATGAACGGCTCGAAATAGGCCGTTGCCTGCGGCAGCATCGGCAGCGAGAAGCGCAGGAAACCGTAGGCCCCCATTTTCGAGAGCACCGCGGCCAGCATGATCGTGCCGGGCAGCGGCGCCTCGCCATAGGCGTCGGGCAGCCACGTATGCATCGGCCAGACCGCCGCCTTCACGCCGAAGGAGAGCAGGAAGGCGACGAACAGCCAGTCCTGCGTGGTCGGGGCGATCGCGGTGTGCATGAGCTGCACCATGTCGGTCGTGCCGGCGTGGTGCCACATCCAGACCAGGGCGAGCAGCATCGGCAGCGAGCCCGCGAGGGTGAAGAGGAAGAACTTCACCGCGGCATGAATCCGCCGCTCCCCGCCCCAGACGCCGATGATGAGATACATCGGGATCAGCACGCCCTCGAAGAAGATGTAGAACAGCAGGAAATCGAGGGCCGAGAACATGCCGATCGTCATGGTCTCGAGCAGCAGGAAGGCGGCCATGTAGTCGCGCACGCGCCGGCTCTCGCGCCAACTCGCCAATACAGCGACCGGCGTCAGCAGCGCGCTGAGGGCGACGAAGAACAGGCTGATGCCGTCAACGCCCATCCTATAGCCGATGCCGTAGGCCGGGATCCATTCGGCAGAGTCGACGAACTGGAACCCATGCACTGACGGATTGAAGCCGACGACCATCACCACCGCGAGCACGAGCACGAGCAGGCTGGTCCACAGCGCGATCCAGCGCGCATTGCGGGCGGTGGCCGGGTTGGCCGAGTCGCCGGTGAAATACGTCAGCACGGCGCCGGCGAGCGGCAGCCAGGTCATCAGCGAGAGAAGATGGAAATTCATGTGCCGCTCCCCCTCACCGCGCGACCAAGAAAACGGTCACCAGCACCATCAACCCGACCAGCATGACGAACCCGTAAACCGCGATCGATCCGCTCTGCAGCCGGCTGGCAACGCCGGAGGCATCGCCGGTCAGCCGCGCCAGGCCTTCCGGCACGCCGTCGATCATCTCCTCATCGCCGATCCGCCAGATCGCGCGCGCGATGCGCAGCGCCGGGCGGACGAAGATCGCGTCATACAACTCGTCGAAATACCATTTGTTGAGCAGGAACGCGTGGAGCCCGGGCCAGGCCTCGGCCAGCCGCGCCGGCAGCGCCGGAGCGAGCTCGTAGAACCAGTAGGCGATGCCGATCCCGGCAATCGCCAGCAGCAGCGGCATCTTCTCCGCCCAGGCCGGAATCGTGTTGCGCGCCGCCATCACCGCGCCACCATGCGGCAAGGCGATGCTGGACCCCCAGAAATTCGCGAAATGTGCCCCGATGAAGGTCGGCCCGAGCAGGAAGCCGGTCGTCAGCGCCCCGATGGCCAGCACGACCAGCGGCAACAGCATCACCAGCGGGCTTTCATGCGCGTGGGCCAGTGTCTCGCTGGAGGCGCGCGGCTTGCCGTGGAAGGTGAGCAGCATCAACCGCACCGTGTAGAAGGCGGTCAGACCGGCGCCGAGCGTGCCACAGAGCCAGCCGAACACCGCCGTGTGCGAATGTGCGGCAAAGGCGGCCGACAGGATCGCATCCTTCGAGAAGTAACCCGAGAACGGCGGGATCGCGACCAGCGCCAGGCTTCCCGCCCACATCGTGACATAGGTGACCGGCAGCTTGCGCCACAGGCCGCCCATCTTGCGCACATCCTGCTCGTCGGCCAGCGCGTGGATCACCGAACCGGCGCCCAGGAACAGCAGCGCCTTGAAGAAGGCATGGTTGATCAGGTGGAAGATGCCGATCGGCGCCGCCCCCACGCCGACCGCGAGGAACATGTAGCCGAGTTGCGAGCAGGTCGAGTACGCGATGATGCGCTTGATGTCGTTCTGCACGCAGCCGATCGTTGCCGCGAAGAAGGCGGTGAAGCCGCCGATTACCGTGATCAGCGCGAGGGCAACGGGAGCCGCGTCGATGACCGGGGACATCCGCGCGGTCATGAACACGCCGGCGGTCACCATCGTCGCGGCATGGATGAGGGCGGAAATCGGCGTCGGGCCTTCCATCGCGTCCGGCAGCCAGGTGTGCAGGAACAACTGGGCGGACTTGCCCATCGCGCCGATGAAGAGAAGGATCGAGATCACCTCGAGCACCGGCATATCGGTGCCGAACAGATGGTAGGCGTGTGGCGCGACCTTGGCCACGCCGGCGAAGATCGTATCGAAATTGACGCTGCCGAACTCATACCAGGTCAACGCGATACCGACCGCGAAGAACAGGTCACCCACCCGGTTGACGATGAAGGCCTTGATCGCCGCCTCGTTGGCGCTGGCGCGGTCGTACCAGTAGCCGATCAGCAGGTAGGACATCAGGCCAACACCTTCCCAGCCGAAGAACAGCTGGAGCAGGTTGTTCGCCGTGGCGAGCATCAGCATCGCGAAGGTGAATAGAGAGATGTAGACGAAGAAGCGCGGCTCGGTGCGATCCTCCGCCATGTATCCGATGCTGTAGACATGGATCAGCGCCGAAACCACGCAGACCATGCCCACCATTACGAGCGACAGCGTGTCCATCCGCAGCGCCCATTGCGGCGCGAAGGTGCCGACCGAAATCCATTGCCCGAGCACGACGAGATGGTCCGCCGCCCCGAGCACGAGATGGCGGTAGACCGTGCCGATCGCGGCGATGGCGGCGATGACCAGCGAGGCGACGCTGAGCCCGACGGCCGGAGCGCGGCCGAGGGTGGGGCGCGCGAGCCCGGCGAGCAGCGCGCCGGCCAGCGGCGCGAGAACGGCAATGGCAAGCAGCATGTCGGCTCAGCCCTTCATCAGCGTGACGTCTTCGACTTCGATCGAGCCGCGGTTGCGGAAATACACGACCAGGATCGCCAGCCCGATCGCAGCCTCCGCCGCCGCGACCGAGAGCACGAACATGGTGAAGACCTGCCCCGCCATGTCGTGCAGCGCCGAGGAGAAGGCGACGAAATTGATGTTGGCGGCGAGCAGGATCAGCTCGATCGACATCATGATGACGATGATGTTCTTCCGGTTGAGGAAGATCCCGAAAATCCCGATCACCAGCAGCAGGCCGGCGACGACGAGATAGGGCCCGAGCCCGACCGCGCTCATCGGATCGTCTCCCGTTTCGCGGGCGCTGCCTGTGTCATCTGCTTCGCTCCCTTGCCGATGCCGAGTTTGACCATCGTCAGCGTCTCGTCGATCGGCCGCTGATGCTGCGTCGAGATGTCCTGACGGCGCGAGCGGCGCTCGCCCGAATGGGTCAGCACGATCGCCCCGATCATCGCCACGAGGAGCAGCAGCGCCACCAGTTCGAAGGCGAACATGTAACGGGTGTAGATCAGGTCGCCGAGTGCCGCGGTGTTCGAAAGATGCGCCGGCATCGGCACCTGGCTGGCGAGATGGGCGGCGGGGGTGATGGTCCAGCCGATGGCGACGGCGCCGATTTCCACCATCAGGATGAACCCGATCAGCAGGCCGAGGGGCGCGTAGCGCTGGAAGCCCTCACGTAGCGCCGCAAAATCGACGTCGAGCATCATCACGACGAAGAGGAACAGCACGGCAACCGCGCCGACATAGACGATCACAAGCACCATCGCCAGGAATTCGGCGCCGGCGAGCACGAACAGCGCGCCCGCGTTGATGAAGGCGAGGATGAGGAACAGCACAGAATGCACCGGATTGCGCGCGGTGATCACCATGCAGGCCGAGAGCAGCAGGATCGCGGCGAAGACGTAGAATGCGAGCGTGACGATCATGGCGCGTTACCGGTAAGGCGCGTCGAGTTCGAGGCGCTTGGCCAGTTCGCTTTCCCAGCGGTCGCCGTTCGCGAGCAGTCTTTCCTTGTCATACATCAGCTCCTCGCGCGTCTCGGTCGCGAATTCGAAGTTCGGTCCTTCGACGATCGCATCGACCGGGCAGGCTTCCTCGCAGAGGCCGCAATAGATGCACTTTGTCATGTCGATGTCGTAGCGCGTGGTCCGGCGCGAGCCGTCCTCGCGCGGTTCCGCCTCGATCGTGATCGCCTGCGCGGGGCAGATCGCCTCGCACAGCTTGCAGGCGATGCAGCGTTCCTCGCCGTTCGGATACCGGCGCAGCGCGTGTTCGCCCTTGAAACGCGGGCTGATCGCGTTCTTCTCGAACGGGTAGTTCAGCGTCGCCTTGCGCGTGAAGAAATAACGCAGGGTCAGCCGCAGGCCGGAGAGAATCTCCAGCAGCAGGAAGCGGTGCGCGATGCGATCAAGTCTGGCCATCATCCGATCTCCCGGTCACGCATGCGGCAACCAGCCGAAAATTTCGAGAACGCTCGCCGTCAGCACCAGCCAGCCGAGCGAAAACGGCAGGAACACCTTCCAGCCAAGTTGCATCAGCTGGTCGTATCGGTAGCGCGGCAGCGTCGCGCGCACCCAGAGGAAAACGAACAGGCACATCATGACCTTGAGCAGGAACCAGACCGGTCCGGGGATCCAGGTGAACGGCGCGATCGGGATCGGCGAGAGCCAGCCGCCGAGGAAGAGGATGGTCGTCATCCCGCTCATCAGGATCATGTTCGCGTATTCGCCGAGGAAGAACAGCGCGAAGCTCATCGCGCTGTATTCGACGAAGAACCCGGCGACGATCTCGCTCTCGCCTTCCGGCAGGTCGAACGGCGCGCGGTTCGTCTCGGCGAGGCCCGAGATGAAGAACACTACCAGCATCGGCAGCAGCGGGATCGCGAACCAGATATGCCGCTGCGCCGTCACGATGTCATTCAGGTTGAGACTGCCGACGCAGACCAGCACCGAGAGGATGACGATGCCGATCGAGACCTCATAGCTCACCATCTGCGCCGCGCTGCGCATGGCGCCGAGAAAGGCGAATTTCGAGTTGCTCGCCCAGCCCGCGATGATCACGCCATAGACGCCAAGCGAGGAAATCGCGAACAGGTAGAGCAGTCCGACATTGATGTCCGCGATCCCCCAGTGGTCGTTCACCGGAATCACCGCCCAGGCGATGATCGCGAGCCCGAAGGTGATCATCGGCGCGAACAGGAACAGCATCCGGTTGGCGCCGTCCGGAATGATGGTCTCCTTGAACAGCATCTTGATCGCGTCCGCGAAGGGCTGCCACAGCCCGAACGGGCCGACCACGTTCGGTCCCTTGCGCAGTTGCATGGCCGCCAGCACCTTGCGCTCCGCATAGGTGAGATACGCGACACCGATCAGCAGCGGCACCAGCAGCGCCAGCGTGCGCAGCAGGGTGAGAACGAGAATGCCGAAATCCGTCGAGAAGAAACCCGCCTCCATCGCGCTCACTCCGCCGCCATCTGGCGCGGGAGGATGATTTCCTCGATGCATTTCGCCATGGTCGGGCTCGCGCGGCTGATCGGATCGGTCTGGTAATAGGTCGCGAAGGCGCGGCCGAACGGCGCGTCGCTCACGGCGGCGGCATCGCCGCGCGGCGCCTCGCCCCCGGCATGGCCGATGCGGCGCAGCGCGCCCGTCTCGCCGAAGACCGGATTGGCCTCGACCATGCGCGTGCGCAACGTGTCGAGATCGTCATAGGGCAGCGCCTGGCCAAGTGCGGCACTCGCCGCGCGCAGGATCGCCCAGTCCTCCCGCGCCTCGCCGGGCGGGAAAATCGCCCGCAGCGCGCGCTGCACCCTGCCCTCCGTATTCACATAGGTGCCGGATTTCTCGGTATAGGCTGCACCGGGAAGAATCACGTCGGCCCGCGCCGCACCGCGGTCGCCATGGTGACCCTGGTAGATCACGAACGTGTCCGCGCCGATCTGCGAGACGTCGAATTCATCCGCGCCGAGCAGCCACAGCACATCCACGCCGCCGCCCATCATGCCGGCGATGTCCTTGCCGTTCTCCCCCGGCAGGAACCCGAGTTCGAGCGCGCCCATCCGCGCCGCCGCGTTGTGCAGCACGTTGAACCCGTGCCAGTCGGCGATCAGCATGCCGGTCTGAAGCGCGATCTGCCAGCAGCAAGCTAGCACCGCCTTGGCATCCGGCCGCGCGAAGGCCTGCGGGCCCACGATCAGCATCGGCCGTTTCGCCGCCGCCAGCCGCTTCGTGAAGTGATGCTCCGGATCGAGCAGCGCCTTCAGCGCATCGCCACCCTCGCCGAGATGTTCATGCTCATAGGTCAGGTCGGCCGGCGCGCCGACCAGTCCGGCGAAGAAACCGGGAGTCTCGACCCAGCGGCGCCGCAGCCGTGCGTTCAGGACCGGCGCTTCCTGTCGCGGATTGGCGCCGACGATCAGCAGCGCGTCGGCCTCGTCGATTCCCTCGATCGTCGTGTTGAAGCGGTGGAATTCCCGGCTCGACACATCGAACACCGCGCCATCCTGCCGGCAGTCAAGATTGGTGGAGCCGAGCGCCCCCATCAGGTCCTTCAGCGCCATCATGCTCTCCGCATCGCAGAGATTGCCGGCAATGGCGCCGATCCGGCTGCCGTCGATTCCTCTGATCCGGCCGGCGATGGCGGCAAGCGCCTCGTCCCAGCTCGCCGGGCGCAGCTTGCCCGCCTCACGCAACCAGGGCCGGTCGAGCCGGCGGCGCTTCAGCCCGTCGATCGAGAAACGGCCCTTGTCGGCGAGCCATTCCTCGTTCACCGCGTCGTTCAGCCGGGGCAGGACGCGCAGCACCTCGCTGCCGCGCGCATCGATGCGGATATTGGTGCCGACCGCGTCGAACACGTCGATGCTGTCGGTCTTGCGCAACTCCCAGGTGCGGGCGGTGAACGCATAGGGCTTCGAGGTCAGCGCGCCAACCGGGCAGAGATCGATGATATTGCCCGATAACTCGGACGACAGTCCGCGCTCGACATAGTTGGTGATTTCCATGTGCTCGCCGCGCTGCACCGCGCCGAGTTCCGGCACGCCGGCGACCTCGGCCATGAAGCGGACGCAGCGGGTGCAGTGAATGCAGCGCGTCATCACCGTCTTGACGAGCGGGCCGAGATACTTGTCGGTCACCGCCCGCTTGTTGCCGTCGTAACGGGTATGGTCGCGCCCATAGCCCATCGCCTCGTCCTGCAGGTCGCACTCGCCGCCCTGATCACAGATCGGGCAGTCGAGCGGATGGTTGATGAGCAGGAACTCCATCACCCCACGCCGCGCCTCGCGGACCTTCTCGCTGTCGGTATGGATGACCATGCCCTCGCCCACCGGCTGCCCGCAGGAGGCGACCGGCTTCGGCATCTTCTCGACTTCCACGAGGCACATGCGGCAGTTGCCGGCGATCGACAGCCGCTCATGGTAGCAGAAGCGAGGGATTTCCTTGCCCGCTTCCTCGCAGGCCTGCAGCACCGTGTATCCGTTCGGAACCTCGATCTCGAGTCCGTCCACCGTCACTTTCGGCATCAGATCCGCACCCCGCTCGTGGCGCGCGCGGCGCCGTCCATCGTCTCGTGCCGCATCGTCCCCTCCGTCATTCCGCCGCGAGGCGCGATGCCGTGCGCGCCTTGTAATCGGCGATCCGCTGCTCGACCACTGGCCGGAAATGCCGCAGCAGACCCTGGATCGGCCAGGCCGCCGCGTCGCCGAGCGGGCAGATCGTATGGCCTTCCACCTGTTTCGTGACCTGTTCCAGCAGGTCGATATCGGCGATTTCCGCCCGCCCCTCGACCAGGCGATACATCATCCGCATCATCCAGCCGGTGCCCTCGCGGCAGGGCGTGCACTGGCCGCAACTCTCATGCTTGTAGAACGCCGCGAGCCGCGCGATCGCCCGGATCAGGTCGGTCGACTTGTCCATCACGATCACCGCCGCGGTGCCGAGGCCGGTGCGCTGCTCGCGCAGGCTGTCGTAATCCATCAGCACCGTGTCGCAGACCGATTTCGGAATCATGTGCACCGACGATCCGCCGGGTATCACCGCCTGAAGGTTGTCCCACCCGCCCCGCACGCCGCCGGCATGCTTCTCGATCAACTCGCGCAGCGGAATGCCGAGTTCCTCTTCCACATTGCACGGCCTGTTCACATGGCCGGAAATGCAGAAGATCTTGGTGCCGGAATTCTTCGGCCGGCCGAGCGCGGAAAACCAGGCCGCCCCTCGCCGCATGATGGTCGCGACCCCTGCAATGGTCTCGACATTGTTCACAGTGGTCGGGCAGCCATAGAGGCCGAGCGCCGCCGGAAAGGGCGGCTTCATGCGCGGCAGGCCCTTCTTGCCCTCGATGCTCTCGATCAGCGCCGATTCCTCGCCGCAGATATAGGCGCCCGCCCCGCGATGCACGGTGATGTCAAAGGCCCAGCCCGACCCGCAAGCATCGTCACCGAGCAATCCGGCTTCGCGCGCCTCGTCAACGGCGGCCTGCAAATTCTTGTATTCATTGTAGTATTCGCCACGGACATAGATGAACGCCCGGTGCGCGCCCATGGCGAATCCGGCGATCAGCGCGCCTTCCACCAGCTTGTGCGGTTCGTGGCGCAGGATGTCGCGGTCCTTGCACGTGCCGGGTTCGCTCTCATCGGCGTTGATGACGAGATAGCTCGGCCGTCCATCTGTCTCCTTCGGCATGAAGGACCATTTCATCCCGGTCGGGAAGCCGGCGCCGCCGCGGCCACGCAGGCCCGAGGACTTGATTTCCTCGATGATCGCATCCCGCCCGCGGGCGAGGATGTCCTTCGTGCCGTCCCAGTCGCCGCGCGCCCGGGCGCCGGCGAGGCGCCAGTCATGCAGGCCGTAAAGATTGGTATAGATCCGGTCGCGATCGCTCAGCATCTCATTCCGCTCCGCTCACGGGCTTGGTGCCCCCGACGCCGAACAGCGTGGTCGGTCCGCCTTCCGGCGCCGAGGCCTGCCGCCCGATCGTCGAGCCCGCCGGCGGCACGTCGCCGGCGCGCAACCGCTCCAGCAGCGCCTCGGTGCGCGGCCCGTCGAGATCCTCGTAGACGTCGTCATTCACCTGCACCACCGGCGCGTTCACGCAGCACCCGAGGCACTCGACCTCCTCGATGCTGAACGTCTCGCCATCCGCCTCGGCGGCCTTGCGGCAGGCCGACATCACCTCATCCGACCCGCGCAGCCAGCACGGCGTTGTGGTGCAGACCTGGAGATGGAATTTTCCCACCGGCTTGGTGTGGAACATCGTGTAGAATGTGGCGACTTCATAGACCCGCATCGGCGGCATCGAGAGGCGCGCCGCAATCACGTCCATCGCCGTGCGCGGCACCCAGGCATGTCCCGTCTGCCGCGCCATCTGCCGCTGGGCGAGATCGAGCAGCGGCATTACCGCACTCGCCTGCCTGCCCTCGGGATATTTCGCGATGATCGAGGGGATCAGCGCCTCGCTCGTCTCATCGAAGCTGAAAGCCGGTTCCGTCATGTCGTTCATCTTTCAGCGATCCACTTCCCCGAACACGATGTCGATCGAGCCGAGCACGGCGATCGCATCGGCGAGGAGATGGCCTTTCGACATCAGATTCATCGCCTGCAGATGGGAAAATCCGGTCGCGCGGATCTTGCACCGATAGGGCCGGTTGCTGCCATCGGCAACGAGATAGACCCCGAATTCCCCCTTCGGAGCTTCCACAGCGGTGTAGGTCGTGCCGGCTGGCACATGATAGCCCTCGGTATAGAGCTTGAAGTGATGGATCAGCGCTTCCATCGAGCGCTTCATCTCGGCGCGTTTCGGCGGCGTGATCTTGTGGTCCTGCACCTTGATCGGCCCTTCCGGCATCGCCTTCAGCGCCTGACGGATGATCTTCAGGCTCTCGGCCATCTCGCGGATCCGCACGAGATATCGGTCGAACGAATCGCCGTGCCGGCCGACGGGAATGTCGAAATCCACCTCGTCGTACTTGTCGTAGGGTTGCGCGCGCCGCAGGTCCCAGGCAATCCCCGAGGCGCGCAGATTGGGACCCGAGAACCCCATCGCCAGCGCGTCCTCCGCCGAAATCACCCCAATATCGACGAGGCGCTGGCGGAAAATCCGGTTCTCGTTCAGCAGGCTCTGCAGATCGTCGAGGAATTTCGGAAACTTCTCGCTCCATTCCCAGATCTGCTCGGCAAGACCCGTCGGCATGTCCTTCGAAACCCCGCCGGGACGGAAATAGTTCGCATGGAAGCGCGCGCCCGATACCGCCTCGTGAAAGGTCAGCAGTTTCTCCCGCTCCTCATAGCCCCAAAGGCTTGGAGACTGTGCGCCGATGTCCAGCGCCAAGTGAACGGCGTTCAGCAAATGATTGAGAATACGGGTAATCTCGGCAAACAGCACGCGGATCCACTGCGCCCGTTCCGGCACCTTCACGCCGAGCAGCCGCTCGGTCGCGAGGGCGAAGGCGTGCTCGCAGCACATCGGGCTGACGTAATCGAGCCGGTCGAAATACGGCACCGCCTGGAGGTATGACTTGTATTCGATCAGCTTCTCTGTGCCGCGATGCAGCAGGCCGATATGCGGATCGGCGCGCGTCACCGTCTCGCCCTCAAGCTCCATGATCAGGCGCAGCACGCCATGCGTCGCCGGGTGCTGCGGGCCGACATTGACCGTATGACGGTCGTTGATGTCGATCACACGGCGCTCGGTCTCTTGTGTGCCGTTCTGCATCCCGCCGCTCATGCGTCAGACCCTCCGCGGGTGGCCTTCTCGTCGCCGGGGAGCGTGGTCATCGCCTCCCAGGGCGAGAGGAAATCGAAATTGCGGAATTCCTGCGTCAACGCGACCTTGTCGTAGACCACGCGCTTCTGCTCCTCGTCGTACCGGAGTTCGACATGGCCGGTCAGCGGGAAATCCTTGCGCATCGGATGCCCCTCGAAACCGTTATCGGTGAGAATCCGCCGGTGATCGACCAGCCCGTCGAAGCTCACGCCGAACAGGTCGAACACTTCGCGCTCCCACCAGGTCACCCCGGGCCAGATGTCGCTGACGCTCGGCACCGGCGCGGTCTCGTCCGTGGTGACGATCACGCGCAACCGGTCGTTTCGGGTCACGGACAGAAGGTTATAGACCACGTCGAACCGCTCGGCCCGCTCCGGCCAGTCGACGCCGCAGACATCCATGCACTGTTCGAAGGCGAATTGCGGGTTGTCGCGCAGGGTGCGCATCACCGCCGCCAGCGCAGCGCGGTCGACGGCAATGATCCGCTCATCGCGTTCCAGCACGACATCAGTGACGCCGTCGATGGCGCGCAGCAGGTCGCCGAACGGGTCGGCCGGGGCCTCGGGTGCGGGCGCTTCGGTCTGGTTGTCTTCACTCACGGAAAATGGTCCCCGTCCGGCGGATCTTCTTCTGCAACTGGGTGATGCCATAGACCAGCGCCTCCGCCGTGGGAGGACAGCCCGGCACGTAGATGTCCACCGGCACGATCCGGTCGCACCCCCGCACCACGGAGTAAGAGTAGTGATAGTACCCGCCGCCATTCGCACAGCTTCCCATGGAGATGACCCAGCGCGGCTCGGGCATCTGGTCGTAGACCTTGCGCAGTGCCGGCGCCATCTTGTTGGTCAGCGTGCCGGCGACAATCATCACATCGCTCTGCCGCGGGGAGTTCCGGGGGATGATACCGAATCGGTCGAGATCCCAGCGCGGCATGTAGGCGTGGATCATCTCGACGGCACAGCACGCAAGGCCGAACGTCATCGGCCAGAGGCTGCCGGTTCGCGCCCAGTTCACCAGGCGGTCGAGATTGGCGACCACGAACCCCTTGCCGGCGATCTCGCCGGTAATGCCGCGAATGACCGCTTCCTGTTCGGCGCCGGGGTCCAGATGATCGCGATTCCAGGCAATGTCGGGTTGCTGCACGGCGTTCATGTCATGCCTTCCGCTTGGGCCACTTGCGGCCGGTTTGTCACTCGTTTCGTCCGGGTCGGGCGCCGGTGGTCCGGGCTACTCCCAGTCGAGCGCGCCCTTGCGCCATTCATAGATAAATCCGACGACCAGAATTGCCAGAAACCCCATCATCGACCAGAACCCCAACGCCCCGATTCGTGAAAGGCTCACCGCCCAGGGAAACAGGAACGCGATCTCGACGTCGAAAATGATGAAAAGGATCGCAACGAGATAATAGCGCACATCGAACTTGCGCCTCGCGTCGCTGAACGGTGCGAAACCGCATTCATAGGCGCTGAGCTTTTCGCCATAGGGATTTTGCCGTGCGACGACGAGCGATCCGATGATGAACGCCGCGCCGAGCAGAGCTGCGATACCGATGAACACCAGGATGGGGAAGTAGACCGACAGATCCGACTGCATCGCGATTGCCCCCGTTACGCATCAGTGTTGTCCACCTGGCGGCAGACCGTCCGCCCTGCTCTCGGCGTGCCAGACGATACGACTAAATCGCCGGAGACCCCATGCGGGTCCGGACGATAAAGAGCGCATCCTCTCATGTTCTTCCATGACTGATGGCACTGGATATCTGTGTCGATCAGCGCAATGGCGCGAGTGACGGGGCTCGAACCCGCGACCTCCGGCGTGACAGGCCGGCGCTCTAACCAACTGAGCTACACCCGCGTTGTGGGCACCTCCCTATAGCGGCGGCCGGGATGCGTCAAGCACCCGGATCGCGCGCATCGGAAGATCGCCCGCCCATGGGCGTGTGGCGGCGCAAAAATCCCACCCGCCGGCGATGGCAACACGATGGCCGGATTGAGGCAAAACCTGTCCTGCGCGGCTTCCCGTCGACGTCTGCCCAAGGCTGCACGCGGCGGCGGAAGAAAAATTCCGCTCCGGCAGGTATTTACGCGATTCTGCTATGCGTCTGGATTAAGTCGACCGGCGGCACCGGGATCGAATCGGCGCGACTGATTCGCGTTCTTCGCGGAAGTCGCGGAACCAATGGGCGGTGACGGGATCGAACCGCCGACCCTCTCGGTGTAAACGAGACGCTCTACCTCTGAGCTAACCGCCCGGAATCCGCAGGCTGGTCCGGCATACCGGCAGACCTGCGGTCATCCAATCGGGCCGGATAATCCGGCCCGCATCAGCTTCAGTTCACGGCATCCTTGAGGCTCTTGCCCGGCTTGAACCGGACCGAGGTCGAGGCCGCGATCTGGATTTCCTCGCCGGTGCGCGGGTTGCGGCCGGTTGCCGCCTTGCGCTCGGCCGTGCCGAACGTGCCGAAACCGACCAGGCGCACCTCTTCCTTGCGCTTCAGAGCCTCCTCGATGGCGGCGAACACCGCATCCACTACCTCGGTGGCCTTGGCTTTCGAAAGGTCGGTCTTCTCCGCAACGTCTGCGACGAGATCCATTTTGTTCACGGGTCAGTCTCCCAGTTGGTGAAAACGGAATTAAAAACGGCCGGAACCATCCGAATCGGGTTCCATCCGGGCAATCCGTCAGGCGCCGCACACTAAAGGGGCCGGTTTCCTCCCGTCAACGAAGACAAGCGGAAAACCGGCCCCGAAACATCAATTCATGCCACGACGATGACGGCGAGGCACCTTAATGCGGCAGAACGGCGCCCGCCGCCTCATCCGCCGGGCGGGCGGCGACCGGTTCCACCGGCTCCTCCCACTCGATCGGCTCGGGTTTGCGCACCAGCGCCTCGGCGATCACCTCGTCGACATGCGAGACCGGAATGATCTTGAGCGATTTCTTCACGTTCTCGGGAATCTCCGCGAGATCCTTCTGGTTGTCCTTCGGGATCAGCACGGTGGTGATGCCGGCCCTGAGCGCGGCCAGCAGCTTCTCCTTGAGCCCACCGATCGGCAGCACCCGGCCGCGCAGCGTGATTTCGCCGGTCATGGCGATATCCTTGCGCACCGGGATTCCGGTGAGCACCGAGACGATGGAGGTCGCCATTGCGATGCCCGCCGAGGGACCGTCCTTCGGCGTCGCGCCTTCGGGCACGTGGACGTGAATGTCCCGCTTCTCGAAGATCGGCGGCTTGATGCCGAAACTGATCGCCCGCGAGCGGATGTAGGAAATCGCCGCCGAGACGCTCTCCTGCATGACGTCGCCGAGCTTGCCGGTCTGCTTCACATTGCCCTTGCCGGGCAGCAGCACGCTCTCGATGGTCAGGATCTCGCCGCCCACCTCGGTCCACGCCAGGCCGGTGACGACGCCGACCATATCCTCCGCCTCGGTCTCGCCGAAGCGGAACCGCGGCACGCCGGCGAACTTCTCGATGTTCTTCTTGGTGATCGCGACCTTGGTCACCTTCTTCGTGACGATTTCCTTCACCGCCTTGCGGGCGAGGTTGGCGATCTCGCGCTCGAGGTTACGCACCCCGGCCTCACGGGTATAGGTGCGGATCAGCTCGCGAACCGCATCGTCCGAAACGCTCCACTCGCCGTCCTTGAGCCCGTGCGCCTCGGCCTGCTTGCCGATCAGGTGCCGCTTCGCGATCTCGATCTTCTCGTCCTCGGTGTAGCCGGGGATGCGAATGATCTCCATGCGGTCAAGCAGCGGCTGCGGCATCCGCAGCGAGTTCGCGGTCGTCACGAACATCACGTCCGACAGGTCGTAATCGACCTCGAGGTAATGATCGTTGAACGTGCCGTTCTGCTCGGGGTCCAGCACTTCGAGCAGGGCCGAGGTCGGATCGCCCCTCCAGTCAGCACCGAGCTTGTCGATCTCGTCGAGCAGGAACAGCGGATTCGACGTCTTCGCCTTCTTCATGCCCTGGATGATCTTGCCGGGCATCGAGCCGATATAGGTCCGGCGGTGGCCGCGGATTTCAGCCTCGTCGCGCATTCCGCCGAGCGACATCCGCACGAAATTGCGTCCCGTCGCCTTAGCGATCGACTTGCCGAGGGAGGTCTTGCCCACGCCGGGCGGGCCGACGAGGCAGAGGATCGGCCCCTTGAGCTTCGGGCTACGCGACTGCACGGCCAGATACTCGATGATCCGCTCCTTGACCTTGTCGAGGCCATAATGGTCGGCGTCGAGCACGCGCTCGGCCTCGATCACGTCGTTCTTGATCTTGGCGCGCTTCTTCCAGGGAATGCCGAGCAGCCAGTCGAGATAGTTGCGCACCACCGTCGCCTCGGCACTCATCGGGCTCATCGTCCTGAGCTTCTTGAGCTCGGCCATGGCCTTGTCGCGCGCTTCCTTGGAGAGCTTGGTGGTGCGGATCTTCTCCTCGAGTTCCGCGGTCTCGTCCTTGCCTTCCTCGCCCTCGCCCAACTCCTTCTGAATCGCCTTGAGCTGCTCGTTCAGGTAGTATTCGCGCTGCGTCTTCTCCATCTGCCGCTTCACGCGGTTGCGGATGCGCTTTTCCACCTGCAGCACGCCGATTTCGGCTTCCATGTGCGCGAAGACGCGCTCCAGCCGCTCGGTGACGGATCCTGTTTCCAGCAATTCCTGCTTGTCGGCGATCTTCAGGCCGAGATGGCTGGCGATCGTATCGGCAAGCTTCGACGGGTCGTCGATCTGGTTGATCGAAACGAGAACTTCCGGTGCGATCTTCTTGTTGAGCTTGATGTACTGCTCGAACTGCGACACGACCCCGCGGGCCAGACCCTCGAGTTCCTTGCCCCCGGTCACGATCTCGTCCAGCGGCTGAGCCGTCACCTCGAAATGACTGTCCACCTCGTGGAACTTCGTGATTCGGGCCCGGCGCACGCCTTCGACCAGCACCTTCACCGTTCCGTCCGGTAGCCTGAGTAGTTGCAGAACGGTCGAAATCGTGCCGACATCGTAGATATCGTTGGCGGACGGGTCGTCCTGCTGCGCGTTCTTCTGGGCCACCAGCAGGATCTGCTTGTCGTCCTTCATCACCCCTTCGAGGGCGCGAACCGACTTCTCGCGGCCGACGAAGAGCGGCACGATCATGTGCGGAAACACGACGATGTCGCGCAGCGGCAGCACCGCCAGCGTCTCGCCGTCCTGCGGCACCGCGACAAGGGCGGTTTTGGGTTTCTTCGGGTCGGTCTCTGACATCAGACTACCTTTCGATAAGCGGCGCGCCCTGCCCGAAAGCGGCACAGGGCGCGGTGCCGGGCGATCCGGCCACGTTCGGTATATTGGGCGGCCCCCGGTGCGCCGCAATCCCGCGGCACGACCGGGCCGGCTCCCTCAGGAACCGGTTTCAGCGCGTTCCTTGCCATGCAGGAAAAGCGGATTTGCCCGCCCCTCGGCTACTTCGCCGTTGATCACGACCTCTTCGACCGAGTCGAGGCCCGGGAGGTCGAACATCGTCTCGAGCAGGATGTTTTCCATGATCGACCGCAGGCCACGCGCCCCGGTCTTGCGCTGGATCGCACGGGCGGCGACCACTTTCAGCGCGTCTTCGGTGAAGTTGAGCTTCACGCCCTCCATTTCGAAAAGGCGGCCGTATTGCTTGACAAGCGCGTTCTTCGGCTTGGTGAGGATCTCGATCAGCGCCGCCTCGTCGAGGTCCTCGAGCGTCGCAACGACGGGCAGACGGCCAATGAATTCGGGGATCAGGCCGAACTTCAGCAGATCCTCGGGCTCGACTTCGCGCAGGATCGCGCCGGTGCGCTGCTCCGTCGGGTCGCGCACATCGGCGCCGAAGCCGATTCCCGACCCCTTGCCACGCTGTGCGATGATCTTCTCCAGCCCGGCGAACGCGCCGCCGCAGATGAAGAGGATGTTGGTGGTATCAACCTGGAGGAACTCCTGTTGCGGATGCTTCCGCCCGCCCTGCGGCGGCACCGAGGCCACCGTCCCTTCCATGATCTTGAGCAGCGCCTGCTGCACGCCCTCGCCGGATACGTCGCGCGTGATCGAGGGGTTGTCGGACTTGCGGCTGATCTTGTCGACCTCGTCGATATAGACGATGCCGCGCTGCGCCCGCTCGACATTGTAATCCGCGGCCTGCAGCAGCTTGAGGATGATGTTCTCGACATCCTCGCCAACATATCCCGCCTCGGTCAGGGTCGTCGCGTCCGCCATGGTGAACGGCACGTCGAGAATCCGGGCCAGCGTCTGGGCGAGCAGCGTCTTGCCCGAGCCGGTGGGCCCGACCAGCATGATGTTCGACTTCGCGATCTCGATGTCGTTGTTCTTCTGCGCGTGCGCCAGCCGCTTGTAGTGGTTGTGCACGGCAACACTGAGAATCCGCTTGGCGTGATCCTGCCCGATCACGTAATCGTCCAGCACCTTGCAGATTTCGCGGGGCGTCGGCACGCCGTCGCGCGTTTTCACGAGGTGCGTCCGGTTATCCTCGCGAATGATGTCCATGCAGAGTTCGACGCATTCATTGCAGATGAATACCGTCGGCCCCGCGATCAGCTTGACCACTTCGTGCTGCGACTTGCCGCAAAACGAGCAATACAGGGTGTTCTTCGAGTCTCCGGACTTCGTGCTCATCTATGCTCCAGCCGCGCCGCCGGAGGCGGCGGCGCATCAATCAGGGGACCGAGATTAAACCCCATGTCCCGCCGGCACAAGCATTACGGTCATTGCGCCGCATTCCCGGGTCGGCTTCCGGGGAACGCGGCGCCAGACCCTGCCTTACTTCGAGTCCTTGGCCGGCTTCTTTTCCACAACCTCGTCGACCAGGCCGAATTCCTGCGCCTCGTTGGCCGACATGAAGCGGTCGCGCTCCAGCGCCTGCTCGATCGCCTCGAGCGACTGGCCGGTATGAGTAACATAGATATCGTTCAGCCGCCGCCGCAAGGTCAGGATCTCGCGGGCCTGGATTTCGATATCCGAAGCCTGGCCCTGCGCCCCGCCCGAGGGCTGGTGCACCATGATCCGTGAATTCGGCAGGGCGAAGCGCTTGCCCTTCTCGCCGGCGGCGAGCAGCAGGCTGCCCATCGAGGCCGCCTGGCCGATGCAGACGGTCGAGACCGGCGACTTGATGTATTGCATCGTGTCGTAGATCGCGAGGCCGGCGGAGACGACGCCACCCGGGCTGTTGATGTAGAAGGCGATCTCCTTCGACGGGTTCTCGCTTTCGAGGAACAGCAGCTGGGCCGCGATCAGCGAGCCGACCTGGTCATAGACCGGACCGGTGAGGAAGATGATCCGCTCCTTCAGCAAGCGCGAAAAGATGTCATAGGAGCGCTCGCCCCGCGCGGTCTGCTCGACCACCATGGGCACGAGGCTGTTCATGTAGATCTCGGTGGGATCGCGATCCATCGGCATCTGTCTCCAAGTCGGGGCCGGACGCACCGCACCCGCATGAAATCGTGTCCTGTCGGGCGCGGCCGCCGCCGAATCACGGCCGGCGCCGCGCCCACAGACGTCTAAGATGAGCCGGGAACAGGGCGGCGTCCACCCCCGGGTGAAAAAGAGATCAGTCGTCGGTGTCGGCGAACAGGGCCTCGGCCGAAACCTCCTCGTCGGTCACGGTCGCGAGTTCCAGCGCGTAGTCGACAACCTTGTCCTCGAAGATCGGCCCGCGCAGCCGGTCCAGCGCGCGCGGGTTCTTCTGGTAGAACTCCATGATCATCTTTTCCTGGCCGGGGAACTGCTGCATCTCGGCGATCATTGCGCGGCGCATGTCCTGCTCGGTGATCTGCACGTTGTTGGTGCGGCCGATCTCGGCCACCAGCAGGCCCAGCCGCACACGGCGTTCCGCGATCGCGCGGTAGTCGGCGCGCAGCGTCTCCTCGTCCTTGCCGGCGTCCTCCTCATCGAGGCGGCCAGCCTGCTTCTCGGCCTCGACCTGCCGCCAGATCTCGGCGAACTCGGCGTCGACCAGCGAGGCCGGCGCCGGGAAATCGGCCTGCTCGGCCAGCTTGTCGAGCAGCGCGCGCTTGACCTTCAGCCGTGAGGCGCCGGCGCGGGACTGTTCCAGCCGGTCGGCGAAGAACTTGCGGAACTCGGTGAGGTTCTCGAAGCCGTTGGCCTCGGCGAACGCGTCGTCGATCACCGGCGCCACGCGCCGCTTCAGCGCCTTGGCGGTGATGTCGAACGTCGCTTCCTTCCCGGCCAGATCGGCGGCGTGGTACTGCTCGGGGAAGGTCACGGTGATCACCTTCGTCTCGCCGGCCTTCATGCCCTCCATCTGCTCGGCGAAGCCGGGAATGAAGCCCGAGCCGCCCAGCTCGATATCGGTGTCGGTGCCGGCACCGCCTTCGAAGGGCACGCCATCGCGCTTGCCGAGGAAATCGACGGTGAGGATATCGCCGGTTGCCGCCGGGCGGTCTTCCGTGACCACCTCGGTCTCGGCGCGCTGCTCGGCGAAGCGCGCGATCGCCTCGTCGATCTCCGCCTCGGTCACCGGCGCCTTCGGCCGGGTCAGGCTGATCGCCTTCAGGTCCGGAATCGTCACCTCCGGCAGCACTTCGAGCTCGACGGTGAATTCGAGGTCGGAATCGGGTTCGGCACGGACGACCTCGACCTTCGGCTGCACCGCCGGGCGCAGGCTGCGGTCATTGATCATCCGTTCGGTCGCCTCGTTCACCGAAGCTTCCATCACCTCGGCGGCCACCGCGTCGCCGAAGCGCTTGCGCACCATCGACAGCGGCACCTTGCCCGGGCGGAACCCCGGCATCTGCATCGTCTTCGACAGCTCGGCGAGGCGCTTCTCGCGCTTCTCGCTCAGATCGCTGCCCGGCACGACGACGGTAAAGCCGCGCTTCAGCCCCTCGGTGAGGGTTTCGGTAACCTGCATGTCCAAACCAATCCTTACGTTACGCCATTTCCCACGCGCCGTGCGGGCACGGCAGATCGACCCCGTCTGCGGGCGGAGGGACTTGAACCCCCATGGCTCGCGCCACCAGAACCTAAATCTGGCGTGTCTACCAGTTCCACCACGCCCGCCCGAACCGGACCAGCAGGCCAAGCGCGTTCAATTCCGCGCATGGCCGGTCGGCGCGGACTAGCGCGCTTTGCCGTCCGCGACAAGCGAGGACGGCAAACTGCGTGCGCGCCCGTTGCTCAGAAGCGCCAGCGCAGCCCGGCGCTGACCATCCGCTGCTCGCCGGCGCGGCGCGCGAAGGTCGTCGCAAGGTCGACCGTTGCCGAAAGCCTGCCGGCGAGCCGCGCCGTGACACCGGCATCGGCCACGCCCCACATCGTCGACAGCTGCGGATAGGTCGTGGTCAGGCCGACCAGCGGCTCGTCGGTGAAGACGCTGGCGAACTGCCCCGGCGCACCGGCGATCGAGGCCTGCATGCCGATCGAGCCATGCGGCCGAATCGCGACACCGCCCAGCCTGACCCGCGCCGAAGCCGCAAGCCCGGCGCCGAACAGCACGCGCCCGAAATCCTGGCCGCCGACCGCCATGGTCAACGCCGGGTCGCCCTGCTCGGTATACGGGTCGACATGCGCTTCGGTCGCATCCAGCCCCACTGTCGGGCCGAACGCTACGACACCGCGATGCAGCACATAGCCCGCCTGTATTGTGGCGCCGAGCGTATGGCCGCGGGGCGAGGCGGTGATCGGCGCCAGCACGCCCGGCCGGCTGATCCGGCCGAACCGGTCGAGGCCGTAATCGAGCTGGGCGTCGAGATAGAGGTGGCGGCTATGCGCGGCGAGATAGGCGGCAAACTGGTAGGCATCGGCATCCAGGCGCTCGCCCCCGTTCACCGTCGCGCTTTCCCGCGCATATCCGAACGCGAGGCCGGCGGCGAGATGGCGGGTGAAGCGGTAATCCGCGCCGGCGGTCACCGTGCCGATCTGGTCATGGAAGCCGAGGCTGCCCGGCGCCGCCGCCCGCGCGCCGAACCCGTAGCCGCCGGCCACGAAAACCGACAGCGCGTGCCCATTGCCCGGCATCTCCATCGGCCCGGTATCGCCCGCCGCCGTATCGGCCAGCATCGGCCCGCCGGCGAGATCGACTGTCAGCCCCCCGGCGCCGTGGCGCAGCGCGTCCATCCTCGCGCCAATCGTCTGCGCGAAGGCCGCGGCGCCGGCATCGAGCAGCCGTGCCGGCACGGACAGCGACTGGAACCCGTTCAGCGCGCTCGCGACATATTCGGCGATCACCTGGTGCCCGTGCGTGGTCGGGTGCACGTTCCACCAGAGATACTGGTTCTGCACCGAGGCCGGCGCATAGGCGCAGGCGGAACTTGCCGAGGCGAAGCAGGCGTCGGTCACGTTGGTGAAGCCATAGGCAGCCGGATTGGCGCTGATCTCGGAGAAGATCTGCTGCTGGTTGATCAGGAGGATGTTGATCCCGAGCGAGGCATGCAGCTGCCCCGCCAGGGTCGCGAGCCCCGCATTATGCGCGGCGATGATCTGGTCGCCGAGGGCTACGAGTTGCGGCGTGCCGTTCACCGTCGGCACATTGCCGAAGGGCACGAGATTCTGCAGCACGACCTGCCGCGCGCCGAGCGCGGCCACCTGCCCGATCGCCTGCCCGGTCTGGGCGAGCACGGTGCTCACGTTCTGGCTGACGATCTGCTGCGCATTCGCCGGGTCCGCCCCGACCAGCGTCTCGGTGGCGAAATAATTATTCCCGCCGATCCAGATCCCCACCACATCGGAAGGCGAAAAATGCCCGCCCGATGCGGCAAAGCCCTGGATTTCCTGCAATTCGTTCGGCAGGCCGGGAAGCAAGGTCGACGGGAAATTGACGAGATTGTTGTAGGTCACGCCATTGACCACCAGCGGCCCGGCAAAGGCGCCGCCCACCGCATAGTCGTTGGAGGGCTTGAAATTCAGCCCGGTCAGCCCGGGCAGGTATTCCGCCCAGACCGGCCCGTTCGAGAACCGGAAGCCGACATAGGGCGGCCCCGGATAGGGAACGCCGGTCAGCCGCGGAATGTTGCCATTATCGCTCAGGCTGTCGCCGAACACGTAAAGACTGCCCGGCGCCTGCGCCCTCGCCGGCGCCAGCCCGATGAACCCGGCCGCGAGCGCGCCTATCGCCAGTCTCCGAACGCATGTCTCGAATGTCATTTCGCTCCCCATTGTTCATCCCGCATCCGGCTCATTCAGGCCGGTTTCGACAGGATATTTCCCAATAGGGAGTATCTATGCCGCAGACGAAACAACCCGGTCAAACAAAAATCTCGTGTGCGAGGCTTTCGTGAGCCAGATAATTCCGTCGCGGATAAAGTGGCTGGGGCTGCCGTTCAGGACGCGGCGGTCACCTCGTGCGGCCGCCCGGCCAGCGCCTCGATCAGCGCGCTGCGAAGCTGCGCGAGCTTGCGCTCGTTCTGCACCTTCAGGCCGAACACATCCTTCACGTAGAACACGTCGACGGCGCGAACCCCGTAGGTGGTGATATGCGCCGAGGCGATCTGCAGCCCCTGCGAGGTGATGGCGGCGGTGACGTCGTGCAGCAGGCCCGGCCGGTCGCGGCCGTTCACTTCAATAACGGTGTGCCGGTTCGAGGCGCTGTTGTCGACGACGACGCGCGGCGGCACGTGGATCGCCCGCATCCGCCCGCCGACGACGCTGTTCGCCGCCTTCTCGATCTCGGTCGCCAGCCGCAGCCGGCCCGAGAGCACCTGTTCGATCACGGCGGAAATCTTCGCCAGCCGGTGCGGCGCCTCTAGCGAACCGCCGCCGGCGTCCTGGATCCAGAACGTGTCGAGCGCCATGCCATCGGTCAGCGTGTGGATCCGCGCATCGACGATCGTCGCCCCGGCGACCGCGAGGGCACCGGCGATGCGGCTGAACAGCCCCGCATGGTCGGCGGTATAGACCACGACCTCGGTGACCGACCGCGCCGGCAGCGGCGCGGCGGCGACGGTCAGCGGCACGTCGCGATGGCGGGCATCGCGGATCATCCGCCCGTGGCGGGCGATGCTTTCGGGGTCGAAGCCGAGCCAGTAGCCCGGATACCCCATGTTGAGGAATTCCTCGCGGTCGGCGTCCGGCCAGTCGGCGAGCAGCTCCGCGACCATCTGCTTGACGCGGGCAACGCGGACATCGCGCTCGGTGGTCGCAAGCCCGCCCTCCAGCACCTCGGCGACGCGGGCATAGATCTCGCGCAGCAGCGTCGCCTTCCAGCCGTTCCACACCTTGGGCGAGACGGCGCGGATGTCCGACACCGTCAGGATCAGCAGCAGCCGCAGCCGCTCGGGCGACTGCACGACATCGGCGAGGTCGAGGATCGTTTTCGGATCGTCGATGTCGCGTGAAAACGCCGTCTGGCTGAGCAGCAGATGATGCAGCACCAGCCAGGAGACCATCTCGGTCTCCTCCGGTTCGAGCCCGAGCGCGGGGCCGATGGTCAGCGCCAGTTCCGCGCCGATCTCCGAATGGTCGCCCCCCCTGCCCTTCGCGATGTCATGCAGAAGCAGCGCGACATAGAGCGCCCGGCGCGACTGCACGTGATGCGCCAATCCGCTGGCCACCGGCACGATTTCCGAAAGCTCACCGCGCTCGATCGCATTCAGCACCCCGATCGCGTGGATCGTGTGCATGTCGACCGTGTAGACATGATAGGAATCGAACTGCATCTGGCCGACGATCCGCCGCCAGTCGGGCAGGTAGCGCCCCAGCGCACCGGTTTCGTTGAGGATCGCGAGCCATTGCGCGCCGTCCTGCCGCGGATCGTCGTTGCCGCAGAGCAGGTCGAGAAACAGCGAGGCCGCCTGCGGATCCGTGCGCAACTCCGCGGTGCGCCGCGCGCCGCGGATCATCGCGCGGAGCGCGAGCGGATGCAGTTTCAGCCCCCGGTCGCGCGCCACCTGGAGGATGCGCAGCAACTGGATCGGCTCGGCCATCGGCTCGCGGCCGGCGACGAACAGGATCTTGCCGTCCGCCAGCACGAAACCGGCGTCCAGCAGCGCCGCGTCGGTCGCCGGCGCGATCGCGGGCGGTCCGAGCGCCGCGCGCACCACGGCGGGTTCGAGAACGCCGGTCACCCGCGCAACCTCGCGCACCACCAGGAAGTAGTGGCGCATGAACCGCTCGACGCCATCCTGCCGCCCATGCCGCGTATAACCCATGCGCGCGCCGATCACCGGCTGCAGGTCGAAGGTCAGCCGCTCCTCGGCGCGGCCGGCGACATAGTGCAGGTGAAAGCGCACGGTCCAGAGATAGTCCCAGGCCCGCTTGCAGGCGCGCGCCTCGGTGGCGCTGAGAATGCCGCCGCCGGGCGCGCCGGGGCCGACCAGCTCGGTCATCGCGAAGGTGCCGAACACGTAGCGGGCGAGCCAGTAGAGCGTCTGCAGGTCGCGCAGCCCGCCCTTGCCCTCCTTGATGTTGGGCTCGACCATGAACGGCGTGTCGCCGAAGCGCTTGTGGCGGGCGGCGCGTTCGGCCTGCTTCGCGGCGATATAGCCGGCCGGGCTGCCGGCGGCGCAATCCTGTCGGAAGGCCTGCTGGAAATGCGCGAACAGCGGCCGGTCGCCGGCGATGCAGCGGGCATCGAGCAGCGAGGTGCGGATCGTGCTGTCACCCTGCGCCTCGGTCAGACAATCGGCGGTCGATCGCGTGGCGTGGCCCACCTTCAGCCCGAGGTCCCAGAGGAAATACAGGATGAACTCCACAGCCCGCTGGATCCGCGCCGAGGGTTCGTTGTCGGTGAGGAACAGCAGGTCGATATCGCTGAACGGCGCGAGCGTGGCGCGGCCATAGCCGCCGGTCGCCGCGACGGCGAGCCGGTCGCCGGGCTCCACCGGCAGCAGGTCGATCGAATAGCCGATCAGCGCCGCGATGAACTCGTCCATCAGGCCCGAGAGCAGGCGCGCGGCAGCGAGGCCAGACATGTCGCCGCGTTCGAACCGGGTCTGCACATGGGTCTGCAGCCGCGCCAGCTGGCGGCGGAAGATGCCGAGCGCCGTCTCCCGCGGCGGCGGCGCGCCGCGCGGCAAAAGGCGCGCCAGCTCGGCGCCGATATCGGGGCGGCCGATCACCGCCTCCTTCGGCGGTGGCGGGATCACGGCTGCCGGCATGGCGGGCGGAACGTCGCGCGGCGGCTGGGTGGTGTTCGACATGTTACTGCTTCTCTACCGCGCCATCCGCCCTGTCGCCAAGGAACTTTCGCCGCCACGCATAAATCAGCTCCAGCGCCGCGCGCGGCGAAAGCTGGTCCGGATCGGCCTCCGCGAGCGCCGCATGCCAGCCATCCGCCGCCGGCAGTTCCGCAGGCGGCGCCGGATCCTCGCCCGCCGCGGCGAACAGCGGCAGCGCTCCCGCCTCGCCGCCGCCGCGCTCGGCCGCGCGCAGCAGCGCATCGGCCCGGCGGATCACCGGCTCCGGCAGCCCGGCCAGCTTCGCGACATGCACGCCCCAGCTCCGCTCCGCCGCCCCCTCGATCACCTCGTGCAGGAACACGACGCTGCCCCGCCACGACTTCACCCGCATCGTGCAGGGCCGCAGCCGCGGCAGCGCCGCGCCAAGCTGCACCAGGTCGTGGAAATGCGTGGCGAAGATGCTGCGGCAGCGAATGGAGCCGTGCAGCGCCTCCAGCACCGCCTGGGCGATCGCGAGCCCGTCCCGCGTGCCGGTGCCGCGGCCGATCTCGTCGATGATGACGAAGCTGCGCGGCCCCGCCTGGTTGAGGATGGACGCGGTCTCGATCATCTCGACCATGAAGGTCGAGCGCCCGGCGGCGAGGTCGTCGGCAGCACCCACGCGGGAGAACAGCCGGTCCACCAGCCCGATCCGCGCCTGCTCCGCCGGCACCGGCAGCCCGGCCTGGGCGAGAATGATGACCAGCGCGTTCTGCCGCAGGAAGGTGGACTTTCCGGCCATGTTCGGCCCGGTCAGCAGCATCAGCCGCCGCTCGGGCGAGAGGTCGGCATCGTTGGCGATGAAGCGCGTCCCCGCGGGCAGCGCCGCCTCGACCACCGGATGCCGCCCGGCGATGATGCTGAACGCCGCATCCTCGGAAAGCTCAGGGGCACACCAGCGCCCGCTTTCGGCCAGCGTCGCCGCCGATTGCAGCGCATCGAGCCGCGCCAGCGCCGCCGCGCATTCCGCCAGCGCCGCCTCCTCGCGCATCACCGCGGCGAGCAGATGGTCAAGCACCAGCGCCTCCCGCGCCGCCGCCCGCTCATGCGCCTCGGCGATCCGCCGGTCGAGGTCCGACAGTTCGGGGTGGGTGAACCGCGCCGCCGAGGCCAGCCCCTGCCGCAGGATCAGCTCCGGAAACGCCCGCAGCGCCTCGACTGCCGCGGCTGGCGCCTCCAGCACATAGCCGAGCTGGCTGTGGTGCCGCACCTTGAGGCTGGCGACGCCATAGCGCGAGGCAAGCTCGGTCTGCAGCGCCGCAATCACCTGCCGCGTATCGTCGCGGAGCCGGCGCTCGCCGTCGAGTTCGCCGTCGAACCCCGCGCGGATCGCCGGCGCATCCCCAATCCGCGCCGGCGGTGTTTCGACCAGCGCGGCCTCCAGCAGCGGCCCCAGTTCCGGCCCGGCGGCGAGCTTCGCGAGGTCATCCGCCAACGGATGCGCGGGATCGGCGGCAACCGCAGGCGCCAGCCCCTCGGCCACCGCGCGCGCGGCGGCGAGCGAATCCCGCACCTGGCCCAGATCGCGCGGCGACAGCCGGCCCGCCTTCCGCCCCGCCAGGCCGAGCCGCGCGAGCGCGCGGGCAAGATCCGGCGCGCCGCGCAGCGACGTTCGCAGGGCGGCGAGCGTCCCCGGGGCGTCGAGCAGGCTCTGCCAGCCGGCCTGCCGTGCCCGCAGCGGGCCGATCGCATCCAGCGGCGCGGCGATCCAGCCGGCGAGCATCCGCGCGCCCGCGGCGGTCACCGTGCGCCGCACCGCGCCGAACAGGCTGCCGGCCTCGCCGCCATCGGCCGTGCGCAGCAGGTCGAGGCTGGCGCGGGTCGCGGCATCCATCGCCATCAGGCCGGTCTCGCCCGCGCGCACCGGGCGGGCGATGCGCGGCAACGTCCCGGCCTGGCTGCGCTCGACATAGCGCAGCGCCACCGCCGCCGCCTGCGCCTCCTGATCGGTGAAGGCGCCAAAGGCGTCGAGCGAGGCAACATCGAACAGCCGGGCGAGATCGCGCCGGGCAAGCTCCGCCGCCGGCGGCGGGCCGGGATCGGTGCGCCGGCCTTCATGCGCCCCAAGCTCGATATCCGCTCCGGAAAGAATTTCCGCCGGGTCCAGCCGGCCGAGCAGCGCAGCCAGTTCGCCCCCCGCAAGGTCGGCGGTCTCGAACGACGCGGTCGAGACATCGAGCCAGGCGGCGCCGATCCGCCCCGCCCGGGGCACCAGCGCGAGCAGCAGGCTGGCGCGGCCCTGATCGAGCAGCGCCTCCTCGGTGATCGTGCCGGGGGTGATGAGCCGGACCACGGCGCGCTCGATCAGCGCCTTGCCGCCCCGCGCCTTCGCCGCCTCCGGCGCCTCGACCTGCTCGGCCACCGCGACACGGAATCCCCGCCGGATCAGCCGGGTCAGATAGGTATCGCGCTGCGAGACCGGCACGCCGCACATCGCGATCGGCTCGCCCTGATGGGTGCCGCGCGCGGTCAGCGCGATGTCGAGCGCCGCCGAGGCCGCTTCGGCATCCTCGAAGAACAGTTCGTAGAAATCGCCCATCCGGAAGAAGATCAACGCGTCCGGATAGTCGGCCTTGGCCTGGAACCACTGCGCCATCGCGGGGGTTGCGCCGGCGGCGCGGTCGGAATTCATCCCATCTGTCTAGCCGAGGACCGGGCACGCGCGGAAGAGCGCGGCAAAATGTCGTGGCGGAAATAATTTCCGACCATCCTCCGATCAGGAGAAGTCCGGTTGAATTCGGAGAAAAAATCCGGCATGAGACCGTCATGCCCAAGACGACAGACGAGATCATCGACCTGCTGGGCGGCGCCGACGCGGCAGCCCGGCTGACCCAGGTTTCGACCGAGGCCGTGCGCAAGTGGCGCAGCGCCGGGGCGATTCCGGCACGGCACTGGCCGGCGGTGATTGCCGCGACCGGCCTGTCCCTGGCCGATCTTTCAGGAGACATTGCAATGGAATCCGAAACCACGAAACCGGAGGGCGCAACCGCGGCGCTGGTATTGGGCGACGGCCGCGTGTTCTGGGGACGCGGCTTCGGCGCGCATTCCACCGGCGAGCCGGCGGAACTCTGCTTCTCCACCGGCATGACCGGCTATCAGGAAACCCTGACCGATCCGTCCTTCGCCGGGCAGATCATCACCTTCACCTTCCCGCATATCGGCAATGTCGGCGCCAATCCCGAGGATATCGAGGCGAACACGAGTTTCGCCCGCGGCCTCGTGATCAACCGCGACATCACCCGTCCGTCGAACTGGCGCGCCGCCGAGGGGCTGGCCGCCTGGTGCCGCCGCATGGGCCTGCCGGGCATCGCCGGAGTCGACACCCGCGCCCTCACCCGCACCATCCGCGACGACGGCCCGCCCAACGCGCTGATCGCCTATCCCGAGGACGGCCGCTTCGACATCCCCGCCCTGGTCGAGCGGGCCCGCGCCTGGCCGGGGCTCGAGGGCATGGACCTCGCGCGCGAGGTCTCCTGCACCCAGAGCTACGAATGGACCGAGACGCTGTGGGACCGCGCGCACGGGTTCGGCCGGCAGAACGCGCCGAAATTTACTGTAGTTGCCGTAGATTACGGCGCGAAGCGCAACATCCTCCGCAACCTCGCGAGCGCCGGCTGCCGGGTCATCGTCGTCCCCGCCACCGCCTCGGCCGAGGATATCCTCCGTCATCAGCCTGATGGCGTGTTCCTCTCCAACGGCCCCGGCGACCCGGCGGCGACGGCCGAATACGCCGTGGCGGCGATCCGCGGCGTGCTCGATGCCGGCAAGCCGCTCTTCGGCATCTGCCTCGGCCACCAGCTCCTCGCCCACACGCTTGGCGCGAAGACCTACAAGCTCGCCCGCGGCCATCGCGGCGCCAACCAGCCGGTGCAGGAGCTTGCCACCGGCAAGGTCGAGATCACCAGCCAGAATCATGGCTTTGCGGTGGATGAGGCCAGCCTGCCCGACGGCGTGACGGTTACCCATCGCTCCCTGTTCGATGGTTCGAACGAGGGCATCGCCTGCCCGGCGAAGAACTGCTTCTCCGTGCAATATCACCCCGAGGCCAGCCCTGGCCCGTCGGATGCCAATCACCTGTTCCGGCGCTTTGTCGCGATGATGGAGGGCTGACCATGCCGAAACGCACAGACATCAAATCGATCCTGATCATCGGCGCCGGGCCCATCGTCATCGGCCAGGCCTGCGAGTTCGACTATTCCGGTGCCCAGGCCTGCAAGGCGCTGCGCGAGGAGGGCTACCGGGTGATCCTGGTGAACTCCAATCCCGCCACGATTATGACCGATCCCGAACTGGCGGATGCCACCTATATCGAGCCGATCACGCCGGAGATGGTCGAGAAGATCATCATCAAGGAACGGCCGGATGCGGTGCTGCCCACCATGGGCGGGCAGACGGCGCTGAACACCGCGATGGCGCTCGCCAAGGCCGGCACGCTTGAGAAGCACGGCGTCGAGCTGATCGGCGCCCGCGCCGAGGTGATCGACCGCGCCGAGGACCGGCTGAAATTCCGCGACGCGATGGCCGAGATCGGCATCGAGAGCCCGCGCAGCGCCATCGCCCATACAATGGACGAGGCGCGCGCAGCACTCGACCTGGTTGGCCTGCCGGCGGTGATCCGCCCCTCCTTCACCCTCGGCGGCACCGGCGGCGGCATCGCCTACAACCGCGAGGAATTCCTCGAAATCGTCGCCGGCGGGCTCGACGCCTCGCCGACCACCGAGGTGCTGATCGAGGAAAGCGTGCTCGGCTGGAAGGAATACGAGATGGAGGTGGTCCGCGACCAAGCGGACAACTGCATCATCGTCTGCTCGATCGAGAACATCGACCCGATGGGCGTGCACACCGGCGACTCCGTCACGGTCGCCCCCGCGCTGACCCTGACCGACCGCGAATACCAGCTGATGCGCGACGCCTCGATCGCCTGTCTGCGCAAGATCGGCGTCGATACCGGCGGTTCGAACGTGCAGTTCGGCATCAATCCGGCCGACGGGCGCATGGTCATCATCGAGATGAACCCCCGCGTCTCCCGCTCCTCGGCGCTGGCCTCGAAGGCGACCGGCTTTCCCATCGCCAAGATCGCGGCGAAGCTCGCCGTCGGCTACACGCTCGACGAGCTGCGCAACGACATCACCCGAGTCACCCCGGCGAGCTTCGAGCCGACGATCGACTACGTCGTCATCAAGATCCCGCGCTTCACCTTCGAGAAGTTCCCCGGCACGCCGGCGCTGCTGACCACCTCGATGAAGTCGGTCGGCGAGGCGATGGCGATCGGCCGCTCCTTCCCCGAGGCGCTGCAAAAGGGGCTGCGCAGCCTGGAGACCGGCCTCGCCGGGCTCGATCCGGTCGAGAAGCCGGGTGACGGCACACGCGATGCCTTCCGCGCCGCGCTCTCCACCCCGCGACCCGACCGGCTGCTGATCGCCGCCGAGGCGCTGCGCGCCGGCCTCTCGGTCGAGGAAATCCACGCCGCCTGCAAGTTCGACCCCTGGTTCCTCCGCCAGATGGAGGACATCGTCGAGGCCGAACGCCGCGTCGCCGCGGAGGGCCTGCCCGGCGACGAGCTCGGCATGCGCGCGCTCAAGGCGCTGGGGTTCTCCGACCGCCGCCTCGCCGCCCTTACCGGCCGGAGTGAGGCGGATGTGAGCAAGGCGCGCCTCGCCCTCGGCGTCACCCCGGTCTATCGCCGGATCGACAGCACCGGCGGCGAATTCGCCTCGGCGACCTCTTATATGTTCGCGACCTATGAAGGCGGCTTCGGCGCGCCGGTCTGCGAGGCGGAGCCGAGCGAGCGGCGCAAGGTCGTCATTCTCGGCGGCGGCCCGAACCGGATCGGCCAGGGCATCGAGTTCGACTATTGCTGCGTCCACGCCGCCTATGCGCTGCGCGAGGCGGGGTTCGAGACCATCATGGTCAACTGCAACCCCGAAACCGTCTCGACCGACTACGACACCTCCGACCGCCTCTATTTCGAGCCTCTCTTCGCCGAGGACGTGCTCTCCCTGCTCCGCCGCGAGCAGGAGCGCGGCACGCTGCTCGGCTGCATCGTGCAGTATGGCGGGCAGACGCCGCTCAAGCTCAGCCAGGCCCTCGCCGAGGCCGGCATCCCGATCCTCGGCACCTCGGCCGACGCGATCGATGCCGCGGAGGACCGCGAGCGCTTCCACGACCTGTTGCGCTCGCTCGGCCTGCGCCAGCCGGAAAACGGGCTGGCCCGCTCGGCCGAGCAGGCGGAAGCGATCGTCGAGCGGATCGGCTTCCCCGTCGTCATCCGCCCCTCCTACGTGCTCGGCGGCCGGGCGATGGAAATCGTCTACGACCTCGCCAGCCTGCGCCGCTACATGCGCGAGGCGGTGGTGGTCTCCGGCACCAACCCGGTGCTGATCGACCGCTACCTGAACGATGCGATCGAGGTCGATGTCGACTGCATCGCGGACGGCCAGAGCGTCTACGTCGCCGGCGTGATGGAGCATATCGAGGAGGCCGGCATCCATTCCGGCGACTCCGCCTGCTCGCTGCCGCCCTATTCGCTCTCGCCCGCCATCGTCGCCGAACTGCGCGCCGAGACCGAGGCGATGGCGAAGGCGCTCAATGTTATCGGGCTGATGAACGTGCAGTTCGCGATCCAGGGCGAGAACGTCTACGTGCTGGAGGTCAATCCGCGCGCCTCGCGCACCGTGCCCTTCGTCGCCAAGGCGACCGGCGTACCGGTGGCGAAGATCGGCGCGCGGGTGATGGCCGGCGAGGCGCTGGCCTCCTTCGGGCTGGACGACAGCGTGATGCGCAGTCACGTTGCGGTGAAGGAAGCGGTGTTCCCCTTCGCCCGCTTCTCCGGCGTCGACGTGCTGCTGGGCCCCGAGATGAAGTCTACCGGCGAGGTGATGGGGCTGGATGTCAGCTTCGCCCGCGCCTTCGCCAAGGCCCAGCTTGGCGCCGGGGTGAAGCTGCCGCAGGCGGGCACGGTGTTCCTCTCGGTGCGGGATTCCGACAAGCCGGCGATCCTCGCGATCGCCCGCCGCTTCGTCGATCTCGGCTTCGAGATCATGGCGACCCGTGGCACCGCCGCGCATCTTTCCGAAGCCGGCATCGCCGCGCGGGCGGTGAACAAGGTGCTGGAGGGCCGGCCGCACTGCGTCGACTCGATCCGCTCCGGCGAGGTTCAGCTGGTGATCAACACCGCCTCCGGCGCGCAGACCGTGGCGGACAGTTTCGACATCCGCCGCCAGGCGCTGAACCACGGCGTGCCGCACTACACGACCATCGCCGGCGCGCGGGCGGCCTCGCACGCCATCGCCGCCCTTGCCGCGGGCAGCCTTGAAGTCGCGCCGCTTCAGTCGTATTTTCCGCAATCGTTCCGATGATCGTGGCGCCGGATTCCTCCGGCCCGCGACTTTTTCGCTCATCCTTACGCCTGTTGGCTTAACCTGACTGAAGGAACTGCCGTGCAAAAATTCCCGATGACCGGGCCCGGACTGCAGAATCTCGAAGCCGAGCTGCGCCACCTCAAGTCCGAGGAGCGGCCGGCGATCATTCGGGCGATTGCCGAGGCCCGCAGCCACGGCGACCTGTCGGAAAACGCGGAATACCATTCCGCGCGCGAGCGCCAGTCCTTCATCGAGGGTCGGATCGCCGAACTCGAGGAAATCATTTCCGCCGCCGAGGTGATCGATCCGTCCACCCTGTCGGGCGACACGGTGAAGTTCGGCGCCCATGTCGAGTTGATCGACGAGGAGAGCGACAAGGAAGTCACCTACCAGATCGTCGGCGTCCACGAGGCGGACATCAAGGCCGGGCGGATTTCCGTCACCTCGCCGCTGGCCAAGTCGCTGATCGGCAAGAAGCCGGGAGACACCGTTTCGGTGCCCGCCCCCGGCGGCGACCGCAGCTACGAGATCCTCGCCGTCCGGTTCGGCTGAGGCCTTGGTCACCCTCGCCGATATCGAGGCGGCGGCCGGCCGGATCGCCGGCGCGGTGCTGCGCACGCCGCTGGTCCGCGCCGACGCGCTCTCGCGCGCGACCGGTGCGGACATCCATCTCAAGCTCGAGAACCTGCAGGCCACCGGCGCCTTCAAGGAACGGGGGGCGGCAAACCGCATCGCCCTGCTGACGGAGGCCGAGCGCAAGTCCGGCGTGATCGCGATGTCGGCCGGCAATCACGCCCAGGCGGTGGCGCGCCACGCCCAGCTCGCCGGCATCCGCGCCACCATCGTGATGCCGCGCTTCACCCCGACCACGAAGGTCACCCGCACCCGGGCCTGGGGCGCGCAGGTGGTGCTGCACGGCGAAACCCTCGCCGAGGCCGCCGCCCACGCCCATGAACTCGCCGCCCGCGAAGGCCTGGTCTTCGTCCACCCCTACGACGACGCGGACGTGATCGCCGGCCAGGGCACGCTCGCCCTCGAGGTGATCCATGACCTGCCGGATCTCGACGCGCTGGTGATCCCGACCGGCGGCGGCGGTTTCATCTCCGGCTGCGCGGTGGCGGCGCGGGCGCTGCGCCCCGGCGTCGAGATCCTCGGCGTCGAGGTCGAAAGCTATGCCGGCTTTGCCCAGGCGCTCGCGGGCCAGGAGGTCAAGGTCGGCGGCGCGACCATCGCCGAGGGCATCGCGGTGCGCGATATCGGCCAGCTGCCGCTCGCGCTGCTGAAGGAACACGAGGTCGAGGTTCTGGTCGTGCCGGAAGCGGCGGTCGAGCAGGCGATCGCGATGCTGGCCGAGAGCGGCAAGATCGTCGCCGAGGGCGCCGGCGCCGCCGCCCTCGCCGCGGTGCTGACCTTCCCGCAGCGCTTCGCCGGCCGCCGGCTCGCCCTGCCGATCTGCGGCGGCAATATCGACACCCGCGTCCTCGCCAACACGCTGCTGCGCAACCTGATGCGCGACGGGCGGATCGTTAAGGTGCTGATGGAAATCCCGGACCGTCCCGGCGTGCTGGCCGACATCGCCGCCCGCATCGGCGATCAGGGCGGCAACATCATCGAGGTCGTGCACCAGCGCCAGTTCGCCTCGCCGACCGTGCAGGCCGCGCATCTCGAAGTGATGTTCGAGGCGCGCGACGCCGCCCATGGCCGCTCGATCACCGAGGCGCTGGAAGCCGCCTACACCGTCCGCCGGCTCTGATCGCGCCAGCCGGCGCTCAGATCACGAAGGCGCCGCCGCGCATCACCGGCGTGATGGTGCCGTCGGCGTTCACGCCATCGACGTCCATCAGCGCCGAGCCGATCATCCAGTCGACATGGATGAGGCTTTCGTTGGCGCCGCGGGCGGCATCGCAACCGCCTTCCATGTTCAGCGCCAGCGCCTGGCCGAGCGCGATGTGGCTCGCCGCGTTCTCGTCGAATAGCGTGTTGCGGAAGATCAGCCCCGAGCGCGATACCGGGGAGGCATCCGGCACCAGCGCCACCTCGCCGAGGCGGCTCGCCCCCTCGTCGGTCGCGATCAGGGCGCGGAACACGTCCTCGCCCCGCCTCGCCTTCGCCTCGACGATCCGCCCCGCCTCGAACCGCACCTCGATGTCCTCGATCAGCGCGCCGCCATGCACGAGCGGCTTGCTCGCCCGCACCCTGCCGTTCACCCGCTCGCGATGCGGCATGGTGAACACTTCCTCGGTCGGCATGTTCGGCATGCAGGCGGTGCCATCCTTCGATGTCGCGGACCCGCCCGCCCAGAGATGCCCGTCGGCCAGGCCGACTTCCAGGTCGGTGCCGGGCCCGCTGAAGCGCAGCGCGGCAAAGCGGCGGGCGTTCAGCGCGTCGCACCGCGCCCGCAGGGTCGCGACATGGGCATGCCAGGCGGCAACCGGATCGGCCTCGTTGATTCGGCAGACCTCGAAGATCGCATCCCACAGACGCGCGGCCGGGTCGGGATCGCCGGGGAAGACCGATTTCGCCCAGCCCGGTGTTGCGAAGGACAGGATCGACCAGTTGGTGGCGAAACCGCTGATCAAGCCGCGCACCGGCTTCATCGCCCGCGCCATCGCGCGCTGGGCGCGGCCGATCCGCGCCGGGTCGCAATCCGCGAGCAGCATCGGGTCGGTGCCGACCACGGTCAGCATCGCCGCGCCCTCGTCGATCGACTTCGCCACCCCCTCGTACAGCCAGGCCGGCGCGAAATCGAAACTGTCCTCGCTCGCCTCGCGGAACCGGGCACGCTGGATCAGGTCGTCCGCGAAGAAGGGGATCACCAGCGCCGCGCCGGCGCGATAGGCATGGGTCGCGATCCGGTCCACCAGGTCGCGCGCCTCGATCGGCGCGTTGACGATCAGCTCCTGGCCGGTCTGCACGTTGACGCCGATGCGGACGGCGACCTCGGCCAGCCGGTCGAGTTTCTCTTCATGCGTCATGGTGCGTCTCCCTCGATGATCATGCCGTCAAACGCGGGCTCGAAGCCGGCGGGCAGCGTGTCGCACAGCGTGCGGTAATCCATGTCGAGCCCCATATGGGTCAGGATGGTGCGGCGCGGGCGCAGCGCCGTCGCCCATTCGATCACCTGGTCGAGATGGGCATGTGTCGGGTGCGGTCCGCGCCGTGTGAAACAGTCGATGATCCAGGTGTCCACCCCCTCCAGCAAGGCGAACTGGTCGGGCGTGAAGCGCACCACGTCCGGGCAGTAGGCGACATTGCCGACGCGCAGCCCGAGCGAGGGAATGAAGCCGTGATCCTGCCGGATAAAGCGCACCGGCAGGCCGGCGATGGTCCTGGTCTCGCCGGGCAGGATCGTGTGGGTGCGCAGCACCGGGCGGAAGAAGCCGGGCGGCTCCCAGGGCCGGAACGCGTAGTCGAACCGCTGGCGCAGCTCCGCCCAGGTGCGCTCGTCCGTATAGGCGTCGATCGGCGTGCCGCGGAGACGGTTGAGGATGCGGATGTCGTCGAGCCCGGCGATATGGTCGGCGTGCGGATGGGTGATGATCACCGCGTCGATCCGGTCGATCCGGTTGTCGGTAAGCTGCAGGCGGATTTCCGGCGCGGTATCGACCAGGATGCGCTGCCCGTCGGCGGCGCTGAAGACCACGCTCGCGCGGGTGCGGCGGTTGCGCGGCTCCGCCGGATCGCATTGCCCCCAGTCGCCGCCGCCATCCGGGCCGCCGATCTGCGGCAGCCCGGCCGAGCCGCCGGTGCCGAGCAGCGTGAGCGTGAACCTCATGAAGCCTTGACGAACAGGCGGCGAAAATTCGCGGTGGTGAGATCGGCCATCTCGGCCATTCCCATGCCCTTCACCTCCGCCAGCACCCTGGCGGTGTGGACGGTGTGCGCCGGCTCGTTGCGCTTGCCGCGGAACGGCACCGGGGCGAGATAGGGCGAGTCGGTTTCCACCAGCAGCCGCTCGCGCGGAATGTCGCGCGCGATCTCGCGCAGTTCCGCCGATTTCGGGAAGGTCAGGATGCCGGAGAAGGAAAGGAACCCGCCAATCGCCAGCGCCCGCTCGGCCAGCCCCCGGCCCGAGGAAAAACAATGCAGCAGGAACAGGAATGGCGCCTTCGCGTGCTCGTCCTCCAGCATGGTGGCGACGTCGTCATCCGCGTCGCGGGCATGGATGGCAAGAGGCAGGCCGGTCATCTGCGCCGCGCGGATATGGGCGCGGAAATTCTCCGCCTGAACCGCGCGCGGCGCCTTGTCGTAGAAATAGTCGAGCCCGGATTCGCCGATGCCGATCACCCGGGGATGCAGCGTCATCTCGGCGATCGCCTCCGGGCTGGGCACGCCCGCATCGCCGCCGGCATTGTGCGGATGCACGCCGATGCAGGCGAACACGCTGGGATCGCTCTCGGCGATGGCGATCGCGGTTTCCGACTGGCGCATCGAGGTGCCGATGGTCACCATCCGCCCGACCCCGGCCTCGTGCGCGCGGGCGATGACGGCGGGACGCTCGGCCTCGGTGAAGTAGTCGAGATGGCAATGAGAATCGATCAGCATCCGGCCTATATAGAGGTGCCGGCGCCGGATCGGAACCGCGCTTGACCCGCGCAAGCGCCTCTGTCCATCTGCGGGCGGCAGATGAGGGAGAGTGCGATGACCAGGCCGGTGATGCTGACGATACTCGACGGGTTCGGCTGGCGCGAGGACCGCGCCGACAACGCCGTGGCCCTGGCGAACACGCCGCATTTCGACCGTCTCTGGCGGGAGTCGCCGCACGCCTTCCTCAGCGCCTGCGGCCGCGATGTCGGCCTGCCCGAGGGTCAGATCGGCAATTCCGAGGTGGGCCACACCAATATCGGCGCCGGCCGGGTGGTCATGCAGGAACTGCCCCGGATCGACAGCGCGATCGAGGACGGCTCGCTGGCCGAGAACGCCGACCTGCGCCGCTTTGTGGACGCGCTGCGCGAATCGGGTGGTGCCTGCCATCTGCTCGGCCTCGTCTCTCCGGGCGGGGTGCACGCGCATCAGCGCCATGTCGCAGCCCTTGCCGGCGCGGTCGCGCAGGCCGGCATTCCCGTCTTCGTCCACGCCATCACCGACGGGCGGGACACGGCGCCGGAAAGCGCGCCGGACTGCCTCGCCTGGCTGCGCGACGCGCTGCCGAAAGGGGCGGAGATCGCGACCGTGATCGGCCGATATTACGCGATGGACCGCGACAACCGCTGGGAGCGCGTCCGCCTCGCCTTCGACCTGTTCACCGAGGGCAAGGGCAGCCATGCCGACGATCCGGTCGCCGCGGTGAAGGCAAGCCATGCGGAGGGGGTGACGGACGAGTTCGTCAAGCCGGTCGTGATCGGCGACTACGAGGGCATGCGCGACGGCGACGGCTTGCTCTGCGCCAATTTCCGCGCCGACCGCGTGCGCGAGATCCTCTCCGCCCTGCTCGATCCTGGCTTCGACGGCTTCGAGCACGCCCGGCATATCCGGTTCGCCGCCGCGCTCGGCATGGTGACCTATTCCGACGATCTCGCGCATTTCATGCACACGCTGTTCCCGCCGCAGAGGATGGACGACCTGCTCGGCGAGGTGGTCGCCCGCGCCGGCAAGCGCCAGCTGCGCGCGGCGGAAACCGAGAAATACCCGCACGTCACCTACTTCCTGAACGGCGGGCGGGAGACGCCGTTCGAGGGCGAGGAGCGCATCCTCGTCGCCTCGCCCAAGGTCGCGACCTACGACCTGCAGCCGGAAATGTCGGCGCCGGAACTGACCGACAAGGTCGTCGCCGCCATCGAATCCGGCCGCTTCGACCTCATCGTCCTGAATTTCGCCAACCCGGACATGGTGGGCCATACCGGCTCGCTGCCCGCCGCGATCAAGGCGGTGGAGACCGTCGATGCCGGACTCGGCCGGATCGAGGCGGCGATCCGCGCCCAGGGCGGCGCGATGATCGTCACCGCCGATCACGGCAATTGCGAGATGATGCGCGATCCCGAAACCGGCGGCCCGCACACCGCGCACACGCTCAACCGCGTGCCGGTGCTGCTGACCGGCGGGCCGGCGGATGCGAAACTGCATGACGGCCGGCTCGCCGATCTCGCGCCGACGCTTCTCGCCCTGCTCGGGCTTCCCCAGCCGGAAGCGATGACCGGCCGGAGCCTGATCGGCGCCTGATGCCACTGGCCGCGCGCCGCCTCGCCGCGACTGCCGCGCTGTTGGTCGCAGCACTCGCCGCCGGCGCGGCGCGGGCCGACCAGCTCGGCACGGCGCGCAGCCGGCTCGATCAGGCGAACGCGGCAGCGCAACGCCATCGAGCGGCGGCGGCGGCGGCGGCAAGGGCGGAGGCCATGGCGGCAGCGCGTCGGAAAGCCCTGCTGGCCCAGGAAATCACCGCCAACGCCGCGTTGCGCGCCACCGAGGACAAGACAGCGCAGGTCGTCGCCCGCCTCGCCGACCTCACCACGAAAACGCAGGCGGCCAAGGCGGAACTCGATGCCGATTCGGCCGCCATCGCGCCGCTCCTGCCGCTCATCACCCGCCTCGCCTTGCACCCGGCGGCGACCCTGATCGCGTCCGGTGCGGCGCCCGGCAAGGCGGCCGAGGGCGCGCTGGCGATGCAGGGAATCACGCGGCAGATCGCCGCCCGCGCCCGGGCGCTGCGGGCGGCGCGGCGGCGCTATCGGAAGCTTGCGGTGGAACTGGCCGGACAGAAGGCACGGATGGTGGCGGCGGTGGCCCGCCAGAAGGCGGGCGACGCGGCGCTGCGGGCGGCCATTGCCGCGGTCGGGGCCGCGGAAAGCCGCGCATCCCTGCAACGCCAGGCCGAGGCCCGGAAAGCCGCCGCGGCGGCCGGACAGGCGCATGACCTCGTCGGCGTCATCTCCCGCCTCGAGCGCGCCCGCGCCGCCGCGGCGCGGCAGGAAGCCGCCGCGCGCATCGCACCGGCAACACCGAAAGCGCTTGCCGGCGCGCCGGTCGCCGGCAAGCTGGTCCGTGCCTTCGCCAGCGCCACGGCCACCGGCCCGGCCACCGGCGATACCTTCGCCGCGGCTCCCGGCGCCGTGGTCAGCGCCACGTGCGGCGGCAACGTGGTGTTCGCGAAGCCCTTCGCCAGCTATGGCAAGCTGATGATCATCGACTGCGGCGGCGGATACGATTTCGTGATGGCGGGGTTCCAGCAGTTCGATGTATCGGTAGGCCAGCATGTCGAGCCCGGCCAGCCCGTCGGACGGATGCCGGCATTCGATGTGCACAATCCGGGAAACCAGCCGCGCCTCTATGTCGAGCTGCGGCACGACGGGAAGGCGGTCGACCCGGCGTCACGATTCGGTTCCGGGCCGGGGGAACGCTGAAACCATGGCGGCCGGCTCTGGACTTCCGGCCCAGCCGCACTATTGGTGGCAGAGATGATGAGGATGGCGCGTATGAAGTTGAGGACCTCTCTGTTGATCACGGCCACGTTCGCGGTCGGCATCGGCGTCGGCATGGTGGCGCCCGCGGTGCATGATGCCCTGGCCGGCGTTCGCCAGAGCGACGAGACCTATCGCCAGCTGGGTCTGTTCGAGAACATCTTCCAGCGGATCCGGGCCGACTACGTGGTGCCCGAACCCTCGAAAAAGCTGATCTACGATGCGATGAACGGCATGCTGACGGGGCTCGACCCGCACAGCGCCTACATGAACGCCCAGCAGTACAAGGACATGAAGGCCGAGACCTCCGGCCAATTCGGCGGGCTCGGCATCGAGGTGACCGAGGCGGGCGGCTTCATCAAGGTGATCACCCCCATCGACGGCACACCGGCCGCCAAGGCCGGAATCAAGCCCGGCGATCTGATCGTGGCGATCGACGGCAAACCGATGGTCGGCGTGACGCTGGACAAGGCGGTCGACCGGATGCGCGGCCCGGCCGGCAGCAAGATCGATATCACGATCAAGCGCCCCGGCGTCGACAAGCCGGTGCACGTCACCCTGACCCGCGCGATCATCCATGTCCACGCGGTCAAGACGGCGCTTTACGGCGATGTCGGCTATCTGCGCCTCGCCAGCTTCTCCGAGAACGCGAATCGCGACATTCGCCGCGGCGTGGCGAAGCTCAAGGCCGAAAGCCACGGCAAGGTGGACGCCTATATCCTCGACCTTCGCAACAATCCCGGCGGTCTGCTCGACCAGGGCATCGCCGTGGCCGATGATTTCCTCAACACCGGCGAGATCGTCTCAACCCATGGCCGGCACCAGTCCGACGATCAGGTCTGGTACGCCCATGACGGCGACATCACCGGCGGCAAGCCGATCGTCGTGCTGGTGAATTCCGGCACCGCCTCGGCGGCGGAAATCGTCAGCGCGGCACTCCAGCAGAACCGCCGCGCGGTGGTGATGGGCACCCGCACCTTCGGCAAGGGCTCGGTGCAGACCATCTTCACCATCCCCGGCCACGGCGCGCTGCGAATGACCACGGCGCTCTACTACACGCCCTCCGGCAAGTCGCTGCAGGATTACGGCGTCGAGCCCGACCTCGTCGTGCACGAGACGAACAATCCGAAGGATCATTTCCCGAAGATTCGCGAGTCGAACATGCCGCACGCCTTCCGCAACCCCTCGGGCCTGAAGGCGCCGATCCTGCCGCCGAAGCTGGTGCTGCCGGCCGTCGCGAAGACGATCGCGCCACGGCCGCCGGCCAGCTGGCCGAAATTCGAGCCGAAGCACCCGAACACCGACTACCAGCTCCAGATGGCGCTGAAGCTGGTCCGCGCCATGGCAACAAACCGGGTTGGCGCCAGCCAGGCGGATGTGGCGCACTGAGACAATGCCGCCGTTCCGGATTGCGCGTTCGGTCAAGCTGTTCTGGGCCGGAGTCGCCGCCGCTGCGCTGATCGGCGCGGTCGTGCTGCAGGTAATCGGCCCGCCAGACCACGACACGGCCATGCTCACCGGCCCGGTCCTGCATCGCAGCGGCAGCGCGATCCCGCCTCCCAACCCGGCGCTGCTGGTCGCATCGAAAGCCAACCCGGCCTGGAAGATTCCGCATCCGGCGCCAGACGGGATGACGCCGATGCGTTATTACGCGGCCGCGGCGCCGGTCCCGGTGCCGCAAGGTCTGCATCCCGTGGCGGTAATGATGGGCGGCATCGGCGAGGCTCGGCAGGCGAGCCGCGATGCCATCCGCTCGCTGCCGCCCGCCGTCTCGCTCGCGCTCACGCCGTATGGACCGCACCTGCGTTCGGTGGTCGCGGCCGCCCGTGCCGCCGGGCACGAGACCCTGATGGGCATTCCGATGCAGACCGATCGCGAGCCCGCCATCACCGAGGGTGACGAGGCGTTGCGCGGCTCGGAACTCGATCCGGTCAACCTCAAGCACCTCGACTGGGCGCTGTCGCGAAGTGCCGGCTATGTGGGCGTCACCGACGAGATCGGCATGTCGGTCGACGAGACCTATCTCACCCAGTTGCTGAACCGCCACTGGCTCGGCAAGCAGCTGCGCCCGACGGGCCTCCTTCTTGTCACGGCATCGCAGGGCAGCGGCGTGCCCTCCGGCGTTCCCGGACGGGTGGCGGACGTGGTGATCCATCCCGAAATGAGCGTCGACGAACAGCGCGCGGCGCTGAAGCGGCTGGCGGCGACGGCGGTTGCGAGCGGCAGCGCGCTCGGCGTGATATCCTCGCCCACCGCGGATGACATCGCCGTGCTCGCCCAGTGGTGCCAGGGGCTGAAGGCGGACGGCCTGGTCCTCGTTCCGGTCAGCGCGCTGGTCGCGGCACGGGGCGCGCAATGACCGGCGCGACCGCCCTGCCCTACCGGAGCAATGTCGGCGCCGCGCTGTTCAGTCGCGCGGGCAAGATCCTGGTCGCGCGCCGGGCCGATCTCGGCCCCGACGCCGCCTATCAGTGGCAGCTGCCGCAGGGCGGGATCGACGGCGACGAAGATCCGGCCGCCGCCGTGCTGCGCGAGCTGGACGAGGAGATCGGCACCACCGCGGTCGAGCTGCTCGGCGAAATCCCCGAATGGCTCAGCTATGATTTCCCGCCTGACGTGGTGGCGAAATTCGGCGCGCGGCATCGCGGGCAGCGGCAAAGGTGGTTCGCGCTGCGCTTTCTCGGCACCGACGACATGATCCGCCTCGACGCCCACGCGCATCCCGAATTCGATGAATGGCGATGGACGGAGCTTTCCTCCATCCCGGCGCTGGCGGTGCCTTTCAAGCGACCTATTTACGAGCGCCTCGCGCGGGATTTCGCGCGGTTCGCCAAAACGGACGGAGCATGACGATGGGTGAGATGATCAACCTGACCGCCTCCTGCGGGCACAAATTCCAGGCCTATGCCGCCGGCGACACCGCCTCGCAGCGAGGCATCGTGATCGTGCAGGAAATCTTCGGCGTGAATTCGCACATGCGGCAGATCTCCGATCACCTGGCCTCGTTCGGCTACCGGGTCGTCACCCCGGCGCTGTTCGACCGGGTCGAGCGCGGCGTCGAACTCGGCTACGACGCCGCCGGGCGCGACAAGGGCCTCGCCCTCCGCGCCGAGATCACCGACGAGGCCGTGATGCGCGACATCGAGGCCTCGGCCGCCGCCCTTTCGCCGCGGCCCACGGGGATCATCGGCTATTGCTGGGGCGGCACCATCGCCTGGTGGGGGGCGACACGGAGCAAGAGCTTCAAGGCGGCGATCGGCTGGTATGGCGGCGGCATCGCCGCCACAAGGTCGGAAAAGCCGAACTGCCCGGTGCAGCTGCATTTCGGCGCCGAGGACAAGGGCATTCCGCTGGCGGATGTCGAGTCGATCCGCAAGGCGCAGCCGGATGTCGGAATTTTCGTCTACCCGGGTGCCGAGCATGGCTTCGGCTGCCACGACCGGCCGAGCTTCAACCCCCGCGCCAACGAGATCGCCGAGCATCGCAGCCTCGCCTTCTTCGCCGAACACGTCGTCTGACGGGCGGCAGCCGTGAGCGCCGCGCGGCCCGGAGGGATTGAACCCGGCCGCGTGGCGTGCTGTTGAGGCGGCATGTCCGACGCACCCTCCGCAGACCGCATCCTCATCCTCGATTTCGGCAGCCAGGTGACGCAGCTGATCGCGCGCCGCCTGCGCGAGACCGGCGTCTATTGCGAAATCTGGCCATTCGACGCCGATCCGGCGCGCATGGCGGCTTTTGCGCCGAAGGGCATCATCCTTTCCGGCGGCCCGGCGAGCGTGATCGAGGAGGTCGCGCCGAAGCCCCCGGCCGACGTGTTCGGCGCCGGCGTGCCGGTGCTCGGCATCTGCTACGGCGAGCAGGCGATCTGCGATGCGCTGGGCGGCGCGGTGGAAGGGTCGGACCATCGCGAGTTCGGCCGCGCCTTCATCGACGTCACCGCGGACTGCGCGTTGTTCGAGGGCGTCTGGGCCAGGGGCCAGCGCGCCCAGGTCTGGATGAGCCATGGCGACCGGGTGACCGCGCTGCCGCCCGGCTTCCGCGCGGTGGCGGTGAGCGAAGGCGCGCCCTTCGCCGCCATCGCCGACGATGCGCGGCGCATCTACGGCGTGCAGTTCCATCCCGAGGTCGTCCACACGCCGGACGGCGCCCGCCTGCTCGCGAATTTCGCGCACAAGGTCTGCGGCCTTGCGGGCGGCTGGACGATGGCGAATTTCCGCGAGACCGCGCGCGATGCGATCCGCGCCCAGGTCGGCACCGGGCGGGTGATCTGCGGCCTGTCCGGCGGCGTCGATTCCTCGGTCGCGGCGGCCCTGATCCACGAGGCGATCGGCGACCAGCTCGTCTGCATCTTCGTCGATCACGGCCTGCTCCGCGCCGGCGAGGCGGACGAGGTCGTGCGCGTCTTCCGCGACCGCTTCAACATACGACTGGTGCATCGAGACGCATCGGACCTGTTCTTCGCGGCTCTCGAGGGCGTCACCGATCCGGAGGTGAAGCGCAAGACGATCGGCCGCCTGTTCATCGAGGTGTTCGAGGAAGAGGCGAAGAATCTCGGCGGCGCCGATTTCCTCGCCCAGGGCACGCTGTATCCGGACGTGATCGAAAGCGTCTCCGCTCGCGGCGGGCCCAGCGCCGTCATCAAGTCGCACCACAATGTCGGCGGCCTGCCCGACCGGATGCGGATGAAACTGGTCGAGCCGCTGCGCGAACTCTTCAAGGACGAGGTGCGCGAACTCGGCCGCGAGCTGGGGCTGCCCGAGACCATCGTCGGCCGCCATCCCTTCCCCGGCCCCGGCCTTGCCATCCGCATCCCCGGCCCGGTCGACCGCGAGAAGGTCCGCATCCTGCAGAAGGCAGATGCGATCTATCTCGAGGAAATCCGCAATGCCGGCCTGTATGACGCGATCTGGCAGGCCTTCGTGGCCCTGCTACCGGTGCGCAGCGTCGGCGTGATGGGCGACGGCCGCACCTACGACTTCGCCTGCGCCCTGCGCGCCGTCACCAGCACTGACGGAATGACAGCCGACGTCTACCCGTTTGACATGAGCTTCCTGACGCGTGTCGCCGGGCGGATCGTCAACGAAGTGCGCGGCATCAACCGCGTCACCTATGACATCACCAGCAAGCCGCCCGGCACCATAGAGTGGGAATGATCCCGCGTCTGGCATAGGCTGGCACCGCCCGGCACAAAATCAACGATAAGACCTTGTAAGAAACGGCCTTTTCGTATCCCAACCTTGCATCGTCTGGCACCCTCTGGCAGCGCCAAGCACTATTTTTTCATGGCACATCCTGTGGTATTTGTAGTTGCCGATACCACCAATTGCTCGGGATACCATGTGCGCCAGCGAAGGTCATCATGGTATGGAAATCGCTTAAATTTCTGATTTTATTTGGTTTTATTTATTCAAGAGCCTATGATGAAATCATGGTATCGAGTGGCAAATATGGAGGCGAGCTGTGCTGACCGATACCAAGCTGCGCAATCTGAAGCCGCAGGATAAGCTCTACAAAGTGAATGACCGTGACGGCCTCTATGCGGCCGTCACGCCTGCCGGTTCGATCTCATTCCGCTACAACTACGCGATCCACGGCAGGCAAGAGACCGTCACCTTTGGCCGCTATGGTGTTGGTGGCATTACTCTCGCGGAGGCCCGTGAACGGCTAAACGAAGCCAAGAAGATGATCGCCGCAGGGAAGTCACCATCGAAGGAGAAGGCGCGGGATAAGGCTCGCATCAAGGATGCGGAGACGTTCGGAGCGTGGTCGGAAAAATGGCTGCGGGGCTACCAGATGGCCGATTCAACGCGCGACATGCGCCGCTCGGTGTATGAGCGCGAATTGAAGCCCAAATTCGGCAACCAAAAGCTGGTCGAGATTACACACGAAGACTTGCGCGCGTTGACCGACGCCATCGTGGAGCGGGGCGCCCCCGCAACGGCTGTGCATGCCCGAGAGGTGGTATTGCAGGTCTATCGATGGGCCATCGAGCGCGGCCAGAAGGTCGAGAACCCGGCGGAACTGGTGCGTCCGACGAGCATCGCCAAATTCGAGCCGCGCGACCGTGCACTGACGACCGACGAAATCGGCCTGATGTATCAGTATATGGAACGCATTGGCACGACACCATCTATCCGGGCAGCAGCCAAGCTGTTGTTGCTTACAATGGTCCGCAAGCGTGAATTGACCGATGCGACGTGGAGCGAGATCAACTTCAGCCAGGCCCTTTGGACGATCCCAAAGGAGCGCATGAAGCGCCGTACGCCTCATCTGGTGTTCCTGTCGAGGCAGGCGCTGGATATTTTCATTGCCCTGAAAACCTTCGCGGGCGGCTCGGAGTATGTGCTGCCGTCGCGGTACGACTCCGACCTACCTATGAGCCGCGCCACGCTCAACCAGGTGCTGACGCTGACATACCGCCTTGCACAAAAAGAGGGAAAGCATCTCGCCAAGTTTGGACCGCACGATTTGCGGCGGACGGCCAGCACATTACTGCACGAGGCTGGCTACAATACCGATTGGATCGAAAAATGCCTCGCGCACGAGCAGCGGGGCGTGCGAGCCGTCTATAACAAGGCTGAATACCGCGAGCAACGGTCAGCGATGCTCCAAGATTGGGCAGACATGATCGACGAATGGACGAAGCGGCCATCGATGGCGGAGCGACTGAGTTAATGGGTATTTTCAGTTGACGTCAAAAAATAGACAGAAAAACCGGAAAGGTTGGGCAGCTGATGGAACTCAGATGGAAGCGCCGTCAAAGCCTTGAAAACAGCTTGACGTTCAATGCCCAGCCTTCGTGCGGCGTCCGCCTGGCTGATTCTGTAGTGTAGCAGCATGACCATTTGCTTTTTGCGATCCGACAATTTTCCGTCTGCCATCCTCCGCGCATGATTGCGAAGCTCTGCCTCATCTCCGGGAGTAAGACCGTATTTGTGGACATAGTGATAGATGTAGAGATCAACTAACGGATCACCAGATTGCACTTTTACTTTGTCCAAGTTTCCTGATTGTTTCGTGAGTCTGGCCAACTCCTTGTCGAAATGCATAATTGACCGCTTTGCTTTTCGATAAGCAAGGTTCCATTCGCCGTTCGGCAATTGGGGGCGATGGTCTGTGCAGTACAAACTGCTTAGGCGCAGTTTGTCCTCCGGATCGTCTCTCTTGGCGTTGTCGTTCCCAAGTATAAAATCTGTCAACTCAGCGGGCGCACCACAAAGACGACAGAATTCTTGTGCGCGCCTGCCGTTTAAGCGCGTGTCTCTTATCTTGGACTTAGAGCGTATTTCGATCAGTCCGGGTCATATCCGCATGAGCTGAAGTAGTTGGCGCATTCGCGGTGCTGGAAGCTGTCGACGAGCCTGCCGATCAGGTCCCATAGGCCGGAGACGGTTCGCTCTCCGATCTTTCTGAGGATGGCCTTGAGGCGCGCGAACGCCTTCTCGATCGGATTGAAGTCGGGACTATAGGGCGGGAGGAAGCGCAGGGTTGCGCCGGCCGCTTCGATCCGTTCACGCACCGCGTCACGCTTGTGGCTCGACAGATTGTCCATGATGACCACGTCGCCGGGCCGCAGTTCGGGTGTGAGAACTTTGGTGACATATGCCTCGAACCAGTCGCCGTTGATGGGGCCGTCCAGCACCATCGGCGCGACCATCCCGGTCATGCGCAGCCCCGCCACCAACGTGGTGGTCTTGCGGTGACCGTGTGGGAAGCCCATCCGCAGACGTTCGCCCCTGGCGCAGCGGCCATGGCTGCGGGTCATGTTGGTGGCGGTCCAGGTTTCGTCGATAAAGACGAGGCGATCCGGGTCCAGATCGAACTGGCTATCGAACCAGTCCTGGCGCTGTTTCAGGATATCGGGGCGATCCTGCTCGATGGCGTGGCCAGTCTTTTTTTACGCGTCATGCCGCGGCGGATGAAGAAGCGGTGAAGCCCGGCCACCGAGACGTGCAAGCCGACCTCGATCAGCGCCAGGCGCAGCTCTGCAAGCGAGATGTCCTTACGCGTTTCCCAGATTGCGAGAATGTCCGCCCGCCGTTCCTCAACCCGACGTGAGCGCGTGTCGCCACCCTGAGGCTTCGGAGCAAAGCTGCCGGTATCGCGACGCTGCGCTCGCCAGCGGATTGCCGTCGCCGGCGCCACCCCAAAGCGGGCTGCCGCTGCCCGGCAACTCATCCCCTCATCAATCGCCGCCAAAAGCCGCCGACGAAGATCCATCGATAGTGGTTGGCCCATCCATGCCGGCCTCCTTCACCAGCACGGATTCTGAATCAGAAATCAACGCCAATGGGAATCCCCTCGCGATTCAGACCGGTCGAAAGCCGCTCTAAAGGGCGGCTTTCGGGCGCAAGATCGAATCAAGTCCAGCAATGTTTCGAGTGTGGCAACAAATTGTTGATCTCTCTCAGATTTCTCTGCCTGTGCAGAGACAAACGCTCTAAGCAATTGTCGTTGCAAGCGAGCCGTCGAATTTAATCCGAAGTTTTTACTTCAGAATAACCTGAACATGGCGGATTTCCTTGCGTAGCGCTGTTTTTCTGTATTCTGTTTGTGTCCATACATGGGGCTTGCGGCGCGCCTCGGTCTGTGATTATGGGATGGCCCGCCCCTCTCGTGGCGATCGGGTAGTATCGCCGCTGGTTTGGAGAGAGGAGCAGACCGATGGATATCATGATTCTCGGCATCGATCTTGGGAAGAACTCTTGCAGCGTGGTGGGCATGGACGCCGCCGGCCGGGTTGTTTTGAGGCGGAGACTTCGGCGGGGAACGTTGGAAAGTTTCGTTGGCGAGCTTGGGTCGTGCATTGTGGCAATGGAAGCATGTTGCGGCGCTCATCACCTCGGGCGGATTTTCGCCGCGCGGGGCCACGAGGTGCGGCTGATGTCGCCGGAATATGTCCGTCCGTACGTGAAGGCGCAGAAGAACGATGATCTCGACGCGGAGGCGATCGCAGAGGCTGCGACGCGGCCAACGATGCGTTTCGTGCCTGTGAAGAGCCAGGACCAATCTGATCTCCAGGCTTTGCACCGAGCCCGGGAGCGCCTCGTCTCGGAACGGACGGCGCTGATCAATCACTTGCGGGCGTTGCTGCTGGAGCGAGGGATCGTCGTTCCGCAAGGCCGGAGGAAACTGGAAGCCGAGCTTGAGACATTGGCCGAAGATGGCGGTTTTGCCGCGTTGAGCCCGCGCATCCGGACGTTGATCGAAGATCTTCGGGCGGAATGGCGTTCACTCGACCAGAGGATCACCGGCTTCGACGCCGAGTTCGTTCAGTTGGCTCGTGACGACGTGGCTGTGCGACGTTTGACCAAAATCCCAGGAATTGGAACGATAAACGCTACGGCGCTGGCGGCGGCGGTCGGCGAGGCGCATGCATTCAAACGTGGGCGGGACATGGCGGCGTGGCTGGGGCTCGTTCCACGGCAAATGACAACGGGTGGAAAACCGCGCCTGCTCGGCATCAGCAAACGCGGCAATCGTTATTTGCGGAAGAACTTGATCCATGGCGCACGAGCGGCGCTGCCTTATCTTGTCGAACGCGATACGCCGTTGGGCCGCTGGGCGCGGGGATTGCTCGATCGAGCGCATAAGAACGTGGTCGTAGTCGCGCTGGCCGCGAAGCTGGCTCGGATTGCATGGGCCGTTTTGGCGCACGGTTGCGATTACGACGCCCAATTCGAAGCGGCGGCTGCGGCCGCATGACGGAATCGCCCGAACAGCGCTCACAGTTGGGCGCGAAAGGGCAGTCGATGTCTGCGTGAGGTGAAAGGAAGATGGCCTGACAGTCGAACGGCGGCTTGAAAACCTGACGCAGTGAACGGCCTCCGAGGCCGGTGTGATTATGAGGATCAGGCCGCGCGGATCTCCATCTTGGCCGGGTTCGAAGCCCGAGACCGGATACGTTGAAGCAGACTGATTAGAGCCAGATGAAAATCACCCCTTGCGGACGGGGCGGGCCATACGTTCCCTGCCTCCATGTTCATTGACGTGGTTCCGAATGGCCGATCGGCGCCGGCCGTGCTGTTGCGGGAGAGTTTCCGCGAGGGTCGCAAGGTTCATAAACGCACCATCGCCAATCTGAGCCAGATGCCGCCGGAGCTGATCGATGGGCTGCGTGCGCTTCTCGCGGGTGGCGCGGTGGTCGGTGGTGCCGATCAGGCACTCGAGATCCGGCGCTCGCTGCCGCACGGTCATGTGGCGGCGGCACTCGGGATGATGCGCAAGCTTGAGATTCCCCGCCTGCTGGGCCGGAGGGAGTCGCGCGAGCGCAATCTCGCCCTGGCGCTGATTGCGGGCCGGGTGATCGCACCGGGCTCGAAGCTCTCGACCCTGCGCGGGCTGAACCCGCAGACCGCAACGACCAGCCTCGGCGAGATCCTCGAGCTCGGCGCCATTGAAGAGCGCGAGATCTACGCCGCACTGGACTGGCTGGGCGCGCAGCAGGGCCGGATCGAGCGGCAGTTTGCAAGGCGCCATCTGCGCGACGGCACGTTGGTGCTCTACGACGTCAGTTCATCCTACCTCGAAGGCCGGCATTGCGAACTGGCACACCACGGATACAGCCGGGATCACCGGCCCGATCGGCCGCAGATCGTCTATGGTCTGCTGTGCGATCGCGAGGGGCGGCCGATCGCAGTGGAAGTGTTCGAAGGCAACACCGCCGATCCGGCCACGGTCGCCGCCCAGGTGGAGAAGCTCAAGCGGCGGTTCCATCTCGAGCGCGTCGTCCTGGTGGGTGATCGCGGGATGATCACCACGGCGCGGATCCGCGAGACGATCAAGCCGGCGGGGCTGGACTGGATCAGCTGCCTGCGCGCGGGGCAGATCCAGGATCTTGCCGAGGGAGCGCTGCAGATGTCGCTATTCGACGAGCGCGATATCGCCGCGATCACGTCGCCCGATTATCCGGGCGAGCGGCTGATCGCCTGTCGCAACGCCGCCCTGGCGACCGAACGACGGCGCAAGCGCGAGGCGCTGCTCGTGGCTACCGAGACGGAACTGGCGCGGATCCGGGATGCGACACGGCGCAAACGCGCTCCTCTTCATGGCGAGGCCGCGATCGGGCTGGCGGTGGGGGCGGTGATCAACCAGCGCAAGATGGCCAAGCATTTCGATCTCACCATCACCGCCAGCCGCTTCGATTTCCAGCGCAACGCCGCCAGCATCGCGCGCGAGGCGGCCCTCGACGGCATCTATGTCATCCGCACCAGTGTGAGCGCGGACGTCATGAGCGAGACCGAAGCCGTGTCAGCCTACAAGGACCTTTCGCGGGTGGAACGGGCGTTCCGGACCCTCAAATCGGTCGATCTCGCGATCCGCCCGGTGCATCACTGGCTCTCACCGCGGGTGCGTGCCCACGTCTTTCTCTGCATGATGGCCTATTACGTCGAGTGGCATCTGCGCGACGCCCTCAAGCCTCTGCTGTTCCAGGATCACAACCGGCCTGGGGCCGAGGCCGGACGCACATCGCCGGTTGCCCCCGCATCGACATCCCCGGCCGCCGATCACAAGCGCGGGCGACGCCGCAACGACCAGAACCTGCCGATTTCGAGCTTCAGCGACCTGATGGCGCATCTCGCGACCCAGACCCTGAACACCGCAGCCCTGCCCAAGGCGCCGAATGCCACCTTCACCACCCTGGCAAAGCCCACGCCACTGCAAGCCGCCGCCTTCGACCTGATCGGGATCGACCCCATGCGTGTCCAGTAAGCGGCAAAATCAAATCAGAAAGTTTGTCGATAAATGCAGGGAGTTTGCATTCAAATTAGTGAAAACTTCAGTTTAATCCTACAAGGCCAACGATTTCACTGAGCGGCACGACACCGCCAGCGCCGGGTATGTAGCTCAAATACCGTTGTGGACTCGATGTCGCATAACTGGCGACCGCTGGATCAATGAGTTCTTTTATCAGACGGTCGATGCGTTTGCCCCGCGAGGCTGCGGAGTACGGTGACCAGCGATCCTGAAACTGCCGGACGGCTTTCGCGATATTTAGATCACATCCCTCCCAGACTCGGATGAACGGAAAAGATTTCATGTCAACCAAAATAGCCAATTATTCGGTCGATGCAATCGGCAGTGCTGGGCATCTTCAAGCACATGCTTGCAAATGCTTAAGGAGACCAAATCGTGCCCGTAACGACGAATAGAACTCTCATCAATCGCCGCCAGCTTCATGCAATGATTCCTCTGGCTGAGCGCACGATTTTCAACATGGAGCAACGAGGGGAATTTCCTCGCCGGATTGTGCTCACCAGCAGAAATGTCGCTTGGGACTTGGCTGAGATTGAGGACTGGATTGAAGCTCGTAAGTCCTCGAGCATTCATGCAATCAGCCCCGGCTCAAGGACGTGATCCGTGGTAATTGACTTACAGACGGCATTCGAAAGCGAGCCGCCTACACTGGACTTTATCTGGCCTGGCTTTCTTGCAGGAACAGTCGGTGCGCTTGTAGCTCCGGGAGCCACGGGCAAGAGCTTTTGGGCATTGGAAGCTGCGATGTCCATCGCGTGCAGTAGTGCTGGTGGCGATCTCGTGGGGCTCAACCCTACTCACACTGGCCGCGTAATCTATCTGGCTGGAGAAGATCCGCCGGCCGCGCTCGTGTGTAGGGTTCATGCCATCGGCAAGCACTTGGTCCGGCAGGCGCGCGAAATCATCATGGAAAACCTCACGCTTGAGCCAATCATGGGACAGCGTATGAACGTGATGGACAGTCGGCACCTTGCTCGGATCATCGATTTCTGCGGCGATGCCCGGCTTATCGTTCTGGACACGCTAAGCCGAATCCACTGTTTGGACGAGAATAGCAATGGCGACATGGCCCGGCTTGTTGGCACACTGGAACACGTCGCTTCCAGCACTGGAGCAGCGATCCTGTACTTGCATCATGTCAGCAAAGGGAGCGCCCGAGAATTTCAAACCGACCAACAACAGGCGGCGCGGAGCTATGGCGGAATTTGGGTGACGCGGCGTGATCAGGCGGCGCGGCTCTGGGTGGCGTCGGATTGTGCGACGCCGTCGTTGAATCTGACGCCTTCGATGACGCGTGGCAACTGGCTGGTGCCGTTGAGCTTGCGCCATTTCTTCGAAGCGGCCCGGATCAAGGTGAAGACCATTAGCTTGGCGGTCTTCTGCGATAACGCGCCTTTGGTCCGGACCGTGCGGTGACGAACGGTGGCGAAGACGCTCTCGATCGGGTTCGAGGTACGCAGATGCTCCCAATGTTCGGCCGGGTAGTCATAGAAGGCCAGCAGAACCTCGGTGTCCTTGGTCAGACAGGCGACACCGCGCTGATACTTGGCGGCATATTTCGCCTTGAAGGTGTCGATCGCCGCCAGGGCGGCGGCGCGGGTTTCAGCGTGCGAGATTTCGCGCAGGTCGGCTGCCACCGCTGGCTGCATGGATTTCGGAAAGTGGTTGAGCACGTTGGCGATCTTGTGGAACCAGCAGCGCTGATGGCGGGTGCCGGGGAACACCTCGTCCAGCGCCTTCCAGAACCCAAGTGCGCCGTCGCCGACGGCCAGTTCGGGCGGCACGGCAAGCCCTCGAGCCTTGAGATCGACCAGCAGTTCGCGCCAGCTCTGCGCGCTCTCGCGGAAGCCGACCTGAAAGCCCAGAAGCTCCTTCCGGCCTTCCGGTGTCGCCCCGATGATCACCAGCATGCACTCGGCCTGCGGCTCCATCCTGGCCTGCAGGTAGACGCCGTCGGCCCAGACATAGACATAGCGGCGCGCCGAGAGATCGCGGCGCTGCCAACGATCATACTCCTCCTGCCAGCCTGCCGTGAGGCGGGAAATCACCGCCGGCGACAGGTTCGGCGCGTCCGCCCCGAGCAACGCCGTCAGCGCCTCCTGGAAATCGCCGGTGGAGACGCCGCGCAGATACAGCACGGGCAACAGGGCATCGAGGCTTTTCGAGCGGCGTGCCCAGCGCGGCAGGATCGCCGAGGTGAAGCGGATCCTCGTCTCCGCCGACACGCCCGGCGCGCGGTCACGCACCTTCGGCCGCTGCACCGGGATCGGTCCGATCCCGGTCTGCACCGCCCGTTCCGGTCCGGCGCCGTGCCGGACAACACGCTGCCGGCCGTCGGGCAAGAGTTCCTCGCTGAACTGGGCAACGAAACTTGCCGCCTCGGCCTTCAGGGCTGCCATCAGCATCTGCCGCGCGCCCTCACGGGCAATGTCCGTCAACGGGTCCATGATCGAACCAGGCTGATGAAAGGAGGTGATCGTGCTATTCTCGTTCATAGGCGTATCGCTCCTCAGGGAGGTTCTGGCAGGCTTGGACACCCGCCACGATACGCCGCCTTCTCAAACCTCATCACCTATTTTCAGCCATAGCCCGGCGGCGCGGGGTGCATCGGCACTGATCGACAATGCCCGGTGGTGCGGCTTTGTCGCAAAGATGACCGAGAAAGAGTCCGAATGTCTAAGTGACCTCCCCGATGACCGAAAGCCTATTGGCAACGACCGCCGAGGCCATTTTGTTCGGTTCGGGGTTTCCAAGCAAAACTATGACGCAACTCCTCTTGATCGCTGGTATCAGCGTCGGAGCGGCGGAGTTCTGTTGCCTGTGAAACTTTTCGAGGCAACGCAAGAGAGTAATAGGAAGGTATGGCGTGGGTGCGCATGATCTGACCCATGCCTGCCACGACCGAGGTCACTGTCTTGCACCGGGGCTATTCCGCAGTCTCAAGCGTGGCGACCGCAGACGCGAAAAATTGCATGTCATATATGACTACGGCACCGGCAAGAGCATTGAGTTCAGCGGACCAGAGCCCCTGGGCGCAGATGACCTACGTATCTTGCAAGGCCTCGTGGCAATGGCCGGGCCAGCGGGACTCGTTTTATCCCCCATGCCTCGGACCAAAGAAGGGCAACAGCTACGTCTGCTCCTCGAACCCAAGTGGGAAGCTGTCCAACAGAATGCATTGGTAATTATGGGCAGCTATCAGGCGCTGTGTCGTGAAATTGGCTATGCAAACTGCAAAGACACTAAGCCTGTCAGGGACTGTATTGAACGGCTCTGGAAGGTATCTGTGATAATTCAAAATGGCAAACAACGTCAGGGATTTCGCTTACTGTCTGGGTATGTCTCTGATGAGCAGCACTGCAAACTGCATGTGGCGCTGAACCCATTAATTGCCGAAGCAGTCATGGGACGTGGGCAACATGTCCGAATCGATATGGATGAAGTTCGGGCGTTACAAACGGACCCTGCCCGCCTCATTCATCAGCGCTTATGCGGTTGGATTGACCCCGGAAAAATCGGGCGCGTTACCCTGGACACGCTTTGCAGTTACGCTTGGCCTGATGACGCTTGCGCCGAGACTATGAAGAAACGACGCCCAAAAGCCCGAAAAGCGCTCACGGAGCTAACTTCATTGGGATGGGCAGTGGACGAGTACGCCAAACATAAATGGGAAATCCGTCGGCCGTCCGATCGCCGCCCTCCGCATCCAGCCCCACGGTAACTGTCCCCAAATCCCACGGTAACTGTCCCCAAATCCCACGGTAACTGTCCCCTCTCAACATCGAAAAAGAGTTTTATAACAACATCTTACTACCAGTTTTGAAAACCCTTCTAAGATTTATCTAAGAGCCGGACCGAAAAAGATAGTTGAGCGATTTCAGTAGGTTGTGATTCTGTCGGTTTGCAACAACAGACGGATTCGCAATGGCTTGGACTGAAACCGCTCGGCAACGATATTGCCGGGCCGGATTGCGCTACGCAAGCGACCTCACCGACGCCGAATGGGCCTTGATCGAACCATTCATGCCCTTGCCGCCGCATCGAGGCAGGCCCCGAACGGTGGCACTGCGAAGGATTGTGGAGGCCATCTTCTACATGCTGTCGACCGGTTGCCAGTGGCGGCAGATCCCGAAGGAATTCGCGCCGTTCACCACTGTGCAGGGCTATTTCTACCGCTTCTGTCGCGACGGCACGTTCGATCGCATCAATCACGTCTTGGTCATGCAGGCGCGGGAAATAGCCGGACGAGAGGCGTCTCCCACAGCCGGTGTGATCGACAGCCAGTCGGTCAAGACCACCGAGGCTGGCGGGCCGCGCGGGTTCGATGCCGGAAAGAAGATCAAGGGACGCAAGCGCCACATCGTCACCGATACAATCGGCCACCTCGTCGGTGCGATCGTTCATCATGCCGGTATTCAGGATCGGGATGGGGCGCCCGACGTGCTCAAATCCGTCAAATCCCTGTATCCCTGGTTGCGGCACGTATTCGCCGACGGCGGCTATGCCGGTCCCAAACTCAATGGACGCCTCGCCAAAATCGGCAAATGGACCATACAGATCGTCAAGCGCTCCGACGCCGCCAGCGGGTTCGAACTTCTGCCGCGACGTTGGGTGGTAGAGAGAACCTTTGCCTGGCTCGGCAGATGCCGGCGCCTCGCAAAGGATTTCGAAGCCACCGTTATCAGCGCCACCGCATGGCTCTTCCTCGCACATATCCGCCTGATCACACGAAAAATCGCCCGTCACAGATAGCCACACTACCATTCAGATTCGGGCTCTAAGAAAATCTATGAGGCGCCCGAAGCGCAGCGCCTTCATGGCGCTGCCCTTCCAGCATCAATCGGCTTTCGACCTCAGGTTCAATATAAACCAAAATAAAAATCTTCAAATTTCAATCAGCGAATCTAGATACCAAATATATAACTTGGATCACGAATGGTATTTATTAAAAAATAAAACTATTAAAATAATAAGTATAATTACTTCCAGACTAAATCACTGAATAATTGTTTCAACTCAACCTAATATTACCAGTTCTGTGGATCGGAGGATTGATGCAGCCTGAGAGCTGGATCACAAAATATAATTGTTCGATTTCAGCGGGTTATGATTCAGTACGTTTGCTAAGACGAACGGAGACACAATGGCCTTGACTGAAATTGCTCGGCAACGATACTTCTCTGCGTGGTTGCGCGACGCAAGCGACCTCACCGACGCCGAATGGGCCTTGATCGAACCATTCATGCCCTTGCCGCCGCATCGAGGCCGGCCCCGGACGGTGGTGCTGCGAAGGATTGTGGAGGCCATCTTCTACATGCTGTCGACCGGTTGCCAGTGGCGGCAGATCCCGAAGGAATTCGCGCCGTTCACCACTGTGCAGGGCTATTTCTACCGCTTCTGTCGCGACGGCACGTTCGATCGCATCAATCACGTCCTGGTCATGCAGGCGCGGGAGATAGCCGGACGCGAGGCGTCGCCCACAGCCGGCGTGATCGACAGCCAGTCGGTCAAGACCACCGAAGCCGGCGGGCCGCGCGGGTTCGATGCCGGAAAGAAGATCAAGGGACGCAAGCGCAACATCGTCGCAACCTTCCGGCGACCTTCGTGGACCCCCAGGTTGCCGTGGTGTATTTCAACCAGGACATCCAGAATTTCTGGTCACGGCAGGCGAGTTGGGTGGGTCGCCTCCTGATGCCGTCTGGGCGTTCAGGCGGTGCGGCGCCACGAGGCAATTTCAGCGCGAAGATCGGCGCGTGCCGCCGTGTGCCGGCGGGGCGATAGCGTGGCGCGGGCGGCGCCTCCCGGGCCGAGCGGCAGGAAGCGCGGGGACGCGAAAGCGGCGTATGCCAAAGCCGGGGGTAAGACCGGGAGACGCAGGCCGGCCGAGCCCTCGACGCTGCCGGTGGGGATCAGCGGGCTCAACGCGATCTTCTTCTGCCTGATCACCGCGGATCTCGGCACGCTGGGTGGGCTCGCGGCATGGATCGGCGATCCGGGCGCGGGCGGGCTGCTGCCTGTCGTGGGGATCGCGCTTGGCATCATCTATTGTTGCTTTCCGCTGCAATTCCTCGATGGCCGGGCGACGCTCGCGCTGAGCGGCTATCGCATCCTACTGCGCGCCCTGCTGGTGCTGCACGTGCCGCTGGCGATCCTGCTGCTGCTCGCGCTGCATGCGGGGGCGGACAGCGCCGGGGACCTGTTTCTCACCGCGCCGGTCAGCATCCTTGCGACGCCGGGGCTGTATGTGATCTGGCGGGCGCTGGTCTCGCTGCGCTGGCTCGACCCTGCCGCGCCGATCGAGACATGGGAGGCGATGCCGGGGATCGACGGGACGGCGATGTCGACGGACGGCCCGCCGAAACAGGCGACGCCGATGGCGGTGGCGCTGACATTGCCGTTCGTCGCGGCGTGGCGGGCGCGCCAGACGGCGATGGCGGCGTGTGCCGGACTGCTGTGGCTGGGCGCGCTGGCGCTGGCGCCGGTCGCGCCCTGGCAGGCTCTGCTGGCCTTCTGCCTTGCCGCTGGGATCGGCCAGCGCGCCGCGGCCGGCGCCACGGGGGCGACGGATGGCCCGCCGGAGCCGGCGACGGATCGCATGGCGACACTGCGGGCCATCTTCCCCCCTGCCCGGCTGGTGCCGGCGCCGGCTTTCGCGGCAGCCGGGCTGCTGGCCCTGCCTTGCCTGTTCATTATCGACTTCACCGCGCTTGGGGCGTTCCTAGCCCTGCCAGGAGTGGACAGCGTCGCGTCCCTGCGCGCAGCGCTGGGAGCGAACGAACTGGTGCTCCTACTGCTGCTCGCGCTCGCGTTCATTCCGGCGATGTTCTTCATGCCGCTCGGCACGCCGGCGGGAAAGCTGACATTCCGGCTGGCGGCGCTGGGGCTCGGACTTGGCGAGATCGGCCTCGCCGGGCTTTATGCGGCGATCGGCTTCCACATCGCAGTCGGCGGCATCGGGATTGTCGTGCCGCAGGCGGCCGCGACGATGCTGCGGCCGATCATGGTCCTGCTCCTCGGCGGGCTGATGCTGGCGCTGGTGGCGCTGCGGGCGGTGCCTGGCTTCGGCGGCGTGGCGAACCTGCTGGCGGACTGAGGTCTGAACCGCGCCGCGTGGTTGTCGTGCCGGTCCGGCCTGCAACCTATATGTCAGGGCAATGGACGTTCGGCCCGGGCGATGACAGGCGCTTCGGGCGCTATTTCGGGCCAGAAATGCCGATCAGGATCAGGTTTGGCGGGGCGGAGGCGACCGGCGATGCGGTGTTCGAGGCGCCGGACGGGACGGTGGACAATACAAGACGGACATGTCGGTTGGCGATCTCGTCCGTCCTGGTTACTTGCAGCGAGTTCGCTAGGGGAGGTCCAGATGAAGGTCAGCGAGATGAAGGCGCGCCTCAGCGCTCACGGCGTCGAGGACGGCGGTCTCTACACGCACGGCAGCCTCGGCGGCGGCGAGATCGATGGCATCGAGCAGGTTGACGGCAAGTGGTTCACCTATTTCAGCGAGCGCGGCAGCAAGCGGAACTACCGGGAATGGCCCTCCGAGGAGGAAGCCGCGGCCTATATCTACGAGCGGGCGGAACGGTTGGCGCGCCGGCTCGGGCTCTGGAAGGGTTGACAGGAGGCTGTCCCACCGGGCGGGGCGGGGGGGACAGCGAGCAAGCCACCAATTCTGCGAAAGCAAGGGCATGAATGGTTCGATCAAGGCCCATTCGGCGTCGGTGAGGTCGCTTGCGCACCAAAATCCGAGACAGAAAAATCGTTGCCGAGCAATTTCAGTCAAGGCCATTGTATCTCTGTTCATCTCCGCAAACGAACTGGATCACAACCCGCTGAAATCGCTCAAGTATCCTTTGAGGTTCGGCTCTGAAAGAGGGGAAACTGGGAGGGTGGATGACTGGCAGCACTGGGAAACACTTGTGTTAAATTTCGGTGCTGCGTTGGGGCGGATTATTTTCTTCCGAAGAATGCATCGAACCCGCTACCCGTTGGAGATGGGACGAAAGCTGGCTTTGTGTGGGGTTGCCGAGCAGACGACTGCATATTTGGCTGAATTGGAGGCACCGCTTTCACCAAAGGCGTGAGTGTGGACTGGGGTGCCGTAGAATGCGGCATTAAGGAAAGGCGGTCTTTCAGGATGTAGGTGCGTACATATCGACTGAACTGGCTGTAAGTGACGCCAAGCTCATTGGCATGGCATTCGTACAATGAAATCTGGGTATGACCTGCTACCAACAATTTTTCGAACTGCTCCCGCCTTGCAAGAAAGGCGACCCGGCCGTTACCTCGACGCTTTGAAGCGTTTGATGAGTTTTGCACTTTTATCTCCAGAACAGTTTTTGGTTTTCAAATTACATATATACCATTTAGTACAAAATAGGAATAATTGTTGCTATCGAATATTATTAAATCAAATATATATCACCTATTTCGCGTAAATTTGAGCAATTTTGCGTAAGATTGAATTATATGTTTTTTTCCACCCCCTATTTATATCATTTAGCACTATTTTTTATTGTATGTATGACATATCTGGAGGCAAGATGTGTGTAGCACCGGTACGCGCTGACGCACGCACCGGCCCAACACCTTCCCTTACTCGCCTTCGGCTCGACGGAATCTTGCTCTGCGAGGCACACGCCCGCTGCCGCGACAGACACGAAAGGAGGATTAAGCGCATGACCGGCGATACAAAAGGGAAGCGTGGAGGGAGGCCGCGGGGAGATCGGATAGAGGTCTGGGTGACGCCGGTAGAGCGTGGTGAGATAGCCGCCAGAGCGGATGAGGCCGGCTTGTCGCTATCGGCCTACCTTCGCGCCGCTGGCCTGCATCACCGGATTAAATCAGTGTACGACCTCGATGCGGTGCGTGATTTAGCCAAGGTGAACGGCGACCTTGGCCGTGTCGCAGGCCTTCTCAAATGGTGGCTAGTCGATGGACAGGATAAATTGAGTAGGCGGGAGGAAGTGGAACGCCTGCTAATCGATTTTCGGGCTCTACAAAATGAAGTAACCACACTCATGAAAGCGGTACGTCGGTGATGTAAAATGCTATTTCACTGAAAATTCTACAGATTTGAAATGCCACAATATTTTTAATCTGAATTCTATACAAATAGATTAATTCAGATTTCGATAGAAAATCCACTAATTTATTTAAAAATTTGGATCTCGAAATTTGGGCGTGAAGCTGCGCATCCGCTCCGCGCACGCAGGTGTCTAACAAACGGTGGTTTTCTGGACAGATCAAAGCAGTTAGCCGGGGCTAGTCGAGGTTCACTTAGCGAGTTAATATTCTCATAAAGTTTTCTATTTCCTGGCTGTGTTAATGAATCAGCGGATCGGTTATAAACGGGTCTTTACAGCGGATCAGCATCTGGACCCGCAGGTCATCCTGCAAGATTTTGATCACAGCATAGCAATAGTGCATCAAGTGTTTGCCGGGAGCCTGTAAGTGCAATTCTTGCCTATCCGGTTGACTCCCATACCTACTAGATCTAGTGTTGGGCATGGATGTCCTGGCCCGTGAAGACCTGCCGTTCCCGCAGTCTCTGCCGGAATTCCAGCGTATTTTCCCGAACGACGCGGCCTGTGCCGCCTATCTCGAAAGCGCCCGCTGGAATGGAGGGTTCGCCTGCCCAAGGTGCGGCGTCGTTGGCGAGCCGTTCCGTTTCGAGGCGCGCCCGGGCGTTCTGCGCTGCCGGGCCTGTCGCAAAGACGTAAGCCTGATGGCTGGGACCGTTATGGAACGCAGTCACACGCCGCTGTCGACTTGGTTCTGGGCGGCTTACTTGATCGCCAGCCAGACGCCCGGAATGTCGGCCGTCCAATTTCAGCGGCAACTCGGCCTGTCGCGCTACGAGACCGCCTTCGGCATCCTTCATAAGCTGCGCGCCGGGATGGTGCGCCCCGAGCGCGACAAGATTGGCGACACGCCGCAAGAACACGTCGAAGTGGATGAAACGTGGGTTGGAGGACGAACCCGAGGCGATGGACGGGGTGTCCATCACAAGGTTCTCGTCGCCTGTGCCGTGGAGGTGCGCCACCGGAAACCGGGAACCAAGCTCGACAATCGGAAAGACGGTCGCTACGCGGGACGCGTTCGTCTCGCTGTTGTCCCCGACCGTAGCGCCAATTCGCTCTGCGGATTCGTCGAAAACGCCGTTGCTCCCGGATCGCTGATCGTTACCGACGACTGGAGCGGCTATGCCGGTCTCGGAAGGCGCGGGTTCGACCACCATGCAATCGCCGAATGCGGCGACCCGGAGGTGGCAGAAGAATTCCTGCCGATCGTCCACTTGGTCTTTACCAACCTGAAGACCTGGATCAACGGCATCCATCACGGGGTCAGCGCCAAACATCTACAAGCCTACCTCAATGAATTCACGTTTCGGTTCAACCGGCGCCTCTATCCCTTCAACGCGTTCCGCTCGCTGCTCGGAATCGCGGGTAGGGCAGCCGCACCAACCTTTGACGAGCTTTATTCCGGGGAATGGACACACCCTACATTTAGTGGGTGTGGGTAACAACCGGATAGGCAAGGTGCAATTCATTACCAACGGCCCCGACGTCCCCGATGCACTTTTGCAGGCGCACGAAGAAGGTCGTGTGGTGTTTTTCTGTGGAGCAGGAATTTCTTATCCGGCAGGGTTGCCCGGCTTTTCCGGTCTGGTGGACAGGCTCTATCAAGCCCTTTCGATCACGCCCAATCTGGTTCAGCAGTCTGCGATCAAGGCCGGGCAGTTCGACACCGCCATTGGCCTGTTGGAAGGGGATGTCGTCGGCGGTCGAGGAATGGTGCGCACTGAACTGGCGACGATCCTGACGCCCAACCTCTCGGCCCCGAATGCGACGGCCACACACGAAGCCCTACTGACGCTGGCGCAGAATCGCGAGGGCCGCACACGACTCATCACAACCAACTTCGACCGTCTGTTCGAGGAAGTCAGGGCGGCGAAATCGCTGTTGTTTCCAGACTTCAAGGCTCCTCTACTCCCCGTGCCGAAGACCCGATGGGACGGTCTGGTGTATCTGCACGGTCTGTTGCCTATTACGGCAACGGCAGGCGATCTGGATCGGCTCGTGGTCTCCAGCGGGGACTTTGGGTTGGCCTACCTGACAGAACGCTGGGCAGCTCGTTTCGTAAGCGAGTTGTTCCGCAACTTTACCGTCTGCTTCGTTGGATACAGCATCAACGATCCCGTGTTGCGCTACATGATGGATGCGTTGGCCGCTGACCGTCTACTGGGAGAATCTCCGCCGGAAATGTTTGCCTTCGGCAGTTATTCGAAAAGCAAGGAGGTCGACCGCGCCAGCGAATGGAAGGCAAAGAACGTCACGCCCATCCTCTACCGTGAACATCGGCATCACGCCTATCTGCACAAGACCCTACGCGCTTGGGCAAACACCTACCGCGATGGTGTACGCGGCAAGGAGCGTATCGTTGTCGAATACGCCATCGCCCGCCCGTTGGCGAGCACAAAGCAGGACGATTTCGTTGGTCGGATGCTTTGGGCATTGTCGGATAAATCTGGTTTGCCAGCAAAGCAATTTGCAGAATTTAATCCCGTTCCGTCATTGGATTGGCTGCTGGAGGCATTTTCAGATAGGCGTTTTACGTTTGGAGACTTGCTACGGTTCGACGTTCCTCCTCGTATCAATGTAGACAATGAACTTCGTTTCAGCCTGATTCGGCGGCCAGCACCGTATGACCGTGCCCCGTCGATGGCGCTAGTTGACGGCGGTGCCGCTGGAAGCCAGTGGGATAATACAATGTTTCATCTGGCGCGATGGCTTTTGCGCCATCTGAATGATCCTAGGCTAGTAATTTGGATTGCGCAGCATGGCGGTCACCTGAATAACCGTTGGGCTTTGATGGTTGAGAATGCACTCAATGAATTTGCGGATAGGGAACATAACGGTAGGACTGTCGAACTGGATGAAATTCGTTCACAAGCTCCAAATGCCATTCCCACCCCTTTGATGCGTAATCTATGGCGCCTACTGTTAAGTGATCGAGTAAAGTTACGTAGTCGGGATTCCACGATCTACCGCTGGCTAGGAAAACTGAAGCGAGAAGGATTGACCGCAACCCTGCGCCTTGAGTTGCGCGATCTACTGTCTCCTAGAGTGGCCCTGAGTAAGCCGTTTCCTTGGAGTGTTGAAGACGGAGAAGCTGATGAACCCACAAGGCTGAGGCAGCTTGTGGATTGGGAATTAGTATTGGCTGGTGACGACGTGCATACCGCTCTACGCGACCTTGGGGGGGAACACTGGATATCCGCCCTTCCAAACTTGCTTCAGGATTTCCAGCAGTTGTTGCGTGATGCGCTTGATCTCTTACGTGAACTAGGCGAGGCTGACGACCGAAACGATCGATCTCATTGGGATCTGCCGTCGATTGCGCAGCACTGGCAGAATCGGGGGTTCCGGGAATGGGTAATCTTGATCGAAATGCTGCGCGATGCGTGGTCGGCGGTTCTAAGCGGTAGCAATGGCAGTCAAGCCACGAGTCTTGCTCTGACTTGGTTCGGGCTGCCGTATCCAACCTTCAAACGATTGGCACTGTTTGCGGCCAGCCAAGATGATCGCATCACATCCTCACAGTGGGTGGATTGGTTATTGGCAGATGGCACATGGTGGCTATGGTCCACAGATACGCAGCGGGAGGTGCTTAGACTCATCGTTTTGAAGGGGCGACAATTAGGGGGAGCCGACCAGGAACGTCTGGAAGCAGCTATCTTGGCGGGCCCTCCGCGCAAAATGTACAGAGAGGATCTGGATCCAGAACGGTGGAAAAATTTGTTGGCCCACTCCATTTGGCTACATCTGGCCAAATTGAACTCCTCGGGCCTCGTTCTAGGGGATTCTGCGGCAGCAAAATTAACACAGCTTTCTACAACCAACCCTGAGTGGCGGTTAGCAACAGATGAGCGCGATGAGTTCTCTCACTGGATGAGTGGCACAGGCGATCCTGATTTCGAAGAAAGTCGGAACACCGACATTGCTCCCCGAAAGCGGCGTGACCTTGTGCAGTGGCTGAAAAAGCCCTTGCCTGAGCAGAGGCCGCTCTATGAGGATAAATGGCGCGATGTCTGCCGCACCCACTTCATGAATAGTCTATATGCGCTTTGTGATCTGGCACGAGAAGGCGTGTGGCCTACCGAACGGTGGCGAGAGGCATTGCAGACTTGGTCCGAAGAACGCATGATATCGCGCTCCTGGCGTTACGCTGCGCCGGTGGTCGGAGCCTTACCTGATGCAGTAATTCAGGAGATTATCCACGCCGTAACGTGGTGGATGGAAGCCACATCCAAGGCGATAGACGGCCACGAGGGTATCTTGTTGGACCTATGTCGCCGTGTGCTGGCTCTACCACTAGAGGCGGATACTGGAATTACGCGCAATGGCGAACCGATTGGCCAGCCCGTCACCGAGGCGATCAATCATCCAGTCGGGCATGTCACGCAGGCCTTGATCAACCTTTGGCTTAAACGCGGACCGAACGACAACGATCTTCTTTCACCAGATATTGCTCCTTTGCTAACACAAATCTGTGACGTTCAGGTTGACCGGTTCCGTCACGGACGGGTGCTGCTGGCTTCGCATCTGATCGCGCTTTTCCGCGTTGATCGCCCTTGGACCGAGCGATGTCTGCTGCCGCTTTTTGCCTGGGGTTCGTCTGCCGAAGCAAGGGCTCTATGGGAAGGCTTCCTTTGGTCTCCTCGGCTATACCAGCCTTTGTTGATAGCCTTCAAACCACAGCTTTTGGAGACCGCCAATCATTATGTCGAGCTCGGCGAACACCGGCAGCAGTTTGCCGCCTTCTTGACATATGCGGCGTTGGGTCCGACCCAAGGGTATTCGGTGGAAGAGTTTCGATCTGCAATAGGTGCGCTGCCTCCAGAAGGGTTGGAGAGATCCGCTCAAGCACTCACTCAGGCGCTAGAGGGTGCGGCAGGTCAACGCGAGGACTATTGGAGAAATCGTTTGCTCCCATTTTGGCAGCAAATTTGGCCTAAGTCACGCGAACTTGCTAGCCCGAGAATTGCCGAATCTTTAACCCGTTTGGTCATTGCCGCCCGAGACGAATTCCCCTCCGCATTGGATGCTGTGCAGCATTGGTTACAGCCGGTAGCATATCCGCACTATGTCATAGGTTTGCTACACAAATCCGGTTTGTGTCGGCAGCACCCTGCCTGTGCATTGCGGTTGCTAAATATTATAGTCTCTGACCAACAGTGGTTGTCTCAGGAACTAGGGCAGTGTTTGAACGAGATAATTCTCACCGCCCCCAACTTGGCACTAGATACCCAATATCTGAGGCTTCAAGAGGCTTCCAGAAGGTGGGGGGGGTGAAGCGGCGTTTCACATTCCCCTAAACTTCGGCAAGGTAGACCTTGACGGTAATGAAAATTTGCCTTACTTTTGGGATGTGATTTCGGAGGGAGCAATGGCATCGCTGGCGGTCACAGTGAAAGGACAGGTTACGCTCAAGCGAGACCTGCTTCAGCACCTCGGTGTCGAGCCGGGGGAACGCGTCGAGTTTGAGAAGCTCCCGGGTGGTGAGTTGCGGGTACGCGCCGCGCGGCCAACCGGTACGATTGAGGGCTTTCTCCATGCCCTCGACGGCAAAGTGAAGCTGAAGAATCCGCTGACGATTGAGGACATGAACGACATCACAGCGGCGGGCTGGGCTGGGCGACTGGACGAGAAATGAAGATCACCGCCGACACCAACGTGCTGGCGCGCGCGATCCTGCAAGACGACGCCGCTCAGTGTCGTAGGGCCCGAGAGATGCTCAGCAGTGCAACACTGATCGCCGTTTCACTGCCGTCGCTATGTGAGTTGGTCTGGATATTGCGACAGGGCGCTAAGCTGCCGAGAGGGGATGTTTCAACCGCCATTCAGGCGTTACTTAATACGGGCAATGTAGTCATGAATCGCCCCGCCGTGGAGGCCGGGCTTGCACTGCTGGAAGCGGGCGGCGACTTCGCCGATGGCATCATGGCGCATGAGGGCAAGTGGCTCGGCGGCGAAACCTTCGTGTCCTTCGACAAGAAGGCGGTCACGCTGCTATCCGATCAGGGCGAGGCCGCCCAGCTACTGACCTAAAAGACGGGCCGCTTTGGTTGAACGTGGTATTTTTCGTGGTATCCACGAATGTGCTCTTATAATGGTATTGATTTTAAAGGGTTTTTTTGTATAATCAACAATCGAGTGGGAGTAGGGTCGAAGCGCAACCATCTGTTTCGATTTCGGAATTATAGTGCGACCACGATATGATCCGCATCATCAATGGCTCGGTTCCTCGTATTCGAAGAGCGCGCCGCTGAGACCTGTATCGATACCATATTCGAGCGATTGGCACCGGCATCGCATCGAAGATTCACGCTGCACGCCTAACTAAAATCCGCTCCAAATAACGATTGATTGAGCCTCGGGTAGCGCCATGACACGACTTCGTCATGAGCACCGATGCGGAACAAAAGCGGACACCGGAAACGTTCAGCTACTTCCCGCCGCATCCGTTCCTGAAGATTCGGTTGCCCACCGGAACGCTGCTGATTCGTCCGCAAAGCGGTGAGTCCTTTCCATGCGGCGGTTTCAGATCTACCAAAACTGGTATTTTGGGCGTGGCGCGCGGGCTTATGAACTTAACAACCTCCGTAAACTCGATTGGCACTGCGCCGCTCAGATTCGGGATCTCTACAACATCCTGCTGGGCGGCGGCGGCAGCAGGCTAACCGACCGGCAACTGCTGGACTGGCTGCGGCGTGAGGCGCAAAGCACCATGCTCGCGCCCTTCTGGCTTCAGGACGTGTGGACGTTGGGCACGGACGCGATGGCCCCGGCAGCCTCACCTGCCCCGCCACCGGTGGCAATGCCCGTGGCGCAATGGACCATCCGGCATAAGATCATCGCCATGTTCCAGACCGTGCCCGCCCATCTGGGTGCCGCCGCGCGGGCGCAGTTCGAGGCTTTCATCACCCGGCAAAACCTGGCCCTGCTGGCAGGGATATTCGTGGTTGTCGCGGCGGTGCAAGCTGTGCCGGGGGCTGATAATGGCGCGGGTGGCGTGGATGAAGGAAAGCTGCTCATGACCGGCGGCGGTTCTCAGGTTTCACTCCCCCCATCGGCAGTCAGCTTTGGCAATAGAGGAGCATGTCCATGATCCCCATATCTCCTGAGATCATCGGACCTCGCGTCGAGGAAGAATATGCCGATGCCATGGAGCGCATCATTTTCCTGCTCAACGCCTTCAAGGACTACCCCGCCGCGAACGATACCGCGCATTGCCGCGTGGGCTATCAGCTCCCTGTCTCCCCTGCACGGTTCTTCGAGGCATTCCATAAGCGGACGCCATCTGCGTTGGACGTCCACGATGGCTGAGCCGCGGCGATCCGAGTGAAGAATTAATTATATTCGCTGTGCGTGACGCGCTCAGTGCTGGCACAGGTACGGGCTGATAACTAAAAATTGATTGACGTGCTGCCGCGTCCCGGAATCGCGGAGGAGGTGGCGGTGCGGTCTTCACCGTTCCATCGCCATCCCGACTGACCGGCGAGATGCGCCCGGATCATTCGGATTGTCGCAGACATCGGAGTGCCACCGCATGATCCGCCGCCTGACGTTCTGCCTCCCTTTGCTCGGCGCCTTCGCGCCGGCGGCCCTTGCCCAGGTCGTGCCTTCCGCATCCATCGTGCGGGTGCCACGCGTTAACGTCATCGCCGCAACCCCCCTGCCCGGCTCGGCGATCAGCCGCGACAGGCTGCCCCAGGCCACCCATGTGCTCGGCCCGGCCGAGATCGACCGCACCGGGATTCCGAGCCTGACCGGCGCCATCCTCGCCGCGGTGCCGAGCGCCTCGATCAACGATGTCGATGGCAACTCGTTCCAGCCGGACATCAACTTCCACGGCTTCACCGCCTCGCCGGTCACCGGCACGGCGGAGGGCGTCGCCGTCTATCTCGACGGCATGCGCTTCAACGATCCGTTCGGCGACACGGTGAACTGGGACCTGATCCCGCCCGAGGCGATCCGCAGCGCCAGCCTCCAGCCGGCCAACCCCGCCTTCGGGCTGAACGCGCTCGGCGGCGCGCTCGATGTCACGCTCAAGAACGGCTTCACCGCGCCGGGCGGCGTGGTCACGCTCTCCGGCGGCTCCTATGGCAGGATGGCGGGCAGCCTCGAATACGGCGTGCATCATGGCGGCACCGCCGCCTATCTCGCCGCCGACGTGATCCACGATTCCGGCTTCCGCCAGACCCAGACCTCCCGCCTCGCCCGGATCTATGCCGATCTCGGCTGGCGCAACGCGCGCACCGAACTGCATCTCGGCGTCATCGCCGCCGACAACGCGCTCGGCAATCCCGGCGCAACCCCGGTGCAGGCGCTGAACTACGATATCGCCAGCATCTTCTCCGGCCCCAACACCGTCTACAACAAATACATCGCCACCCGCGCCACCGCGCGCTACGCGCTGAACGGCGACACCGCGCTCGACGCGCTGGCCTATTTCGCCGATCTCTCGCAGCGCCTGCCGAACGGCGTGACGGAAGAACTCGCCGCCTGCCCCGGCCAGCCCGGCATCCTCTGCAACGCCGGCACGAGCGACGTGGTGACGACGCGTGGCGGTGCGGCGGTGCCCGACTTTCTCAATGGCGGGATCTATTCCGGCCTCGTCAATGAAGGGATCGACCAGCAGGCCTATGGCGCCTCGGTACAGCTCATCAACGACAGCCGGCTGCTGCGCCACCCCAACCACCTGACGATCGGCGCGAGCTTCGACGGCTCGAACACGATGTTCAACGCCTTCACCCAGATCGGCGGCATCACACCGGTGACCCATCTCTTCATCGGCCCGGGGGTGACGGTCGACCAGCCGGCCGATGGCGTCAACCCGGTGCAGGTCGCCACGACGACGCGCTATTTCGGCCTCTTCTTCAACGACGTCTTCACCCTCGCGCCCCGGCTCGACCTCACCCTCGCCGGGCGCTTCAACAATGCCGAGATCGACCTCGCGGACAAGCTCGGCGGCCCGGTCTCCGGCCATCACGCCTATGACCGGTTCAACCCGCAAATCGGCCTGACCTGGCACGCGCTCAAGACGCTCGACCTCTATGGCAGCGTCGACGAGACTAACCGCAACCCGACGCCAACCGAACTCTCCTGCGCCAGCGCCGCCAACCCGTGCTCGCTGCTGAACTTCTTCGTCGGCGATCCGAACCTGAAACAGGTCGTCGCCCGCACCTTCGAACTCGGCGCCCGCTTCCACCTCGCCCGCTTCGCCGGCGGCACGCTGCGCTGGAACGTCGACCTTTTCCGCACCGACGTTCACGATGACATCATTTATCAGTCGACCCTCTACAACCCCAATCTCCAATACTACACCAACAGCGGCAACACGCGCCGTCAGGGAATCGAGGCCAATCTCGTCTACGCGACGCCACGGCTGAACCTGCGCCTCGGCTTCGCGCATATCGACGCGACGTTCCAGAACGCGCTGACACTGAACAGCCCCTCCAACCCCGCCGCCGATGCGAACGGCGAGATCCACGTCGTCCCCGGCGACCGCATCCCCGGCATCCCGGCCAATCGCGGCACGATCGATCTGTCCTACCAGCTTACCGAACGTCTGCTGCTCGGCACCACCGCGATCCTGCAATCGAGCCAGTACCGCTTCGGCGACGAGGCGAACCTGACGAAGCCCGTTGGCGGCTACGCGGTGTTCAACGTCTATGCCTCCTACAAGCTCACTCCGCGCGTCACCGTCTTCGCCATGGTCGATAACGTGACAAACCGCTCCTACCAGACCTATGGCGGGTTCGGCCCGGTCTCCGACGTGCCGTGGAATTTCGTCCCCGGCGGCGTCACCGATCCGCGCACCGCCAATCCCGGCCGCCCGATCGCCGGCTATGGCGGCGTCAGGATGACGTTCTGATCCGCCTCTTCTCTCCCGCAACCCCGCCTCGGTCCGGCAGGATCGGGGCGGATTTTTTGCGGCCGGCGTCAGCCCGCGACCCGGCCCGGCCGGAATAGGCCGGACATCCGGCACCCGGCCGGACGCCGCAGCGCCAGCCAAACCCTGCCTTGGGTCGGGCCTCTCCGCCCGACCGGCCACCGCCACCCACAAGAAAGCCGGCCGGAGCGCGCTGCTCCGGCCGGTTGCGTCGTCGCCGGGTCAGGGCGGCGGCGCAGCGGCCGCCACCCCGGGTTCAGGCGTTACCGCGAATAGTCGCGGCCGTTGCGCTCGGTCGGATAGGGCTTGCCGGGCATCATGCCCTCCCAGAGGATGTGGTCGTAGGCGACGGCAGGGATGGCGTCTTCCTTGCGCCAGTCATACCCCTTGGTCTTCTTCGCCCACCAGGCGGCGTTGTGCAGCGGCTGCCACTCCGGCTCGTCCTGCGTCTGCGCCTTGATCGGCAACGTCGTCGCGCTCAGCGGCTGCGGCACGGCGGCGTTGAAGGTCCACTTCCGGTCGTCGCGGCTGAAGACCGCCGTCATCGGCCGTTCATAGGCGTCGTTCAGCGTCATCGGCCCGATGCCGAGAATGTCCTCCATCGTGCGGATCATGTTCACCGTGCTGTAGCGCGCCGAAACCACGGCATGATGGCGCACATAGGGCCCAACCACGAAGGCCTCGCTGCGATGCCCGTCGACATGATCCGGCCCGTCCTGCGCGTCGTCCTCGACGATGAAGATCAGGGTCGAGGAAGCATAGGGCGAATGCGCGACGGTCTGGATCAGCTTGCCCACCGCATAGTCGTTGTCGGCAATCTGCAGGCCCGGCGTGTTCACGCCGTTCTGCGCGGTGGTGAAGTTGCCGGTGTGGTCATGCATCAGCCGCACCAGTTCGAGCGAAGGCAGGTCGTGGTGGCGCACATAGTTGGTGAACTCGCGGCTCCATTCCTGCTCGCGGTAGTAATCGGCGATCGTGTTGTCGAACCCGCGGAAATACGGATCGGTATAAGGCGCGAGGTCGGGGTTGGTCGCATAGGCGACCTTGATCTTCTGGGCGTAGGCGTCGTTGATCTCGGGGATGCCGTATTTCGCCAGCGCGCCCGAGAGGTTGTAGCGGCCGAGATCGATGAAGAAGCCGTAATTGCAGATGCTCAGCCCCGCGCGCAGCGCCGCATCCCACAGATAGCCCCGCTGCACCTGGCCGTGCGGCCCATCCGGCGCGGCGACGTTGCCGGTGCCGGGCAGCAGGTTGGGATCGTCCGGATAGAGCGGGTTGGCCGCCTTGCGGCCGGCGAGCGATGCGATGCCGACATTGACGTTCCGGTTGGTGCCCTCCCAGTCATACGACAGGCCACGCCCGGCATAGTTCACCGGCAGCGCCTTGGTGCCGTAATCGGACTCGCGGGCCGAGGTGCTCCAGGGCCAGCCATTGCCGCTCACCTCGGCGGTATCGTAGAAATTGTCGAGATCGACGAAGTTCCACGCGACGCGATGCACGTTCGGCGTATAGGTCTTGCCGAACTCCGCCAGCGCCGGATCGCCATTGCCCTCGCCGAGATCGCCGAGGATCTGGTCATAGGTGCGGTTCTCGCGGATGATGTAGATGATGTGCTTGATGTGGCGGTGCAGGAACGCCATCATCGAGCGGTCGCGCGCGCTCTCGTGGAACGAGAAATGGTTGTTGTGCGCAACGAGCCGCGTCAGTTCCTCCATCTCCTCGGTCGCCGGCACCGGCATCGTCAGGAAGCCGGCCTTGGAAAGCTGGAGGATATACTGGTTATAGTGCTGCAGCGGCGTGCAACTCGCCGGCACGTCGGCCGCGAGCTTCTCGTTGCACGGATTGGGCCCCGGCATGCTCTTCCCGTTGACCACATACAGCATCTTGCCATCGGGGCTGACGCTGACGCTGTTCGGATAATACCCAGTCGGCAGCAGGCCGATGACTTCCGGCTTCGCCGTGTTGAGCGCGATCACCGCGACCGAGTTGGTGCCGCCATTGGTCACGTAGAGCCGCGTGCCGTCCCGCGACAAGGCGAGCGAGTTCGGCGCGGTGCCGTGGAAATATTTCGGCATGCCCACATAAGACGACGGCGCGGTGGTGCGGATCGTGTCCACCACCGTGTTGGACGCGGTGGAAATCACCTCGACATCCGCCTCGTTATCGCACGCGACGTAGAGATACTTGCCGTCGGCACTCAGCACCATCCGGTTCGGATTGCCCGCAACCTTGATGCGCGCGGTCACCTGCGGCGTGCCGGTCAGCGAGACGACATCGACCTCGCGATCCCGCTCGCTCGAGACATAGGCGGTCGGATTGCCGTTGGCGACGACCCAGAACGGATATTCGCCGCCCGCAACGCCATCCTGCGCGGCGTTGATCACGCCGGGGCGCAGCTGCACCTCGGTCGCCGCTCCGCCGGGAACGCCGCCCGACAGCGGCACGATCGACAGGCTGTCGTTATAGAAATTGGCGACCAGCAGCGACTTGCCGTCCGCCGTGGTGGCAAGGCCCGCCGCCTGCGGCTTTACCAGGAAGCCGACGCCACCCTGGCTCAGCGGATTGCCCGCGACCGCCGCATGACCGAGCGCGAACGGCGTGCCGATTTCGGCCCAGCCGCTGGCGCCGAGCGCATAGGTGTGAACGTCGTCGTCAACGCCGCCCGAGACGTAGAAATGCTGGCCATCCGGGCTGAACGAGATGCCGGCCCAGGTGTTCGGCACCTTGAGGACCTGCTTCTGCACCGGCTTGTCGTTCGAGATGTCATAGACAAAGACATACTCTTCCGAATCCGCCGGGATCACCTTGCCGCTCGCGTCGTTCACGAGGTTATAACCGCTCGTCAGCACCAGCAGCGTCTTGCCATCGGGGCTGACGGCGGTGCTGATCGCCTGCCCGGCGACATAGGACGGATTGTCGGCAAGGCCGGGATTGAGGGCGGTGAACACCGCTCCCGGCGCCGCCGCCGGCGTCAGATACTGACCGCTGGAGGTGATGGTCGCCGGGGCAGCGCGCCCTGAACCCGTGGTCGCCGCGACGGCGATCATCGCCGAACCCGCAAGCAAAAGAGTACGCAAAGCCGTGGCCGCCATTCTGGCGTGCATCGGTATCTCCATGTCTGAGAATGAACATCAGCGCGGACGATATTTGCCGCCCGACACGATCAACTTTACGTGCAATAAAATTTTCGTGTGTTATTGATTGATGTTTCTTTGATGACAATTCATGCCGCAAGCCGCACCACCAGCAGGCCGAAAGCCAGCGCGGGGCCGAACGGCAGCTTCTGCCGCGCGAGCGGCGCGCCGCCGGCCTCCGCGCGCAGCACAGCCCAGGCGGCGAACCCGGCAAGCCCGGCAATCCCTGCGATCACCACCGCCCAGGGCAGGGCGGCGGGCGGCAGCCAGGCGGCGCCGGCCGCGAGCAGCTTCGCATCCCCCGCACCCAGCGCGTCGATCCCGCGCAGCCGCCGCCAGAGCAGGCGCAGCCCGGTGAAGCCGAGATAGCCCAGCGCCGCGCCTGCCGCGTGCGCCGGCAGCGCCTCAGGCTGCCGCAGCGCGGTCACGACCAGCCCGGCCAGCAGCAGTGGCAGGGTTAGCGCGTCGGGCAGCCGCAGGCAGTCGAGATCGATCAGCGCCGCGGCCAGCAGCGTCGCCGCGAAGGCGAAATCGAGCGGCACGCGCGGCCCCGCCGGATCCAGCACGGCGATAACGACCGCCAGCAGCAGCGTCGCCAGCTCGATCAGCAGCAGCCGGCGCGGGATCGCGGCACCGCAATGCGCGCAGCGCCCGCGGCGCAACAGGAAGCTCGCCAGCGGCACCAGGTCGGCGGCGCCGAGCGGCGTGGCGCAGGCATCGCAGCGCGAGCGCCGCCGCGCGAGCAGAAGGCCGCGCGGCAGGTCCTCGACCAGCGTGCCGATGAACGAGCCGATGAAGGGTGATGCCAGAATGGTGCCGGCAACCAGAATATTTCCCTGAACTGTCATATGTTTTCGGCTCCGGCGGCGGCTTGCTCGGGCATAAGGTAAAAAACACGTTTCCGCGAGAGACATGCGATGCTCGATCACGCCGCCACGCGCCCGGATGAGGACGGTTCAGCCATCGGCACGGCGCTGCTGCGGGCCGGGCTGGTCGATTCCCTCGGCATCGCGCGGGCGCGGGCGCTGGCGGCGGAAACCGGGCTCGGCCTCGGCGCTTCACTGGTCCGCCTCGGGCTGATCGGCGAGCGCAGCCTCGCCGAGGCCGCCGCCGCCGCCCTCGGTCTCGCCGTGCTGGCGCCGGACGCCTATCCCGCGGAGCCGGTGCTGCCCACGCGGCTGCGCCCGCGCTTCCTGCGCGATGCGCGGGTGCTGCCGCTGGCCGTGGCCGAGGGCGTGCTCGACCTCGCGATGGTCGATCCGTTCGATGGCTTCGCCGCCGGCGCGGTGGCGGCGGCCACCGGCTGCGCGGTGCGCCGCGCCGTCGCCGTGCCGATCGACCTCGATGCCGCGCTCGACCGGCTCTACCCCGATCCCGGCGAGACGGCGGCGGCCGATGCGGTGGCCGAGGAGGCGGCGCCGAGCGAGGCGGATGCCGAACGCCTGCGCGATCTCGCCAGCGAGGCGCCGGTGATCCGCCTGGTCAACCAGCTCATCGCCCGCGCGGTCGAAACCCGCGCGTCGGACATCCATATCGAGCCCGAGGAAGACCGCCTGCGCGTCCGCTACCGTCACGACGGCGCGCTGGTCGAGGCGGAAACCCACCCGGCGGCGATGGCGCCGGCCATCGTCTCGCGGGTCAAGATCATGGCGCGGCTCGACATCGGCGAGCGCCGCCTGCCGCAGGATGGCCGCATCCGCCTGCCGGTGCGTGGCCACGAGGTCGATTTCCGCGTCTCCTCGATCCCGACGATGCATGGCGAGACCATCGCCATCCGCGTGCTCGACCGCAGCGCGATGACCTTCGAGTTCGGCGCGCTCGGCCTCGACCCCGCCATCGTCGCCGCCTTCCGCGCCGCACTCGCGGCACCCAACGGCATCGTCCTCGTCACCGGCCCGACCGGCAGCGGCAAGACGACGACGCTCTACACCGCCCTGCTCGGCCTCGACCGCGCCAGCCGCAAGATCGTCACCATCGAGGACCCGATCGAATACCGCCTCGCCGGCATCAGCCAGAGCCAGGTCAAGCCGCAGATCGGGCTCGATTTCGCCCAGCTCCTCCGCGCCATCCTCCGGCAGGACCCGAACGTGATCATGGTCGGCGAAATCCGCGACCTCGAAACCGCGCAGATCGCCGTCCGCGCCGCGCTGACCGGCCATCTCGTGCTCTCGACGCTGCACACCAATTCGGCGGTCGCGACCATGACCCGCCTGCGCGACATGGGGCTCGAACCCTATCTCGTCGCCTCGGTGCTGCGCGGCGTGCTCGCCCAGCGGCTGATCCGCCGGCTCTGCCCCGCCTGCCGGCGAACCGCGCCGGCAAGCCCGGCCGAGGCGGCGCAACTCGGCATCGCCGCCGGCACGCCGCTCAGCCATCCCGCCGGCTGCCCCGAATGCCGCAACACCGGCTATCGCGGCCGCATGGCGATCGCCGAATTCCTCACTCCCAACGCCGAGCTTGCCGCCCATCTCGCCGCCGGCGCCGGCGAGGCGGAGCTGGCCCGCGTCGCCGGCCTGCGCAGCCTGGCGGACGCCGCGCGCGATGCGGTGCTGGCCGGCGAAACCTCGCTCGCCGAAAGCCTGCTCGCATGATGTTGCGCCACCATGCCTGATTTCGTCTTCCGGGTGATCGACCGCGCCGGCGCCCCCGCCCGCCTCGCCATCGACGCGGCGAGCGAGGCCGAGGCGATCGAGACAATCAAGCGCCGCGGCCTGATCCTGCTCGGCGCCGCCCCGCGCCGCGGCGCCTTCCTGCTCGCCCTGCTCAACCGCGACATCGGCGGCGCCCCCCGCCTCGGCGCCGACGCGCTGGCCGATTTCACCCGCGAACTCGCCGCGATGCTCGGCGCCGGGCTCGACCTCGAACGCGCCTTGCGTTTCGCCGCCGGCACCGCCGCCACCCCGCGCGTCCGCGCCATCATCCTCGCGATCTGCGACAAGGTGCGCGACGGCGCCGCCCTCTGGCGCGCGCTCGGCCACGAGCCGCACAGCTTCCCGCCTTTCTATGTGGGGCTGGTGCGCGCCGGCGAGGAGTCCGGCGCCCTCGCCGCGACGCTCGAAGACCTCGCCGAACTGCTCGAGCGCAACCGCTCGCTGCGCGCCGCGATGATCGCCGGCCTCACCTACCCCGCCCTGCTCGCCCTCGCCGCGACCGGCGCGATCGTCTTCCTGCTCACCAACGTGCTGCCCGAATTCGTGCCGATCTTTGCCGAAAACGGCGTCCCCCTGCCCGCCACCACGCGCCTGCTGCTCACGATCGGCCAGGCCTGCGCCGCGTCCTGGCCCTATGCGCTGGCGCTGTTCGCCCTCGCCATTCCCGGCATCCGCCTGCTGCTCGCCCGCCCCGCCCCGCGCCTGCGGTTCGACCGTCTGGTCCTCCGCCTGCCGCTGCTCGGCGCCCTGCTGCGCGAGGCGCTGGCGGCCCGCTTCACCCGCACGCTCGGCACGCTGCTCGGCAATGGCGTCGCCCTCGTCCCGGCGATGGCGATCGTGCAGAACGTGATCGGCAACCGCGCCGCCGCCCTTGCCATCGCCACGGCGGCGGATGCGGCGCGGCACGGCAAGGGCCTCGCCGCCGGTCTCGCCGCCGCACGGCTGATGCCGGAGCGCACGGTGCAGTTGCTCCGCCTCGGCGAGGAAACCGGCCAGCTCGGCCGCATGGCGCTGCGGGCCGCCGCGGTCCACGAGGAGCGCGCGCGGCTCGGCGTGCAGAAGCTAGTCTCGCTGCTGGTTCCCGCCATCACCATCGTGATGGGCGGCGCGATCGGCTTCATCGTCGCCTCGCTGCTGCTGGCCATGCTCGGTCTCGATGCCCTCGCCCACTGAGCCCGCGCCCACTGAGCCCGCGCCTGACGATCGCGGCTACACGCTGCTCGAACTGCTCGTCGTCGTCGTCATTCTCGGCCTCGCCCTCACGCTCGCCGCCAATGCGGCACCCTGGCGGCGCATCGGCCAGGGCCCCGCAACCGCCGCCGCCACCCTCGCCGGGGCGCTGCGCACCGCCCGCGCCGTCGCGATCGCCACCGGCCGGCCCGCCACCTTCGCGATCGAGCCGGCGGACGGGCGCTGGGTCGGCCCCATCGCTTCGGGGCGGCTGCCGCGCGGCCTCGCCATCGCCTTTCACGGCCCGGTCGCGCGCGGCTGGGGGCGGATCGTCTTCTCCCCCGATGGCAGCGCGACCGGAGGACAGGTGCTGCTCGCGCGCGGCGCCGCGCGGGCGCTCGTGGCGGTGGACTGGCTGACCGGACGGATCAGCACCGATGTCCCGGCACGATAGCGGCTTCATCCTGCTCGAAACCCTGGTCGCCTTCGTCATCGCGGCGCTGGCGGTCGCGGTGCTCTACCGCGCCGCCTTCGATGGCGCGGCGGGCGTCGCCATCGGCGGGCGCGAGGCGGCGGCGGTGGAACGCGCGCAGTCCCGCCTCGCCGCCCTCGCCGCCTTCGCGCCGCGCGGCCACTACGTCCGCACCGGGCAGGATGGCGGCGGCTTCCGCTACCGCGAGGAGGCAGCGCCGCTGCCGGTGGCGAAGGGCGCGCCGCTGCGGGCGCTGCGCCTGTCGGTCAGCGAGCGCTGGGGCCGCGCCGGACGGACGGTGACGCTGGTGACCATCCGCGTCGCACCGCCATGAGGCGTGAGGCCGGCTTCACCCTGCTGGAGATGCTGGTCGCGCTGGTCGTGCTCGGCCTGCTGCTCGCGGGGCTCGCCCAGGCCAGCCATTTCGGCATCGCGACCTATCGCCGCACCACCGCGACGATCGCCGCCACGTCCGACCGGCTGGCCACCTTCCGCGCCCTGCGCCGGCTGATCGCCCAGGCCCGTCCGGGCCAGCCGCCAGGGACGCCGCACACCCTCGCCCTCGTCACCACCCTGCCGCGCGCCGCCGCGCTGTCGAATCGCCTCGTCTTCGCCGAGATCGGCGTCACCCGGTCCGGCGATCTCGTCCTCGCCTGGCGGCCGGCGCCGACCGGCCCGCCGCTCGACCCGCAGGCGGCGCGGGCCGGCGCGGCCCATGTCGAAATCCTCGCCCGCCACATCGCCGCGATCGAGCTGCGTTACTGGTGGGCCGCGCGCCCGGGCGCGCCGCCCGCCTGGCACGAGGCCGGGCCGGCAGGCGCGCTGCCGCGCCTCATCCGGCTGCGCATCCTCCCCGCCGCCGGGCAGCGCCCCTGGCCGGACCTGATCGCCGCCCCCTGGCGCGCCCCCTTCGCCGCCGGCGGATAGGCGCGCGGCCGCGCGCCGCGGCGGCACGCGCCGGCAACGCCAGCATCGAGTGACACGAAACCTTAATTTTCAATTTTTCTTGAGTCGCGTAACCAGAACATCAATGGATTTCCTTCATTGGTATATCGCAAGCCTGCGGTCGCTGGTGCCTGGCGCGCTGCGGCGTCCGGCCGGGCAGGATGCGGCGATGACCGTCACCGCCGCCGCCGGCGCGCCCCCGGAAGCCGCCGAGATCACGCAGGAAGGGCGCGGTGGCGCCCGCGCGCTCGGCCGGCTGGGCCAGATGCGGCGGAGCGCGGTGATCCGGCCGGTGGTGCTGCGGCTGCGCGGCGCCGGCGCGCTGATCCGCCGCGTCACCCTCCCCGCCGCCGCGCGGCGCGACCTCGCGGCGGCACTCGCCTTCGAGATCGACCGCCTGACCCCCTTCACCGCCGACGAGGTGCTGGTCACCCACGAGATCCTCGCGCGCGACAACGCGCAGGGCCTGCTGCATGTCCGGCTCGCCGTGCTGCCCCGCGCCTGGATCGCCGATCTTCTCGCCGCGCTCGACGAGGCCGGGCTCGCCGCCGTGCGGATCGAGGCCGCCAGCGCCGAGGGCGAGGCCGTCTTCGCGCTGCCTGGCGCCCGGCGGCAAAGCCGCGTCCCCCCGGCGCTCGCCCTGCTCGCCGCTGGCCTCGCCGTGCTGTGCCTCGCCATCCCGCCGGCGCGCCAGGCGCTCGCCCTGCACCGGCTCGATGCCGCGCGCGCCGCGCTCGCCCCGCGGCTCCGCCTTGCCGAGGCTCTGCGCGGCCGCCTCGCCGCAGAAGACCGCTTCCGCGCCGCGCTCGGCGCCGAGGCAGCGCGCGAGGGCGACACGCTGCTGATGCTCTCCGCCCTCACCCGCGCCCTGCCGGACCGCAGCTATCTGACCGATCTCTCCCTGCGCGACCGGGTGGCGACGCTCGACGGCGAATCCCCCAACGCCGCCGGCCTCGTCGCCCGGCTCGCCGCCGATCCGCATTTCGCCGATCCGGCCTTCGCCGCCCCGGTCACGCGGTCGCTCAACGGCGGCGGCGATGTGTTCTCGATCCGGGTGCGGCTGCGCGACGATGAAGCGGGCTGACGCGATGGCACAGCTCCCGCGCGACCTGCCGGACGGCCGCGCCGGCCAGGCGCTCGCGCTCGCGATCTCGGCGGCGCTGCTCGCCGTGCTCGGATTCGGCGTCATCCGCCCCGGCCTCGCCTGGTATCGCGGCCTCAGCACGCGCGTTGCCACCGTAAGCACGCTGCTCGCGCATGAGCGGCGTCTCGTCGCCGAACTGCCGGCGCTGCGGCGCATGGCCGCACGGGGCCGCCCCGGCGCCGGGCGCAACGCCTATCTCCCCGGCGGCTCCGCCGCCATCGCCGGCGCGCGGTTGCAGGGCGCGGTGCAGTCCCTCGCCGCGACACACCGGATCGGGCTGGACAGCGCCGAGCTGCTCCCGCCGGTCAGCCTCGGCAGCGTCGAACGAATTCGTCTGCGGATCTCGATGACGGCCACCTACCCCGCGCTGATCGGCTTTCTCGACGCGCTCGGTGCCGCGACACCGCGCATGCTCGTCAACCGGCTCGACCTGCACGCAACCGGCGCGCCCGCCACCGGCGCCGACCTGCCGCTGCACGCGAGCTTCACCGTCTCGGGCTTCCGCATCGCGAAGGCGGCGCGATGATCGGCGCACGGCTCGGCCTCGGCGGTCTCGTGCTGGCGCTGGCCGCAACCGCCGCCGCGCTGGCGCTGGCGCCGATGCCGGCGCCGCAGGTCGCCCCGGCGCCGGCGCGCGCGCTCCCGGCGGCGGCCCCGCGCCGCGCGCGTCCCACCGCCGCCATGGCGCAGATTCTCGCCCGCCCCCTGTTCCGCCCCGACCGCCGCCCCGTCGCCGACGCCAGCACCGCAGCCACCTCCATGCCCCGGCTGTCCGGCATCCTGCGCGGCGATGCGGTGCGGCTGGCGATCTTCGCGCGCTCATCCGGCAAGCCGGTCCTGCTCGGCGAGGGTGGGCGTCTCGGCGGCTACCGCATCGTGCGGATCGGCCGGCGCGCGGTGCTGCTGGAGGGCCCGCGCGGCCGGCTCCGCCTCGTGCCGCGCTTCGCCCACGAGACCGGCGCGGCACCGCCCGCCACCATGCCGAAGCCGGCCGCCGAAGCCGGCATCCTTGTCCATCCCGGCCCCCGATAAATCCCAGGAGATCGAGCGAAACCATGCGCGCCCGTGTCCATGCCGGCGTCCTCGCGGCAGCCGCCCTGCTCGCCGGGTGCACCCCACGCCCGCTGCCGCCCAGCGCCACCCGCCTGCTCGCCCCCGCACCCGCCGCGACATCGGCCCCCCCCACCGCCACCATTCCGGGCCGCGCCGACGCCGTGATCGCCACCCCACCCGTCACCGGCGCGATCACCGCGAGCCCCGGCCACGCGCCGCCCGCAAGCGCCCCCGGTGCGCCGCTACCCGCCGGCAGCGGCGATGTCTCGCTCGACTTCGCCGATACCGACATCCGCGCCGTCGTCGCCCAGATCCTCGGCAACATGCTGCACGTCACCTACACGATCGACCCGGCGGTGCAGGGCAAGGCGACGCTGCGCACCGCGCACGACATCCCCGCCTCCGCCCTGATCCCGACGCTGCAAACCCTGCTCGCGCAGAACCACGCCGCCCTCATCCGCAGCAACGGGCTCTACCAGGTCGTCCCGGCCGACAAGGCGGCCGCCGCCCTCGCCACCGCGCCGGGGCTCGACGGATCAAGCGTCGTCACCCTCACCCATGTCAGCGCGGCGCATCTCGCCGCCGTGCTGCAACCCTATGTCGGCAAGGGCGGAAAGGTGATCGCCGAGCCGGACCGCAACGCCCTCATCGTCGAAGGCGATCCGCAGGTCCGCGCCACCCTGCTCGCGCTGATCCGCGCCTTCGACGTCGATGCCCTCGCCGGCCAGTCCTACGCGCTCTACCCCGCCACCGGCGCCAACGCGCGCGATTTCGCCACCGCCCTGACCCAGGCGCTGCACGCCGGCAAGGCGGGCGGCGTGGTCAAGGTGGTCCCGCTGGTGCGCATCGGCGCCGTTCTGGTGATCGCCCCCTCCGGCGCCGCCATCCGCGCGGCGGACCGGGTCTACCGCACCCTCGCCCGGCAGGAAGCGGCGACGCACCGGGCCTGGCACGTCTATTACCTGCGCAACAGCCGCGCCGGGGACGTCGCCGAGGTGTTGCAGGAAGCCTTCACCCCCAACGACGTGACGGCCCAGCCCTCGGCGTCGGACACCACGGGCAACACCGCCCCCGGCGTCTCGGCGCAGACGCTGATGGGATCGGGCGGGTTGGTGGGCAACGCGGCCGGCACCTCCGGCACCGGCACCACCGCCGGGCTCGGCGCCGCCCCCGGCACCAGCAGCGGCACCGCCTCCGGTCTCGGCGCAGGCCTCGCATCCCCCGCCGCCTCGCCCGCCGCATCACCCCCATCGTCTCACGCGGCCGCGAGCAACCCGCTCCTCGGTCCGCTCGGCGGCAGCGCCGGCGGCGGCGGCGATTCAAGCGGCCTCAGGATCATCGCCGATCCCCGCCAGAACGCGATCCTGGTGCGGGCGGACGCCTCGGAAAACGCCTCGGTCGAGGCGATGCTCCGCAAGCTCGACATCGAGCCGCTGGAAGTCGAGATCGACGCGACGATCGCCGAGGTCGATCTCAACGGCGCGCTGAAATACGGCACCCAGTTCTTCTTCAAGTCCGGCGGCATCAACGCGGTGCTCAGCACCGGCACCACCGCCGCGCTGAACCAGAGCTTCCCCGGCTTCGTCCTCGCCGGCCATGGCAGCGACGGCGCGCCGCTCGCGATCTCCGCCCTGCAATCGGTCACCCAGGTGCAGGTGCTCTCCTCGCCGCAGCTCCTCGTGCAGAACGGCCGCACCGCGAACCTGCTGGTCGGCAATCTCGTGCCCTATCTATCGCAGACCTCGCAGAGCACGCTGACTACCGGCGCGCCGGTCATCAACTCGGTGAACTACCAGGAAACCGGCGTGATCCTGCAGATCACCCCCCATATCTCCAGCGACGGGCTGGTGGCGCTCACGGTCTCGCAACAGGTGAGCAACGTCGCCCCTTCGGTCACCACCCAGGGGCTGAACTCGCCGACCTTCTCCGAACGCGCCGTCTCCTCCAGCGTCGTCGTGCATGACGGGCAGACGATCGGCCTCGCCGGGCTGATCACCGACAATGTCCAGCGCGGCAATTCCGGCCTGCCCTTCCTCAAGGACGTGCCGCTGCTCGGCCCGCTCTTCGGCACGCAGGACAACAGCCGCGCGCGGCAGGAGCTGCTGGTGCTGATCACCCCGCATGTCGTCCACGACGCGACCGATGCTGCGGCGCTGACAAGCGACCTCGAACAGGCGCTGCCCAACGCCGCCAACGTGCCCGCCGAACTCAACGGCCTGCCGATGGACGGATCGGCCGATCCGCAAGCGGCGCTGCGCCGGCGTCTCGGGCTGCACTGAGCATGGCGCGGCCCCGCCGGCACGACGACCGCGGCTTCGCGCTGCTGATCGTGCTGGCGGTGCTGGTGCTGTTCGGCTTCCTCGTCACCCGGCTGCTGGTCGCCGCCCGCCAGCAGATGGCGATCGCCGGCAACCTGCGCGACGCGGCGGCGGCGGCGGCGGCGGCCGACGGCGGCGTGTGGCTCGCCGTCGCCCGGCTCGATGCCGGCGGCCCGGCGCCGCGGGATGTGCGGATCGGCGCATCGCATGTCCGTCTTGCCACCAGCGGCGTCGCCGGCCGGATCAACCCCGACACCGCACCCGCCCCCCTGCTGGAAGCGCTGTTCCGCGTCGGCGGCATGGCGGCCGCACCGGCCCGCAGCCTCGCCGAAACCCTGGTCGAGGCGCGCGATCCCGCCCTCGCGCCCGCCCGCCTCGCCGCCCTCGTCGCCCGCTACCGCGCCGCCGGCAGCGCCGAAGGTCCGCCGCAGGCGCCGTTCCGCAGCCTCGCCGAGCTTGCCAGCCTGCCGGGGATGACGCCGGGCCTGCTCGCCCGGCTGCGCCCGCATCTCTCGCTCTACGCCCCCGCCTTGCCCGACCTCGCGACGGCGGATCCGGCGGTGCGCGCGGCGGTGGGGCTGGCGGGGCGGATCGACCTGCCGGGCGGGCAAGTGAGCGGCCCGCCGGTGGTGCGGATCGAGGCGGTGGCCACCGGGCCGGGCCTCGCCCGTGCCGAGCGCTGTGCGACCATCCGCCTGACACCCGCGAATGTCGATGCGCCCTATATCGTGCTGGACTGGTCGGATGCGCGCTGTGGCTGAACCCGCCTCAGCGGTTGCAGATCAACCCCGGCGCACCCGGCGCCGCGGTCACGTCCTTCGGCCCTTTCGAGCACAAATCATACGCAAGCCCCGGCCGTGCCGAGGGCGCCTGATAGACGAACCGATGCCCCCACGGGTCGCGCGGCAGCGTGGTCTGCTTCAGGTACGGACCGTGCCAGCCGCTCACCCCGGCCGGCTTGGCGATCAGCGCCTGCAACCCCTGATCGGTCGTCGGGTAGCTGCCGACATCGAGCTTGAACAGGTCGAGCACCGAGCCGATCCGCTCGATCGACTGTTCGGCGATGCTCGCCTTGGCCCGGCCGAGCTGACTGAGCAGGGCGGGGCCGACAAGCGCGATCAGAAGTCCGAGAATGACGATAACCACGAGAAGCTCGAGCAGCGTGTAGCCGCCCTCACCGTCAGCGCGTTCTGCCTTTGCGTTCATGAACGCGTGAGTATCCGAGAGGGTGGCGCAAGCGCCAGCGACGGCGGCGAGCACGATGACGATTTCACGGAGATATCACGATGACCTCGCTGTTGCGCTGCATGATTCTTGCAGCTTCGGTCTATCATCTTCCGCCTCGCGTCCTGCCGGTGATCGCGCGGATCGAGGGGGGACATGTCGGGCTCGTTCGCCCGGATTCCAATGGCACCGCGGATTATGGGCCGATGCAGGTGAACAGTGTCTGGCTCGATACGATCGCCCGCCGGGCACGGCTTGGCGCACGCGAAACGCGACGACGCCTGATCGACGATCCGTGTTTCAATATTGCCGCCGCCGCCTTCATCCTGCGCACTGACATCGACCGCGCGGGCAACCTTATGCAGGGCATCGGCGACTACCATTCGGCCACGCCGCGCTTGAACGCCGCCTATCGGGCGCGGGCAATAGCGATGGCACAACGGATGTTCGGTCCGCGTTAATTTCACATTCTTGCAACGGAACTATCACGAAATCGGGAAATTTGATCTGTATATATCCGCGCGAGGTAAACATTTCGTGTGGAGCGAATTATGAAACGAGCTTTGGCAATGGCTTGTTCAGCACTTTGCGCGCTGAGCATGACCATCCAGCCGGCACTGGCCGAGCAAGACGGGCGCCTCGCCTTCAACCGTCCGGACGATACCCACGCCTTCGTCGCCGGGCTGATGGACCGCGAGGCCTGGCACAATGGCGGCCGTGAGCAGGGCGAGCATGGCGAACATCGCCGCCACCGCTTCCACCTCACCCATGCGCAGCTCGTCCAGCTCGTCCGCAAGAAGATCAAGTATGTCTTCGTGCTGTATCAGGAGAACCGCTCGTTCGACTCCTATTTCGGCACCTTCCCCGGTGCTGACGGACTTTATTCGCAGCCGGCCGCGAAGACCCCCGGCTTCGTGCAGACGCTGGTCAACACCGATGGCACCGTCGGCACCATCTCGCCCTTCCGCATCGGGCCGAAGCAGTATGCGTGGGACACCGACGATATCGACCATTCGCACGCCCGCATCGCCGCCAAGATGGACGTCGTCGCCGGCAAGCCGCTGATGGACAAGTTCGCCGTCACCGAGGAGCTGAAATATTCGCCGACCGGCAATCCCTCGCTGAAGGCGAAGCAGTTCGGCGAGCTCGCGATGGCCTACGAGGATTGCGATACGGTGCCCTTCCTCTGGCGCTATGCCGACCGCTTCGTGCTGTTCGACCATGTCTTCCAGGACATCACCGGCCCGTCGACGCCGGGTAACCTGTCGATCTTCGCCGCCCAGACCGGCCTGACCCAGTGGGCCCTGCATCCGAACGAGGCGTTCAGCACGTTCGATCCGGCAACCGGGCCGACCGCGACCAACCCACACGGCCTCAAGGTGACGGAGGCGGGTGCCGGCGAGCCGGTGATGGATGACAACGATCCGCTCTGGGGCTCGCCGCTCGACCCGAACAAGACGCCCAACGTGCCGGTCAATGCGGGGGATTTCGGCGGGTCCGCCTATACCTATGGCGTACAGCTCAACCAGACCTACGCCTCCATCGCGATCAACACGATGGGCCGCAATGCCACCGCGATCACCCGTCACGACAGCGATGCCGCCGGCGACCTTGCCGACATTCATGACGACATCTCCTACCTGACCCGGTCCGGCCACAAGCAGGTCAACTGGGGCTGGTATGAGGAAGGCTACGACCACGAACCGACCGATCCGGCCAACCCGGTGGATGCCAACGGCACCCATGCCTCCTACATCACCCACCATAACGGCCCGCAATATTTCGGCTACGTCGCCAACAACCCGGATGAACGCGCCAACCTGCACGGGCTCGGCGACCTGTTCACGGCGCTCAAGGGCGGCACCCTGCCGGCCGCCGGCGGCGTGTTCTACGTCAAGGGCGGTTTCCAGAACATTTTCGGCCTGACGCCGGACAATCCGGTTGCCGCCGCGCGTGCCAACTTCCTCGGCGATGACGACCACCCGGCCTATTCTGACGCCCAGATCAGCGAGGCGATGGTGGCGAAGGCGGTGAACGCGATCGCGAAGAGCAAATACTGGAAGCATGCCGCGATCATCATCACCTGGGACGATTCCGAAGGCGATTACGACCATGTGCCGCCGCCGGTCATCGTCAACGGTCCGGACAAGCAGGTGTTCAAGTTCGGCCCGCGCGTGCCGCTGATCCTGATTTCGCCCTATGCACGGACGCATGAGGTGGACCATCAGGACGGCAGCCAGTCCTCGGTGGTGAAGTTCGTCGACGAGTTGTTCGGCCTGACGCCGCTCGCCTTGCTGCCGGACGAGCTGAAGGGCCGCGCCGATGGCGAGAAGGAATTCGGCGAGGCGAATATCGGCCCGGCCGATGCGCTGACCCCCTATGTCGGCGATCTGATGGGCGCCTTCGATCCGGCACGGCTGACCGGCCGGGCGGCACCGCTGCCGGCGAGCTATGCGATGATCCCGAACAAGGCGATCATGTCGCTGCCGCAGTATGGCGGCAATGGCTGCCAGGCGGATCACATCGTCCCGACCGATGTGGCCAAGGGTATCCGCACATCGGTGCCGTCCGACTTCAATCCGCTGCCGAGCACCAATCCCGGCGTCTAGAGCACGTTCCGATCCTTTCGGATCGGATGTCGTGCTCTATCCTGTTGATAAACAGAGCATCTTTATCCGATCAGATGACTCCATCTGATCGGATGATGCTCTGATCAACCGACGCCTTCGCGAGACATCCCGGCGCATGGCCATGCGCCGGGATGTTTTTGTTCCGGCCCCCCGGTCGCCACGGCGCCGACCGGCCGGGCCGGCGTTTTGTTTTGAATCCAGAACGTTGATGGCGCGGCGGGGCGATGCGGCGTCAGGCAGGTTTTTCGCGGCGGGGCGGGTTGAAGCGGGTGGCGCCGGGGGCGCGGGGCCAGGCGGGGTTTGGCGGCGGCGCAAGATGGTGCGCCGGCGGTTCGGGGCGTGGGGGTAGCTCGGGGGACGGTGTTTCGGGCGGTGGCGCACGGCGGGGCTGGCGTGGGCGGCGGAGCGGTGCGGGCGGGCGGATGCCGAGCGTGTGGCAGAGCGGGCGGAGGATGCGCCCGGCTTCGGGGGTGGCGGCGATGAGGGCGGCCATGTCCGGCGTGTCGAGCAAAGCGCGGAACTGGGCGGCGACGGAGGCGGTGCCGGGGATGAGACGGGCGAGCCAGCCGAAGGCGCGCGGGAGGGTGTGCGGCGGGCCGGAGCGGCCGGCGGGCCGGGTGGCGCGCGCCCGGGGCGGGGTGGCGACGAGGCGGGCGAAGCGGGCGGCGAGGCGGCGGAGGCGCTGCCAGATGAGGATGATGAGCGGCCCGGCGATGCGGCGTTTTGCGCCCTCCCCCGCGATATGGGCGCAGAGCGCCTCGATGAAGGCGTCGAAGCGGGGGAGGAGCAAAAGACCGGGGGATGTGGGGGTTGGGGTGGTCACGGGAGCGAGAGTCCCATGAGGGGCTACGGCATTCACGGATTTTACTTGCGCAGGTAGCTTGCGCCTGATTCTCCATGATTTTGAGGCTGATGGAGAAGATGGTGGCGTTACGTGCTGGAGATTTGGGTTACTTCGGAGATGCGCGACGTGCGGCGATGGGCAGCACGCTGGTTGAACGGGTGGTGGAGACCGGGTCTCTGGTCATCCGCAAGCTTGGTGGCACACGAGCGCGGGAGATTGCGATCCATCGCTTCCTGTCAGCCCCGTCGGTCACGTGTGCGGAGATGGTGGAGACGCTGGCGGATCGCACGGCCGCTGCCTGCCGGGGGCGTCGGATTGTGGCCGCGCAGGACACGACGGAGATCAATTTTTCCGGCCGTGAGGCGCGTCGCCGTGGGCTTGGACCGGCCGGTGATGGGGTATCGGCGGGATTTTTCCTGCATCCGGTGATCGCCATCGACAGTGAGACGGAGGCGGTGCTCGGCCTGGTGGACGCGAAGATCTGGACCCGTTCGGATGAGTTCGATGCGACCCCTGCACGCGAGCGGGCGCTGGAAGACAAGGAGAGCATGCGGTGGCTGGACGGTGCTGCGCGCGCCGCCGGGCGTCTGAGCGGTGCCGCCTCGGTCGTGGTCGTGGCCGACCGCGAGAGTGACATCTATGCGGGCTTTGCCAGGCGTCCGGCATCGGTCGACCTGATCGTCCGTGCCGCCCAGGATCGTGTTCTGGATGACGGTCGCCGCCTGTTCACCGCCCCGGCAGCCTGGCCCGAACTGACCCGGACCTCGGTTCGTGTCGCCCCCTCGCGCACCGGCGTCGCCGCACGGATCGCAACCGTGGCGCTGCGGGCTGGAACAGTGACGATCCGCAGGCCGCGCCATGCCAGCGACACGGAAGGGCCAGAGCATCTGTCCCTGACCATGGTCGAGGCGCGCGAGGTTGACGGGAATGGCGAAAGCGTCCCGCTCTTGTGGCGCCTGCTGACCACGATCGAGACCATCGACGCAGACGGTGCCGCCGAAATCGTACGCCTCTACCGGCTGAGATGGAGAATCGAGGAAGTGTTCCGGTCTTTGAAAAGTGACGGTCTCAGGCTTGAAGAAACCCAGATGCAAGATGCCGGACGGCTGTTCAAGCTGGCCCTGATCGGCCTCGCCGCTGCGACCCGCACCGTACAACTCGTCGATGCCCGCGACGGCAGCAACCGGCCGGCAACCGATGTCATCGATCCCGGATTACTCCCGGCCGCCGATGCCATTGCCCCCACTCTCGAAGGCAAGACGCCGCGACAGAAAAACCCCCATCCACCCCGATCCCTCGCATGGCTCGCCTGGATCATCGCCCGCCTCGGCGGCTGGAATTGCTACTACAAGCCGCCAGGACCAAAGACCATGCGCGCAGGGTGGGCACGCTTCGCTTCTATGGCCACAGGCTTCTTCATCGCAGCTCAGTCAAATCCGTGAATCCCGTAGCCATGAGGGGGTGGGGGTGGGCAAGGATATTTGTTAGTTTTGCTCCCGCACTTGTGTGTTTGGCAATCCAAGCCTGCGGATGGGCGAGGCGCGTCGGGTTGCCAGTGTTCAACGCGAATTTAGCCAGCCACCTCTGTCAGGCGCGATCGGGATCATGAGAGGCCTTTTTTGGAAAAACCCAAAGGTCATAATCTTCAACCATTCTATAGGCGTAGTCACTTGTGGAATTGATCATGTCCCGGACAGCGGGATGATTTGACCAATCTGCCGCATCACATAATGGTCTAGCCATTTGGACGACATCCCATAGCGCACTAAACCTCAGCGACCGGCTGCGCTGGTCAGAAAAGTCGTTTTGTATTCTTATCGTCTCAATCCGATTAATCAGTAAATCAAGGTATTCGACGCAGCTCATGGCCACACCGTAGGGTTTAGCCGAGTCAATAGTTTTCAATATCAATTGCTTAATCGTCTTGAGCCGTTGGATTAAAATTTCATAGGGTGGCACGGCTACAGTCCTCCGGTATTCCAGGGCGTCGGCACTGGCGCTGATCGGCTGGCGCTTCCTTCCGGCAACCACACCTGCATAGCGTTTCCTGGCAACACGTTAACGCCATCGCTGGAGGGCTGAGGAGCAGCCGGCCCTATCCATCCTTTCAGGCCATCACTTGGTGAAGTCACGTAGGCGCCGTCGCCGTTCCAGTTGTTTTGTACAGCGGCACCGGCTCTCCATTCCTCTTCTGAAGGGGGCGGAGCGGGGTGGCGACGAGGCGGGCGAAGCGGGCGGCGAGGCGGCGGAGGCGCTGCCAGATGAGGATGATGAGCGGCCCGGCGATGCGGCGTTTCGCGCCCTCCCCCGCGATATGGGCGCAGAGCGCCTCGATGAAGGCGTCGAAGCGCGGGCGGAGCAAAAGACCGGGGGATGGGGGGGTTGGGGTGGTCACGGGCGCAAAAGTCCCATGAGGGGGTGGGGGTGGGCAAGAATATTTGTTAGTTTTGCTCCCGCACTGGTTTGTTTGGCAATCCAAGTCTGCGGATGGGCGAGGCGCGTCTGGTTGCCGGTATTCAACGCGACCGATCGACTGCCACGGGCGTTGCGGCGATGGTATATTAGGTCAGTAATGCGCCCATCCCGGTCGCCCGGCCTTCCTGGGGACATGCTCCGAAGCCGACACCCGTGGTCGCCCCACTGGTCGCCCAACTGGTCGGCCGGCCTGGGTGGAAAGCCAACCGTCCGATTTTGGGGGAGGAAGGCACGAAACCCGACATTCACCGGAAGCAAGTTGATCGCCCGGCGAAATTAGACCAGTTATTTCGAAGATGCCAGCGGGCGATGCTGCGGTTTCGGCGGATGCGAAGTCTGCAGAAATTCGCCTCCGTTCATGCCTCCGTCTTCAACCACTAACGATCCCTCTCCACTCGCTCCCTTTTCAAGTCAGACCGCGCTGCCGCCCTTGCCGAGTGGCGCGGCCTTTGCGCCGAATAAGCGGCGCCTCCCCTGCCCCACCGGAGACCAGTTCGCATTAAACTGACAACACCGTTTTTGCTCACATGCGGGCGCTGGCCTATGGGGCCGCGTTCATCACCTATCAGGCGGCTTGTGCCTTCGGGCTGGGCTAGAGTCGCCACGAACGGTTACGATGCTGTGCCGGCCAAGCGCCTCTCAGAGCTGTGAGAAGAGATGCGCCTGGGCGCCACGGATCGGGCCGCAGGCGAGTCCGTGTTCGCATTTAGTTGCTTTTGTCATTTGGTCCAGGAACCAGCGTGCATTTTTGCAAGCGAAGCCCCAGGTATCAATATCGATCTCGGTATTGTCGGGGCGCCAGATTGTCTCGCCTTTGTGTTTTTCTTCTAACTTGCCGTATCCCCAGATCGGCTGCCACACGCCGCCGCCCGCATAGACGAAATAGACATATTTCGAATCTTCGATGACGATCTTCTTGCCGAAATAATTCCCCTCGATTTCACTGATAAAGGACGAGTTATTGTCGCGCTTGATATGGAAACTCCTGATTTTGTAGCCCCGATTATCGGTCAGTTTACCCTTTGAATTTTTAAGCTGTAGGGAATGGTCACCTCTTTGATTGACCGGCTTGTGGTCCACACGGATGTGCCATCCCTTGCGTGGAAACATCAGGAATGTCCGCATCATTTTGTAATAGCCGATTTGTCTAAGCTGATCCGACGTAATTTCAAGAATCGCCATGGGTGCCTCCTGCGCCACGGTGAAGGTAGCCGTGTTGTTATGGCTTTGTCTAACGAAATACCTGCGTTGCCGCGTTAACTTAAGGGCAGGCTCTGTCAAAAGAACGTGACTTGAGGCGAACAAAGCGGTCGCGTAGCGTCCGATCGTGACGCAACGCTCCCCGTTCCGCTACTTCAAGACGAGCCCCGAGGTCATCCGCCTGGCGGTGATGATGTACGTCCGGTTCCCACCCTCGCTTTGCAACGTCCGGTTTCGGGATTGAGATCTCAGACCCCCGGCGTCCGAGTTGGGTCGATTTGCACCAGCGCCGACCCTCGCCTGAACGGCGGCTCTTCTCTGGTCGGGACCCGTAACCCGCCATTCCGCTCCCGGCCCAAATCACACATTCGCAACTCTCCCTAACTGCAACACCTCTACCCCTCCCCCACCGCCGTAACGGAGGGGAAAACTGCCGCCTCCACCTCGCGTCGCCGCCTGAGACCGGGGAGCGGAATCCCGTTGGCGAGGTTTCAGCGGGGGAACTGGGCGGCGGCGGCTTTGTCGTCGCCGTTGTTCAGGAGGCGGAACCGGGTGGGGCGGAGGAAATTGCCGGCGCCGCGGTTGTAGACGACGTCGATCCGTACCGCCCGGCGTCGCGCATCCTCGATCAAGGAAAGATTATCAGCCGCCCGGTTTGTTCTGCTGCGCGATGGCTTCCGGCAGTTCCCATTCGTCCGGCGTGGAATTGGGATCGTACCAACGATATCTATTGATGGTCCATAACATCAAACCGGAGAGTCCCAAGGCCACACCCAGCATGCCGACAAATATCAGATATGATGCAAACACATCTTGATTGGGCGCGCGGACGAGTTGCCAAACATTCCAAAGCAGCAGCAGCCATACGAAAAGCGACGATAAAGTTGCCACGTGCCGGAACCGCCGTATCCATTTGACGGTTCCGTAAACATACACTTTTCGCACATAGGTTACGCCGAATATCGCGAAAGCGATCGACAGAATGACTGGGCCGACGGGCAGGCCATCCGGCATGAAGACGTTCAGACCATTATCACCAAATAAAAAATACAAAACATCGAGCACCAGGACGAGCGGGGCCATTAACAAAGTTCCCGCGAACCCAGCAGAGCAGAAATTGACCGCCCGCCTGGGCGGGAGGTAGGGCCGCTTTCTGTCGTCGTCTTGGCTGGCAGTATCCATGCGTTTTATTACGGATAACGTGCTTGCATGCCCGGAGCAAGCCAACGAATGGAGCGTGATTCAGGATTTACGTGACACCCGGAGACGATAGCGCGTTGATAGATATGGATATCTGACTTTGGGAAAGATGGGCGGTCAGGCGGTGTCGGCTTTCTGCGAGTCACCGCCCCATAACGGGCCTTTTGCTTCCGGCCCAAATCACACATTCGCAACTCTCCCTAACCGCAACGTCCCCCCTACCCCTCCCCCACCGCCGTAACGGAGGAGAAAAATGCCGCCTCCGCCTCGCGTCGCCGCCGGAGGCCGGGGAGCGGGATTCCGTTGGCGAGGTCCCAGCGGGGGAACTGGGCGGCGGCGGCTTTGTAGTCGCCGTTGTTCAGGAGGCGGAGCAGGGTGGAGCGGAGGAAATTGCCGGCGCCGAGGTTGTAGACGAAGTCGATGAGGGCGGCCTGCTGGTTGGTGGTCAGGGGGACGGTGACGGCGTGGGTGACGGTCTGGCGGGCGGAGGCGAGGTCGCGCCGGGCGAGGGCTTCGGCGGTGGCGCGGGTGATGGGCGGGGTCGCCTGGGTGACGGGGCAGCCGGTGTCGTCGCGCGTGGAGCCGTAGCCGATGGTCCAGGTGCCGGCGGCGTCGCGGTAGGGGGTGGGAGAAAAGCCTTCGAAGGGGATGATGAAGGTTTCGATCACGAGGGTGAGGATGTCGGGCGGGGATGCGGTTGTCGGGGACGGGCCGGTGATTGGCGCGGCGGTGTTCGGGGGGGTGGTGTCGGGCATTGTCTCGCTCTCCTGCGGCATCCGGCGAAGGTGCCATGATGGCGGGAGGGTGAGAAAGACTAACGTTCAATAACGTCGTGGTAACGGGCGCGGCGCGGGATCAGGGGTTGGGCTCGCCGAAAGTTGTGGCGAGGGTGGCGAGGAGGCTGCCGGGGGGGAACGGGGCGTCGGGGGAGATGCCGGCGCGGCGCCACATTTCGCCATAGGCGTGGAGGAAGGCGGTTTCGGGCTTCAGGCGGGGCGGGTTGGGGCGCAGCAGGGCGGTGGGGCTTTGCCAGTAGCCGATCGGGTTGGCGAAGCCGGGCGGCATGATGGCGTAGCCGTGGGCGGGGTGTTGGCGCGAAAGCGCGGTCAGCAGGTCGGGGCCGAGTTCGCCCCAGTCGATCGCGTCCTTGGGGAAGCGTTCGGCGAGGGCGAGGGCGAGGTCGACCAGGTCGCCCTTCGTGGGGGCGGGGTTGAAGATGACGTTGTTGTTGAGGGTGATTTTCCAGCCGCGCGGGCGGAGGCGGCGGTGGAACCATTCCCATTGGGTGACGAGGAATTTTTGCGCCGGGAGAGCGGAGGCGGGGCGGAGCGCAATGACGTCGGAATCGGTCCAGAGGCCGCCGTGGCGGGAGAGGACGAGGTAGCGGAACCAGTCGGTGAAGCTGGCGATTGAGCCGCGGCGGTTGGTGAAGAGGGCGGATTGGGGGAGGATTTCGGCGGCGTCGGCCCGGGTGGCGCCGGGCGGGAGGCTGGGCTGGGGGGTGTAGGTCCAGACCGTCAGCGCGTAGCCCTGGGCGAGGAAGCTGCGCATGGCGAGGCGTTCGAGGCGGCGGGGCGGGTCGCCGTGCCAGAACATGTGGGCGCGGAGGGTCATCGCCGGAGCGTCATCGCCGGAGGGTTATCGCCAGAGGGTCATGACCAGGCCGCCGGCGCAGATGAGGGCCCCGCCGAGCAGGATGGCGGGGGATGGGCGGAGGCCGAAGCCGAGCCAGTTCACCAGCTGGGCGACGAGGAAGAAGAGGACGACGTAGATGCCGAGGACGCGGCCGAAATCCCACGGGCCGAGATTCACCACGAGGCCGTAGGCGGCGAGGACGAGGATGCCGGCGGCGAGGAAGGGGGCGCGGGCGAGGCCGTGGTGGTGGAGGGCGGCGCGCATCAGGGCGTCGCCGCCGACTTCGAGGGTGGCGGCGGCGGCGAGGAGGGCGAGGATGGCGGCTTGGTTCACGGTGGGGGGATTATTGTTCGGGGGTCATTCCTCGGGGCGGGGTTCGTTCAGCAGGTCGAGCGCGCCCTGGAGCATGTAGGAGGCGGCGGCGGCGTCGACCCGTCCGGCGCGTTTGGCGCGGGTGACGTCCGCCTCGATGAGGGCGCGGTTGACGGCGGCGGAGGAGAGGCGTTCGTCCATCATCGCGACGGGAAGGCCGGTTTCGCGGGCGATGGCGTGCGCCCAGTCGCGCGCGGCCTGGGCGGCGGGGCCGATCGAGCCGTCCATCGAGAGGGGCAGGCCGATGATCAGGGCGGCGGCGCCTTCCTTGCGGGCGATGTCGAGAATGGTGGCGGCGGAATCGGCGAGCTTGCCGCGCTTCATCGCGCCATAGGGGGTGGCGAGGCGGCGGCCGACATCGGAGAGGGCGATGCCGATGATCTTCGATCCGGGGTCGAGGCCGATCAGCCTTGCGTTGCGCGGCAGGGTTGAGGCGAGGTCGGTCAGGTTGAACAGTGTCATGCGCGCGTTTATGGTCCAGCGCGCTCAGAAACCCAAGGGATCAGTCATGTCTCTCGATCACGCGACGGTGCGCCGCATCGCGAAACTCGCCCGTATCCGGCTGGATGAGGACGCGGTGCCGCGGCTCGCCGGCGAACTCAACGCGATTCTCGGCTATGTGGAACAATTGGCGGAAGTGGATGTGGAGGGGGTCGCGCCGCTTTCGGGCGGGGCGCAGATGGCGCTCAGGATGCGGGAGGACGAGGTGACGGACGGGCGGTATCCGGACCGCGTGCTGGCGAACGCGCCGGAGCGGATCGGCGATTTCTTCGCGGTGCCGAAGGTGGTGGAATGAGCCTGATGGATATGACGATCGCCGCGGCGCTGGACGCGCTGGCGGCGAAAAAGGTTTCGGCGGTGGAGCTGGCCGAGGCGCATGTGGCGGCGGTCGAGGCGCTCAACCCGCGGCTGAACGCGTTCATCACGACGACGCCGGAGCTGGCGCTGGAGCAGGCGCGGGCGGCGGATGATGCGCGGGCGAAGGGCGAGGCCCCTGCCCTTGCGGGGATTCCGATCGCGATGAAGGACCTGTTCTGCACCGAGGGGGTGCGGACGACGGCGGGATCGAGGATCCTGGAGCCGTTCGTGCCGCCGTATGAGAGCACGGTGTCGGGCAAGCTGAAGGCGGCCGGGGCGGTGATGCTGGGCAAGGCCAATCTCGACGAGTTCGCGATGGGATCGTCGAACATCACGTCGGGCTACGGGCCGGTGGAGAATCCGTGGCAGCGGGCGGATGGCGCGAAGCTCGTGCCGGGCGGATCGTCCGGCGGGTCGGCGGCGGCGGTGGCGGCACGGATGGCGATGGGGGCGACGGGGACGGATACCGGCGGGTCGATCCGCCAGCCGGCGGCGTTCAGCGGGATCGCCGGGATCAAGCCGACCTATGGGCGGTGCTCGCGGTTCGGGATCATCGCGTTCGCCTCGTCGCTGGACCAGGCGGGGCCGATGGCGCGGACGGTGGAGGATTGCGCCATTCTGCTGCGCGAGATGAGCGGGTTCGATCCGAGGGATTCGACCTCGGCGGAGCGGGCGGTGCCGGATTTCCGGGCGGCGTGCGGGCGCGGGGTGAAGGGGCTCCGGATCGGGATTCCGGCGGAGTATCGCGTGGAGGGCATGCCGCGGGAGATCGAGAAGCTGTGGCAGGACGGGATCGACTGGCTGAAGCGCGAGGGCGCGGAGATCGTCGACGTTTCGCTGCCGCACACGAAATACGGACTGCCGGTGTATTACATCGTCGCACCCGCCGAGGCGTCGTCCAACCTCGCGCGGTATGACGGGGTGCGGTTCGGCGCGCGGGTCGAGGGCAAGGACCTGATCGATCTTTACGAGCGCACGCGGGCGGCGGGGTTCGGCGAGGAGGTGAAGCGGCGGATCATGATCGGGACCTACGTGCTCTCGGCCGGGTATTACGACGCGTATTACCTCAAGGCGCAGAAGGTGCGGGCGCTGATCCTGCGGGATTTCCAGGAGGCGTTCGGGAAGGTGGACGCGCTGCTGACGCCGACCGCACCCTCGGCGGCGTTCGCGCTGGGCGAGAAGATGGACGATCCGGTGACGATGTATCTCAACGACGTGTTCACGGTGCCGGCCTCGCTCGCCGGCGTGCCGGGGATGAGCGTGCCGGCGGGGCTGGATGCGGCCGGGCTGCCGCTCGGCTTGCAGGTGATCGGGCGGCATTTCGACGAGGAGACGGTGTTCGCCGTCTCGTCCGTGCTGGAGCGGGCGGCGGGGTTCGCGCACCGGCCGGGCGTGATGGCGGGAGGCGCGGCATGAGCTACGTGATCGAGGGGACGACCGGCGCGTGGGAGCTGGTGATCGGGCTTGAGGTCCATGCCCAGGTGATCTCGCGCTCGAAGCTGTTCAGCGGGGCGGCGACGGCCTTCGGCGCCGAACCGAACAGCCAGGTGAGCTTCGTCGACGCCGGGTTTCCGGGGATGCTGCCGGTGATCAACCGCGAATGCGTGGCGCAGGCGGTGCGCACCGGGCTGGGGCTGGCCGCGCATATCAACCTCGTCTCGCGGTTCGACCGGAAAAACTATTTCTACGCGGACCTGCCGCAGGGCTATCAGATCAGCCAGTACGAGCATCCGATCGTGGGCGCCGGGGCGATCGAGATCGAGCTGGACTCGGGCGAGACGCGGACGATCGGGATCACGCGGCTGCATCTGGAGCAGGATGCCGGCAAGTCGATGCATGACCAGCATCCGAGCAAGTCGCTGATCGACCTCAACCGCTCGGGTGTCGCGCTGATGGAGATCGTCAGCGAGCCGGACATGCGCTCGCCGGAAGAGGCCGGCGCGTATCTGCGCAAGCTGCGCACCATCCTGCGCTATCTCGGCACCTGCGACGGCAACATGGACGAGGGCTCGATGCGGGCGGACGTCAACGTGTCGGTGCGCAAGCATGGCGAGCCGTTCCGCACCCGCTGCGAGATCAAGAACGTCAACTCGATCCGCTTCGTGATGCAGGCGATCGAGGCGGAGGCGAAGCGGCAGATCGAGATCTGGGAAGCGGGCGGGACGGTGGATCAGGAGACGCGGCTGTTCGAGCCGGCGCGCGGCGTGACCCGCTCGATGCGGAGCAAGGAGGACGCGCACGACTACCGCTATTTCCCCGAGCCGGACCTGCTGCCGCTGGTGCTGGAGGAGGAGTGGGTGGAGTCGCTGAAGGCGACGCTGCCGGAGCTGCCGGATGCGAAGCGGGCGCGGCTGATGCGCGACTTTGGCCTGTCGCGCTATGAGGCGTCGATCTTCGTGATGGAGCAGGTGACGGCGGATTTCTTCGAGACCGTCGCCGCCGGGCGCGATGCGAAGCTGGTGGCGAACTGGATGCTCGGCGATTTCTTCGCCCATCTCAACCGCACCGGGACGAGCATCGAGACCTCGCCGGTGAACGCGGCCCGGCTCGGCGAGCTGCTCGACCTGATCACCGACAAGACGATCAACGGCAAGATCGCCAAGGAGGTGCTGGAGCTGATGTTCGACACCGGCGATGCGGCGGGCGCGATCGTCGAGGCGCGCGGGCTGAAGCAGGTGACGGATACCGGCGCGATCGACGAGGCGATCGACAAGGTGATTGCCGCCAACGCCGACAAGCTCGCCGAATACAAGGCGGGGAAGGACAAGCTGTTCGGCTTCTTCGTCGGCCAGGTGATGAAGGCGATGCAGGGCAAGGGCAACCCGGCGCTGGTGAACGAGGCGCTGAAGCGGAAGATCGGCGAGCCGGGCGCATGATCCGCGCCCTCGCCGCCCTGCTGCTCGCTGCCGGCCTCGCCCTGACCCCGGCCTTCGCCGCGAATGCCTTTGCCGCGAATTCCGGGCCGGAGGCGCTGAGCGGCGTGCCGCTCGGCAAGGGCGGGGTGGTGGAGGTGAGCGGGCTGGTGCCGCCGCTCGACTTCACCATGACCGAGGCGGAGACGGGAAAGACCGTCACCGCCCGGGATTTCCGCGGCCGGACGGTGCTGCTCTATTTCGGCTATACCAACTGCCCGGATGTCTGCCCCGACACGCTCTACAAGCTGCACATGCTGTTCCGCGCGCTCGGTCCGGCGGCGAAGAAGGTGGTGTTCCTGTTCGTCACCATCGATCCGAAGCGGGACACGGATGCGGTGCTGGCGAAATATGTGGCGCTGTTCGACAGCCACTTCCTCGGCCTGCGGGGCACGCCGGACCAGATCTACCGGCTGACGCGGCGCTATCGGGTGGTGGCCTCGGTGCACCCCTCGCCCGATCCGCAGAAATACCAGGTGGTGCATTCGGCGCTGGTCTACGTGTTCGACCCGAAGGGACGGGCGCGGTTCATCATTCCCGATCTCGGGCTGACGCGGCACCCGGACTACAAGGCGCTGGCCGCCGATATCGAGGCGGTGAGCCGGAGCAAGCCCGGCAGTCTGGCCGGCTGGCTGGCGCGGCTCGGCTGACGCGCCGGCCCGGTCCGCAGGGATCGGGACGCACGCTCTTCCGACGCGGGCGGGCCGGTCAGTCCGCTTCCGGCAGGGAGGCGAGATACGCGGCGATGTCGGCGCGGTCGGCCCCGGTGAGCGCGTGGGCGATGTTGCGCATCACGTAGTTTTTCCCCTGTTTCCCGGCGGCGATGGCGGCCAGGGCGGCGAGCGTGGTGGCTTGCGGCAGGCCGGCGAGGCGCGGGGCGCCGATGGCCGGGTTGCCGGCGAGATCGGTGCCGTGACAGACCATGCAGGGCAGCACCCCGTTCGCCGTGCCGTGGGCGACGATGTCTTTGCCCCGCGCCGCGTTGCCCGCTGCTGTGCCCGCTGCTGTGCCTTGGGGCGGGAGGGCGGCGGGAGCGAGAGTTGGCAGCAGCAGCAGGGCGGCGAGCAGCGCCGGGCGGAGATGCGACACGGGGGGTCTTACTGGCCCGTGGGGCGCCCGTCGGCGCCGTAGACGGTGAAGGGCACGGTCAGGTCCGGCGCGTTGCGGAAGCGGAGCGTGACGTCCGCCGTCGTCCCCACCGTCATGCGCGGCTTCATGCACATGATGTGGTAGTCGCCGGGGGCGAAGCGGAACGTGCCGTGGGCGGGGATGGTGATGGAGTTCACGTCGATCATCATGTCCATCCCGCTGCGGTTGAGGCTGCGGTGCAGCATCGCGCTGCCGCAGGCGGGGGAGCTGGCGCCGGTCAGCACCGCCGCCGTGTCGCCCGCGTTGGTGAGGGTGACGAAGCCGCCGGCCGGGATCTGCGGCAGCAGGTAGCGGAACCAGCCGCCCTGCGCCGTGACGGCGGGGGCGGCGGAAGCGGCCGCGGGAAGCAGGAGGCACGCGAGGGCGGCGAGGACGCGGCGCATCAGGATCTGTCCATGGTCTTGCGGATGAGGGCGGCGACCGCCGGCAGGTCGGGCCGCGAGGTGGGGAAGCTGGCGAGCAGGGCGACGGCGCGGCCGTCCGGCCCGAAGAGATAGGTGGCGCTGCTGTGGCGGATGGCGGATTCGGGATCGGGCGAATCGGGGCCGGTGGGGGCGCGGTAATAGACGCCGAAGCGCTTTGCCGCCGCCTTGAGTTCCGCCGGAGTGCCGCGCAGGCCGGTGAAGACCGGCGGCTTGCCGAATTTCGCGACGTACGCCTTCAGGCGGGCTTGCGTGTCGTAGGCGAGGTCGATGGTGACGAAGGCGACCCGCAGGTCCGGGCCGTCCTTGCCCAGCAGGGTGACGAGCTTCGCCGCGTTCTGCATGGTCAGCGGGCAGGTATCCGGGCAGCGGGTGAAGCCGAAATAGAGGATCACCGGATGGCCGCGAAAGGCCGCTTCGGTGACGGGGCGGCCGGTTTCGACATCCTCCATGCGGAAGGCGAGCGGCGGGAGATGGCCTTCGAGCGGGACGATGGCCGGGCCGGCGGGGGCGCTGTCGGCCCAGGCGGAGCGCAGGGCGAGGCCGCCGAGTGCGAGGCCGGAGAGGCCGAGCATGGTGCGGCGGTCGAGGGCTTGTCGTGACATCGTGAACCTCCGTGTGGCGCCGGTGTTAGGGCGGGATTCGGCACCCGGCAAGTCAGGCTCGCGTGAGACCGGGGCGGCGGCGCTTGACCGGCCGGCACGCCTCGCCCATGCGGTGCGGTCATGAAGCAGATGAAACCGGGCAGCGCGGCGCTGCTCGTCATTCTCGCCGCGACGCTGGCGCGGCTCGTCCTCGCCGCCGGCATGGGGCTCGGGATCGACGAGAGCTACATGGTCGCCGCCGCGCACACGTTCCAGCTTTCGTATTTCGACCATCCGCCGATCTCGTGGTGGATGGAACTCGGCATCCAGCGGCTGACCGGGCTGCACTCGCCGTTCATCGTGCGGCTGCCGTTCATCGCGATGTTCGCGGCGACGGGCGGGCTGATGTACGGGCTGACACGGCGGCTGTTCTCGCCGGCGGCGGGGCTGTGGGCGGTGATCGGGCTGAACATCTCGCCGGTGTTCTCGCTCGCCTTCGGCACCTGGGTGCTGCCGGACGGGCCGCTCGACTTCTTCCTCGTCGGCGCCGCCTGGGCGCTGGCGCGGGCGCTGGGAATCGCGCGGCCGGAGATGGAGGCCACGCCGGATGCGGATTTCTGGCCGCTGGCGGGCATCCTGATCGGCCTCGCGATGACCTCGAAATACAATGCCGTGCTGGTGATGGCGGGGGCGCTGCTGTTCATGCTGGTGGATGCGCGGGCGCGGCGGGCGCTGGCGACGCCGGGGCCGTGGGTGGCCTGCGTGCTGGCGGCGGTGGTGTTCTCGCCGGTGGTGATCTGGAACGCGCTGAACGGCTGGGCGTCGTTCGGCTATCAGGGCGACCGGGCGACCGGGTTCGGGCTGCATCCGCTGCGGCCCTTCGCGATCTGGGGCGGCGAGGCGCTGTTCGTGGCCCCCTGGATCTTCGTGCCGATGGTGGCGCTGATGATCGGCGGGCTGCGGGGGAGCGACCGGCGGGCGCGGCTGCTGGCCTGGCTGGGCGTGGTGCCGGTGGTGCTGTTCTCGGTGATCGGGCTGTGGTCGTCGCGCAAGATTTTGTTCCACTGGGCGGCGCCGGGCTACCTGATGCTGTTCCCGCTGCTCGGCGACTGGGTAGTGCGGCAGGCGGGGACGATGCGGCTGTGGATCGGCCGGGCGGCGAAGGGAACGGCGGCGCTGCTGGTGGCGGCGGCGCTGTTCATCGCCCTGCAGGTGCGGTTCAGCATCGTGCCGGGGTTCGATTCGATGTTTCCGCCCGGCAAGTCCCCCACGTTGCAGGCGATCGACTGGACCAGCTTCCGCACGGCGCTGAAGGCGCGCGGGCAGTTCGACCAGCCGGGGCTGGCGCTCGCCGCGCTGCGCTGGTTCGATGCCGGGAAGATCGCCTATGCGGTGGGGCCGAGCATGCGGATGACGGTGTTCGAGGGCGATCCGCACGAGTTCGGCGTGGTCACGCCGCCGCAATCGCTGATCGGCGAAAATATCCTGATCGCGGCGATGCCGGGATCGGTCGCGGCGATCGAGACGCGGTATGCGCCGCGGTTCCGCTCGATCACCGTGGAGCCGCCGATCGACATCGTCCATGACGGCCATGTGCTGCTGCGGATTCCGATGCTGCTGGGGCATCACCTGATGTCGTGGCCGGGGGCGCGGCGGTAGGCTTCCGCCGCCGGACCGGCTTCCTTGGTTGATCGGGGCATCAGCCATGCCCATTTCTCCCGGATGGGACCGAAGCTGACGCGCGATCACGCGCTGTTCCTCGATCTGGACGGCACGTTGCTGGAGTTTGCCCCGACGGCGGAAGAGGTGGCGGTGCCCGCCGGGCTGGGGGCGATGCTGCGCGGGCTCGCGGCGCAGCGCGACGGGGCGCTGGCGATACTCTCGGGGCGGTCGCTCGCGCAGATCGACGCGGTGACCGCGGCCCCCTTCCCCGCCGGCGCCGAGCACGGGTTCGTGCTGCGCGACGCGGCGGGGCGAATCCATCATCCGGTGCGGCAGACGGCCAACCGCGCGGCCTGGCGGGCGGCCCTGGAGGCGGCGGCGGCGGCGCATCCGGGCGTGCGGATCGAGGCGAAATCGGCCTCGCTGGTCGCGCATTACCGGGCGTCACCCGAGGCGGGGCCGGCGCTGGGCGCGATGATCGGCGCGATGATCGCGGAGGCGCCGGAGGTCGAGCGGCTGGCGGCGAACATGGCCTGGGAGATCCGCCCGCGCGGCGCGGGCAAGGGGCGCGCGCTGGAATGGTTCATGGCGCGGCCGCCTTTCGCCGGGCGCGTGCCGGTCTTCGTCGGCGACGATGTGACCGACGAGGAGGCGATCGCGGCGGCGGCGGCGCTGGGCGGGCACGGGCTGCACGTTCACCGCGATTTCGACGGCACGCCGGCCGCGGTGCTGGCCTGGCTGGGCAGCGCGCTGGCGCCGGGGAGGGTGTGAGGATGGGGCGGCTCGTCGTCGTTTCGAACCGGGTGTCGCTGCCGACCGACAAGGGCGCGAAGGCCGGCGGGCTGGCCGTGGCGCTGGAGGACGCGATGATCCCCGGCTCGCTCTGGTTCGGCTGGTCGGGCCGGCGGGGCGGTGCGAATTCGGACCGGGCGAGCGTGAGCGAACATCAGGGCATCACCTATGCGACGGTGGATCTCGGCGAGACGGATTATCGCCGCTTCTATGTCGGCTTCTCGAACGGCGCGCTGTGGCCGCTGCTGCATTACCGGACCGGGCTGATCGATTACCGGCGGGACGATTACGAGGGGTATGTCGCGGTGAACGACCTGTTCGCCGCCCGGCTGGCGCCGCTGCTGCAGCCCGATGACGTGATCTGGATCCATGACTACCAGCTCCTGACCCTGGCGGAGGCGCTGCGCCGGCTGGGGGTGAAGAACCGGATCGGGCTGTTCGTGCATATCCCGTTCGTGCCGCCGGCGGTGCTGCACGTGCTGCCGGAGGCGGAGCATCTGGTGCGGGCGATGGCGGCGGCCGATCTGGTCGGCTTCCAGACGCATGGCGACCGGTTGAATTTCCTGGAATCGGCGGCGTCCTGCATGGAGATGCAGCGCGTGGGCGAGGACGGCTTCGTCCATAACGGGCACCGCACCATGACGACGGTGACGCCGGTGGGCATCGATGTCGAGGGGTTCGCCCGGGCGGCGCGGCGGGCGGCGGGCATGACCGAGACGCGGCGGCTGATCTCCAGCCTGGTGGGGCGCGCGCTGGCGATCGGGGTGGACCGGCTGGACTATACCAAGGGGCTGCCCCTTCGCTTCGCCGCCTTCGGCCGGCTGTTCCTGCGCCACCCCGAGCATCTGCGCCGGATCAGCCTGTTGCAGATCGCCGCGCGCTCGCGCGAGGATGTCGACCGGTACCAGTCGCTGCGGCGGGAGCTGGACCGGCAGGCGGGCGAGATCAACGGCGCCTATTCGGATTTCGACTGGACGCCCGTGCGCTACATGACGCGGGCGGTGAACCGCACCACGATCGCCGGGTTCTACCGGATCGCCAGCATCGGGCTGGTCACGCCGCTGCGCGACGGCATGAACCTGGTGGCGAAGGAATACATCGCCGCGCAGGACCCGGCGGACCCCGGCGTGCTGGTGCTCTCGCGCTTCGCCGGGGCGGCGGAGGACCTGACCGAGGCGCTGATCGTCAACCCGTATGACGCCGACCAGGTGGCGGATGCGATGCACACGGCGCTGCTGATGCCGCCGGAGGAGCGCGTCGCGCGGCATGCGGCGCTGCTGGCCAAGATCCGCGAGCGGACCGCCGCCTCATTCTGCCGGGCGTTCCTCGACCAGCTGCGCCAGGTCGAGCGCTGAGGCCGCCGCCGCCGCCCGGAAATGCGCCGGCAGGGCGGCGGTGACGGCGACCGGCGGGGCGAGCGGCAGGGCGAGCGCGCGGGCGAGCAGGCACATGCCGCCGGCTTCGGCGCCGTAGAGCGGGTCGCCAACAATGGGGAAGCCGGATTCGGCGCAATGGACGCGCAGCTGATGGGTGCGGCCGGTGCGCGGGCGCAGCTCGAGCAGCGCCCTGCCCTGCCCCGCCACGAGGCACCGCCAGTCGGTGATGGCGGGATCGCCGCGCGGATCGGGCGCGACGCGCCAGCCGCCGGGAACGGTGCGGCGGGCCAGCGCCAGCTCGATCGTGCCGTGCGCCGCCGCCGGCACGCCCTCGACGATCGCCCAGTAGGTCTTGCCGACCCGGCGCTGCGCGAAGGCGCGCTGCAGGGCGACCAGCGTGGTCTTGCGCCGGGCGATGGCGAGGCAGCCGGCGGTGTCGGCATCGAGCCGGTGGACCAGCCAGGGACCGTCGGCGCCGCGCCGCCAGCGGGGAAACCAGTCCTCCACGCTCGGCCCGCCGCCGCGGCCGCGATGGCTGGGCAGGCCGGCCGGCTTGTCGATCACCACGAGATGGGTCGAGTGGTACAGGATGACCGGGTCGATCATGCCGTTCCCGGGCGCGGCACGGCCGGGGGACACGGAATCAGGCCGGGCGCTGGGCGGGGCGGAGATGGTCCGGCACCTCGAAGCCGAGCCGGCGGGGAATGTCCCACATCTCGTCGATGCGGCGGACGATGCGGAAGCCGGCGCGCAGATAGTTGGGCAGGGCGCGCGGATGGTCCGCCGTGCAGGTGTTGACCGTCATGCCGCGGACCGGGCCGGCGAAGACCTGCTCGATCGCCGCCCCCAGCAGGGCGAAGCCGAGGCCGCGGCCGATCGCCTCCGGCAGCAGGCCGAAATAGCTGAGATTGACGTCCGGCCAGGGGGTCGCGTCGAGCTCGAAGAAGCCGGCGACCGCGCCATCGACGCGGAGCACGTGGATGGCGACCGCCGGATCGGCCAGGTGGCGGGCGAGCATCGCATCCGGCATGATCCGCCGCAGCCACCACAGCCAGGGCTGGCCGACACGGTCGTAGAGGTCGCGATAGGTCGCGACATCCATGTGCGGCACATACTCGATCGCCGCGCCGGGCGGCAGGGCCGGCCAGGTCCGCGGCGGGTGACGGTCCATGCGAAGGAACGTCACCGTGACCTGAACGCGGTCGAACGGCTCGCCGGGACGGACACGGGCGTATTCGAGCATGGCGGCGCCTCAGTCCTCGAGGAAGCTCCTGAGCTTGCGGCTGCGCGAGGGGTGCTTGAGCTTGCGCAGGGCCTTCGCCTCGATCTGGCGGATGCGCTCGCGGGTGACGTTGAACTGCTGGCCGACCTCTTCCAGCGTGTGGTCGGTGTTCATGCCGATGCCGAAGCGCATGCGCAGCACGCGCTCCTCGCGCGGGGTGAGCGAGGAGAGGACGCGCGTTGCGGCCTCGCGCAGGTTGGCATGAACCGCGGCATCGAGCGGGATGATCGCGTTCTTGTCCTCGATGAAGTCGCCGAGATGGCTGTCTTCCTCGTCGCCGATCGGGGTTTCGAGGGAGATCGGCTCCTTGGCGATCTTGAGCACCTTGCGCACCTTCTCGAGCGGCATGCCGAGCTTCTCGGCCAGTTCCTCGGGCGTGGGCTCGCGGCCGATCTCGTGCAGCATCTGCCGCGAGGTGCGGACCAGCTTGTTGATCGTCTCGATCATGTGGACCGGGATGCGGATGGTGCGCGCCTGGTCGGCGATCGAGCGGGTGATCGCCTGGCGGATCCACCAGGTGGCGTAGGTCGAGAACTTGTAGCCGCGGCGGTATTCGAATTTGTCCACCGCCTTCATCAGGCCGATATTGCCTTCCTGGATCAGGTCGAGGAATTGCAGGCCGCGATTGGTGTATTTCTTGGCGATGGAGATGACGAGGCGGAGATTGGCCTCGATCATTTCCTTCTTGGCGCGGGTGGAGTCGCGCTCGCCGCGCGAGACGGTGGAATAGACGCGGCGGAATTCCTCGATCGGCAGCTGCGCCTCGGCGGCGATGCGGCCGATCTGGGCGCGCAGCTCGGTGACCTGGGTGCCGTAGCGCTCGACGAAGACCTTCCAGCCCTTGCCGGGGCGTTTCGCCACGTCGTCGAGCCAGGTGGGGTCCATCTCGCGGCCGCGATAGGCGTCGAGAAAGTCGTCGCGGGTGATCTTGCAGCCCTCGGCGAGGCGCAGCATCTGGCCTTCCAGCCCGTTCAGGCGCTGGTTCAGCTCCTTGAGCTGGATGACCAGCTCCTCGATGCGGTTGTTGTGCAGGCTGACCTGCTCGACCTTGGCCACCAGCTCGTCGCGCAGCTTCTCGTAGGTCTTCTCCGAGCGGGAGGCCATTTCCTCGCCGGCGTTCAGCGCCTCCAGCCGCTTGTGCTGGAGCTTCATGAACTTCTCGTAGAGCTTCTCGACCTCGGTGAAGGTCTCGAACACCTCGGGCTTGAGCTTCTCCTCGACGGCGGAGAGCGAGAGGCCGCTCGATTCGCCCTCCTCGTCCTCCTCGGGTTCCTCGGGGACCGCGGCGGAGGGGTTGAAGCCGCCATCGCCGCCGCCCTGGGTGGCCTCGAGGTCGATCACGTCGCGCAGCAGCATCTTCCCGTCCTTGAGGGATTCGTGCCACGAGATGATCGCGCGGAAGGTCAGCGGGCTTTCGCAGAGCCCGCCGATCATCATGTCGCGCCCGGCCTCGATGCGCTTGGCGATGGCGATCTCGCCCTCGCGCGAGAGCAGCTCGACCGTGCCCATCTCGCGCAGGTACATGCGGACGGGATCGTCGGTGCGGCTGCCGCTCGATTCGCTGATATTGCCGGAGGCGGCCTCCTCGTCCTCGGCGGCCTCCTCGTCCTTCTCGGCGCGGCCGGCGGTTTCCGCCTCCTCGCCTTCCTCGCCCTCGACCACCTGGATGCCCATTTCGCTGAGCATCGACATCACGTCCTCGATCTGCTCGGAGCTGTTCTGCTCGGAGGGCAGGACGGCGTTCAGCTCGTCGAAGGTGATGTAGCCCCGCTCCTTGCCGCGGGCGATCAGGCGCTTGACCGAGGCCGACTGGATGTCGAGCGTCGCGGTGTCCGCCTCGGCCTCGGGCGCGGCGGTCTCGGCGGGAGCAGCTTGTTTGGTCGCCATCAGTGTATCAATCTCCAGGGCAGCGACGCGGGGGGCGCGCGCTCAAGTTGGTGCTTCGAGGTCCGCTTCGCCCCGCTCGGCGCGATAGCGCGCTTCGACGAGGGCCCGCAGACGGTTGTTGTTTTCGGGCGTGGGGTCCTGCTCGAACCTGATCCGCTGTTCCTCGCATTGTTGCCGCAGCCAGTCCAGATTCATCAGCCCGTAGATGCCATACCAGAGCGACTCCAGGGCTTCGCCTGCCGTCTCCTTGCCGCGGCCCCGCCGCGGCAGGACGGACAGGGCGAGTTCCGCCGCCTCACGCAAACCTGACTGAGCGAGATGGTTGAGGAGGAGCGCCGAGTCAAGGGCTTCGGCGGTGGCGAGCCAGACGCTCATCGCCGCGCGCAGGCGGGCGCAGTCATCCGGCAGGGCGAGCAGGCCGAAGGCCTCCTCCAGCGCCGGCAGCAGGTCGGGATGGGCGATCAGGAGTCCGGTCAGCATCCGGGCGCGGCGCAGCCGGGCGACCGAGGGGTCGATGGACGGGCGCGGCAGGCCGAGCGGGCGGGGCGGCGCGCCGGCGGGGGCGCGGCCCGAGGCGCGGTCTGGAGCGCGGCCAGGGGCGCGCCCGGCGGCCTGCCGGCCGCGCCGGGCGGCGAAGAAACGGTCGAGCAGCGCGCCGCGGTATTCGCCGGCCAGCGCCTTGTCCTCGATGGTGCGGGCGACCTCCTCGAGCCGGTGGCGCAGGGCGGCGCGGCCCTCGGGGGTGGCCTGGTCGGCGCTTTCGGCCAGCAGGAGGTAGAGCGTGTCGGCCAGCGAGGGCACGGCGGCGAGGCGGGCGGCGAAGGCGGCGGCTCCCTCGCGGCGGATGAAACTGTCGGGGTCGTCGGCGCCGGGCAGGGTCAGCACCGCGAGGCCGCGATCGGGGGTGAGCTGCTTCAGGGCGAGCTCGATGGCGCGCAGGGCGGCGCGGCGGCCGGCGGCGTCGCCATCGAGGCAGAGGATGGGGCGCGGCGAGAGGCGCCAGAGTTCCTCGAGATGGGATTCGGTGAGGGCGGTGCCGAGCGGGGCGACGGCGCCCTCGAAACCGGCGGCGGCGAGCGCGATCACGTCCATGTAGCCCTCGACCACGATCAGCGCGGCGCCGGCGCGGATGGCGGGGCGGGCGGTGTCGATCCCGTAGAGGGTGCGGCGCTTGGAGAAGAGCGCGGTTTCGGGGCCGTTGAGGTATTTCGGCTGGCCGTCGCCGAGCAGGCGGCCGCCGAAGCTGACCATGCGGCCGGCGCGGTCGCGGATGGGGAACATCACGCGGCCGTAGAAATAGTCGACCGCGCCGCGCTCGCCCTGTTTCATCAGCCCGGCCTCGACGAGGCGGGATTCGGCGATGCCCTGGCGGGCGAGCGCCGCGCGCAGCGACCCCCTGCCCTCGCCCGACCAGCCGAGGCCGAAGCGGGCGATGGTCGGCGCATCGAGGCCGCGGGCGGCGAGATAGGCGCGGGCGGCCTCGCCCTCGGGCAGCGCGAGGCGGCGGCGGTATTCGGCGGCGGCGGCTTCCAGAACATCCGCCAGCTCGGCCTCGCGCTTCGCGGCCTCGGCGGCGGCGGGGCTCGGCTTCGGCACCTCGAGCCCGGCCTCGGCGGCGAGGCGCTCGACCGCCTCGATGAAGCTCGCCCCCTCGCTCTGCATGACGAAGCTGATGGCGTCGCCATGCGCGCCGCAGCCGAAGCAGTGGTAGTGATCGTCGTAGACGTAGAAGGACGGGGATTTCTCGTTGTGGAACGGGCAGCAGCCCTTCTGGTCGCGGCCGGCGCGCTCGAGCCGCACGCGGCGGGCGACCAGGGGGGCGAGCGGCGTGCGGTGGCGCAGTTCGTCGAGAAAATGGGGCGGCAGGCTCATCCGCCGGCCAGCTTCGCCTTCACCGCCGCCGAGGCGGCGGCCATGTCGAGCGCCGGGCCGTGCGCCGCCTTCAGCGCGGCGATGACGGCGCCCATCTCCTTCGGGCCGGACGCGCCGGTGGCGGCGATGGCGGCGGCGATGGCGTCATCCAGCGCGGCGCCGGCGAGGGTTTGCGGCAGGTAGCCCTCGATGATGGCGATTTCGCCGGCTTCCTGGTCGGCGAGGTCGGGGCGGTTGCCGGCGCGGTACTGCGCCTCGGATTCGCGGCGGGATTTCACCATGCCGCGCAGCAGGGCGACGATGTCGGGCTCGGCGATCGCCTCGATGCCGCGCGGGCGGGCGGCGATGTCGGCGTCCTTCAGCTTGGCCGAGACCATGCGCAGCGTGGAGACGCGCAGCGCATCGCGCGCGCGCATCGCCGCCTTCAGGTCATCGAGGATGCGGCCGCGCAGGGGGCTGGTCGTCATGGCTGTCTCCGAACAGGGCTGAAGGCCGCCCGCCCCGGGGCGGGCGGCGGCTCACATGGTCGCCGGTTCGGCCGGCGCGATCGTCGCGACGCCCGAACCCGTGATGGCCACTATCCTATCCCCGGAGACGGGCGGGGAGAAGAGGTAGCCCTGCGCATCGATGTCGCGATAGCCGTAAAGCATCGCGGCGTGTTCCTCGGTTTCGACGCCCTCGACGGTGATCAGCAGGCCGAGGGTCTGGCCGAATTCGACGATCGCCTTGACGATCCGCTCGCCGTTCTCGGCGCGGCCGAGTTCGTGGATGAAGCTGCGGTCGATCTTGAGCCGGTCGAAGGGGAAGGAGCGCAGCGTGGAGAGCGAGGCGAAGCCGGTGCCGAAATCGTCGATCGCGATGCGGCAGCCGAAGCGGCGCAGGCGGCGCAGATTGTCGATCGTGCGGTCGTCCGTGGTCAGCAGCGCGGTCTCGGTCACCTCGAACTCGACGCGCTCGGGGGCGAGGCCGGAGGTGGAGATCACCGCCGAGAGCTGGTCGAACAGCAGGGCCTCGCGCAGGTGCAGCGCCGAGAGGTTGATCGCGACCGAGACCGAGGACGGCAGGCGGATGGCCAGCGAGGCGGCCTCGGTCAGGACGTGGCGGGTGACGGCGCCGATCAGGCCGCAGCGCTCGGCGATGGCGATGAAATCCTCCGGCCCGATGATGCCGCGCTGCGGATGCCGCCAGCGGACCAGCGCCTCGACGGAGCGGATGCGGCGGGTGCGCAGGCAGACGACGGGCTGGTATTCGACGAAGAGCTGCCCGTCGTGCAGGGCGCGCTTGATGTCGCGGCGCAGGCTGCGCTGGTTCTGGACCTGGCGGTCCATCGCCTGGTCGAACAGGCGCCAGGTGCCGCGGCCGTCGTTCTTGGCTCGGTAGAGTGCGAGGTCGGCGTTGCGGAACAGCAGGTCCTGGCGGTCGCCATCGGCGGGGGCGAGCGCGATGCCGATGCTCACCCCGATCTCGACTGAGACGCCGTCGAACCGGTAGGGGCGCGACAGGCGCTCGATGATGCGGTCGGCCATCGCGGTGGCGTCGATCCGGCTGTTCGAGGGCAGCAGCACGGCGAATTCGTCGCCGCCGAGGCGGGCGGCGGTGTCGGTTTCGCGGATGGCGTTGCGCAGCCGGCTGGCGACGGCGCGCAGCAGGATGTCGCCCAGGCCGTGGCCGTAGCTGTCGTTCACCGCCTTGAACTGGTCGAGGTCGAGATAGAGCAGCGCCGCGCCGCAGGCATTGCCGGGGGCGAGCGCGCGGTCGAGCAGCACGCCGAAGGCGGCGCGGTTGATCAGCTCGGTCAGCGTGTCGTGCTGAGCGAGGAAGTCGATGCGCTGGCGGGAGCGCTGCATGGCCGTGACATCCGAGCCGACGCCGCGATAGCCGGCGAAGGCGCCCTCGTGATCGAGCGTCGGCTTGCCGGTCAGCGACCACCAGCGCCGCTCGCCCGCGGCCGAGACCGGCACCACCAGATCGCGGAACGGGCGGCGCATGCGGATCTGCCGGCGGAGCTCGGCATAGGGATCGATGGCCGGATCCGCCGGGCTGGCCAGGGCGGCGTCGGTTCCGGCCATGAAATCGAACAGGTTGCCGCGGATTTCGCCGGCCGGGCGGTGCGCCACCTCGGCGAGCCGCGCCGAGGGATGAACGAGGTTCAGCGCCGCGTCGGTCTCCCAGAGCCAGTCGCTCGCGTTCTCCTCGAAATCGCGCAGCAGCATCTGGATCGTCTCGCTGGTGCGCTTGAGCTCGAGGGCGTTGACGCTGCGTTCGAGCATGCGGCGGTTGACGGCGACCATCGTGAAGAAGACGAAGGCGGAGTAGATCGCCACTGAAACGACAAATACCGGCCGCCAGAGATCATGCGAGACATTTAGGGCGATGAAGGCGCCGGCCGTCAGCGGCGTCCAGAAAGCGAGGGTCGAGGAGAGCGGGCCGGCGGCGATCGTCGTCGAGATCAGGCCACACATGATGCTCAGGATGAGAGCCTGACTAGCCGGCCCTGATGCCCGCATCAGCAGGATCAGATAGGCCGCCCAGAAGACGCCCAGCGCGAACAGGAGGCGGTTGAACAGGACGCGTGCGCGATCAAACCCGGCAACCCGGCGGCGCACCAGAGGCCATGCCACAGTGAAACAGAATAGCGCGACATAGGTCAGTTGAAGCAACAGAAAGGCGGCGAGCACCGCCGGCCGTCGGGTCGTCGCGCCGAAATCGATCGCAATGGCGCCGGCGACCAGCAGCCCGGCAATGCTGGCCACGCGCGTCAGCCTGATCCGGAGTTCGAGCCCTTCAATGGCGATCGGTGCAACAAGCTGTTCCGGGACAACATCCGTGGCCCAGACCGCATTATATAGACGCGATTGTTTAATTATTTGAACCAACGATTGTTGCTGCTTGTTCACGGGTACTCGCCAGCATGATCAAAGCAAGGTTTACCGGAAATTTTCCATTGATGGAACAAAGGAATCACCACTGATCTGTTAAGCGTTCAGAGCGGATAAAGCATTGTTGCCCGCTTGTTCACAAAGGAGATCCCTATGGACGGCTCGATCCTCGGACATCAATTTTTACGGACGACGGAGAGCGCTCCTCTCCCGGCCCGCCGGTCCGACAGCGTGACGGCCCGCCTCGTTATCGACGACGACGAGACGTTTCGCGAAGCCCTGGCATTGCGATACGAGGCCTATGTCGCCGCCGGCTATCTTGCGCCGCGCAGCGAGGCGCTGTTTTCCGATACTTATGACGAGTCTCCGCTGAGCAAGACGGTGGTTCTTTACAACCATGGAGAGCCCGCGGCGTCGGTGCGGGTCTGCATGCTCGGCCATTGCGACGGCAACGACCGGCCTGGCGATCTGCCCGCCGCGGCGATGTTCCGCGACGAGATCGACACCTGCCTCGACGGGCTGGCAGCGGGCGGCCGGAGGCCGCGGGCGGTCGAGATCACGCGGCTCGCGTGCAGCCCGCATCATGCGCGCGACATAACTCTCCTGATGGGACTTTACCATATTGTCGGCTACCTGATCCTGCATTTCCGCGCCGAGATTATATTCGCGGCGGTGACGGTCAATCACGCGCCCTTCTATCGGCGAATGGGCTTCTGCGAGATCGCTCCGGCACGCGACTATCCCGGGCTCGACGTGCAGACCGTGCTGATGGGCTGCAAGACCAACGAGCATCGCGGGATTCCAGGCAAGCTTATGTCGCTCGCCGAGATTTCGCTCTCCGACGACACCTATCTCGGGTTGGTAACCGGGCAACCCGTGCCGGTATTCGGCGAACGGGTCGCGTCGCGCAAAGATCTGGTCGTGAATCAGATCTTGGCCGGGGCGCCTATCCCGCAGGGGCTCGGCGCCGTGGCGGCAACCATAGGGTAGGTGGACCACCCGGCGGCGCCGCGCAGCAGGGCCGGCGCCGGCGGGAGGACGCTCAGAACGCGGACAGGCCGGTCTGGGCGCGGCCGAGGATCAGCGCGTGGACGTCGTGCGCGCCCTCGTAGGTGTTGACGGTTTCGAGATTCACCATGTGGCGGATGACATGGTACTCGTCGACGATGCCGTTGCCGCCGTGCATGTCGCGCGCGAGGCGGGCGATGTCGAGCGACTTGCCGCAATTGTTGCGCTTCATCAGCGAGATCATTTCCGGCGCGGCCTCGCCGGCATCGAGGAGGCGGCCGAGGCGCAGCGCGCCCTGCAGGCCGAGCGTGATCTCGGTCTGCATGTCGGCCAGCTTCTTCTGCACGAGCTGGGTCGCGGCCAGCGGGCGGCCGAACATCTTGCGATCCAGCGTGTATTGCCGGGCGGCGTGCCAGCAGAACTCGGCGGCCCCCAGCGCGCCCCAGGCGATGCCGTAGCGCGCGTTGTTGAGGCAGGAGAACGGGCCGCGCAGCCCCTTCACGCCGGGCAGCATGTGATCCTCGGGGACGAAGACGTCCGAGAGCATGATCATGCCGGTGACCGAGGCGCGGAGCGAGAACTTGCCCTCGATCTTCGGCGTCTCCAGGCCCTTGGAGCCGCGGTCGACGAGGAAGCCGCGGATCACGCCCTCGTCGTCCTTGGCCCAGACCAGGCAGACATCGGCGATCGGCGAGTTGCTGATCCAGGTCTTCGAGCCGTTCAGGATGTAGCCGCCATCGACCTTCTTCGCGCGGGTGCGCATCGAGCCCGGATCGGAGCCGGCATCGGGCTCGGTGAGGCCGAAGCAGCCGACCCATTCGCCGGCGCGCAGCTTCGGCAGGTACTTGTCCTTCTGCGCCTCCGACCCGAAGGCGTAGATCGGGTACATCACCAGCGAGGACTGCACCGAGAAGGCCGAGCGGTAGCCGGAATCGACGCGCTCGACCTCGCGGGCGATCAGCCCGTAGGCGACGTAGGAGACGTCGGCGCAGCCATGTGTGGAGAGGGTGGCGCCGAGAAAGCCCATCTCGCCCATTTCGGACATGATCGAACGGTCGAAGGTTTCTTCGCGGAAACCTTTAAGAACGCGCGGGAAGAGCTTGTTTTGACAGTATTCATGCGCCGCATCGCGGATGGCGCGCTCGTCTTCCGTCAGCTGCGTGTCAAGGTGAAGGGCGTCGTCCCACTCGAATGGCGTGAAGCTGCCCTTGCCGGCCGGCTTGTGCGCGCCGGTTTCCACGACCCGTTTCATCTCGTTCATGCGGCGATTTCCGTATCCTCGTTCTGGTCTTTTCCGTCCTGCCCGTCGGTATCCGGTCCGGCCGCCGGGCGGGCGCGGCGGCGGATCTGCATGAAGGCCGGAATATCATCGCCGAAGCCGACGACCGGCTCGCGCGGGCCGGCATCCTCGCGGCCGCCGCGGCGGTTGCCCGGCTCCCTGCTGCGGCGGGGGACGGGCTGTTCCTCGGCGGCGGGCGGGGTCTCGGCGCGGGCGGCCGGCTTGGGCGCCTTCTTCGCCGGCGGCGCGGCCTTGGCGGCGGGCTTGCCGCCCCGGCGGCGGCCCCTGGACTCGGCCTCCTCCCACTCGACGGGATCGAGACCGTCCACGGCGAGGCGGGGAATCGGGTGGCCGATCAGCAATTCGATCGCGTCGACCGCGGCGCGGTCGGCCGGCGTGGCCAGGGTCAGGGCGCGGCCCTGCATTCCCGCCCGTCCGGTGCGGCCGATGCGGTGGACGTAATCCTCGGCGTGGTGCGGGACGTCGAAATTGAAGACATGCGACAGGCCGCCGATATCGATGCCGCGGGCGGCGACGTCGGAGCAGACCAGCAGGCGGATCTCGCCGGCCTTGAAGCGCTCGAGGGTCGCGAAGCGGGCGGATTGCGGCATGTCGCCATGCAGCATGCCGGCCGAGAATTTGTGCCGCGTCAGCGACTTGCAGAGAATGTCGACATCGCGCTTGCGGTTGCAGAAGACGAGCGCGTTCTGCACGTCCTCGGTGCGGATCAGCCGGCGCAGGGCCTCGCGCTTGTCGTGCGTGGCGACCAGCGACAGGCCTTCGGTGATCGTGGTGGCGACGGTGGCCGGGCGGGAGACGGTGATCTGCTTCGGGTTCGAGAGGAACGCGTCGGCCAGGCGGCGGATCTCCGGGGCCATGGTGGCGGAGAAAAAGAGCGTCTGCCGCATGGTTGGCAGGAGGGAGACGATCCGCTCGATATCGGGGATGAACCCCATGTCGAGCATGCGGTCGGCCTCGTCGATCACCAGCACCCGCACGTCCGACAGCAGCAGGCCGCCGCGCTCGAAGATGTCGATCAGGCGGCCGGGGGTGGCGATCAGCACGTCGACCCCGCGGGTCAGCACGTCGCGCTGCTCGCCCATGCTCTCGCCGCCGATCAGCAGCGCATGGTTGAGCTTCAGGTGCTTGCCGTACTGGACGAAATTCTCGGCGACCTGGAGGGCGAGCTCGCGCGTCGGCTCGAGGATGAGGGAGCGCGGCATCCGCGCCCGGGCGCGGGAGCCGGAGAGAATGTCGAGCATCGGCAGGGTGAAGCTCGCGGTCTTGCCGGTGCCGGTCTGCGCGCAGCCGAGAACGTCCCGCCCCATGAGCACGGTCGGGATCGCCTGTTCCTGGATCGGGGTCGGGTTCAGATAGCCCTTTTCCTCAAGGGCCTTGAGGATCGGCTCGGACAGGCCGAGCGACGCGAAGCCGGAGGCGGGCGGCGTTTCGGCAGCCTCGGCGGCGGCGTCTTCCTGTGGGTGCGGCACGAAATCCTTGGACTCGGACAATATTCAGACCAATTCGGACAAGAGGAGCAGGAGTGCCCGCATCCGCTCGCTCCCGATTCGTTGCGGAGCGGCCAGACGCGAGACGGGGGCGCAGTTGCGTCTGCCCCGAGATCGTTGATATCCGTTCTGACCGCCGAAAAGTCAAGTGAATGGCGGGCTGGCGCGCGGCCTGCCCGGAACGCCGGGGGCGTGTTAGGCTGGCCGCCCCGCCCGCGCCGGAGCGGCCGCGGACGGCACGACGGCACTGCCCGGAAGGAGACATCCATGGCCCGATTCACCGCGCTTCTCCCGCTGGGCGCCGCCCTGCTCGCGGCACCGCTCGCCGCAACCGCGGCACCGCACCGGCAAGGCGCGACCACCCTCACCCTCTCGGTGACCGGCAGCGCGCGGCATCTGCCGGATGCGACGGCGGCGACGCTCGAGATCGTCGGCGAGGCGCCGGACGCGGCGGCGGCGCAGGAGAGGGAAAACCGGGCGATGGCGGCGGCGCTGCACGCGGCGGACGGGGTGGCCGGCGTCCGCGCGACGACCGGGAGCTATTTCGTGACCCCGACGGACGCGAAGCGGACCGCGTGGATCGCGCGGCAGGAGCTGAGCCTCTCCTGCGACGCGGCGCCGGGCGCGCCGGCGGCGGCGGGGCTGCGCGGGCTGATCGGGCAGCTCCAGCACGCGGGCGCGCGCCTGCAGTCGCTCGACGGCCGGCTGAGCGCCGCGACGGCGGCGGCGACGCGGGAGCGCGCGATCGGCGATGCGGTGCGGCGGCTGCGGGCCGAGGCGCAGGCGGTGGCGCGTTCGCTCGGCGAGACGGTCGGCACGATCCGCACCGTGCAGGTGGACGGCCCGCCGGTTCGCCCGGTGTTCGGCGGCCTCATGGTGGCGGGGCGCGCGGCCTCGCCGGTGGCGCGGCCGGCGGCGATCGAGGAGCGGGTCAGCCTGTCGGCGACGATAGAGCTGGTGCCGGCAGCGAAATGACGGCGGGTGCGGCGGGCAGGTCGACGGCGTCGTCGGCCAGCACGTCGAGGATCAGGCGCGCCGCGTCCGGCCAGGAGGGCGGGCGGTAATTGCGCGCGATGTCGGCCTCGAGCCCGGCGCGGCGGGAGGGATTGCGCACGAGGCCGCTGATCGCGCGGCGGGCGTCGCCGAGGTCGTTGGGATCGAAATAGATACAGAAGCGCCCGCCCGCCTCGGGAATCGCGGCGGTGTTGGAGGCGACGACCGGCTTGCCGAAGCCGAGACTCTCGGTGACCGGCAGGCCCCAGCCCTCGTAGAAGGAGGGATAGATCGTGAACAGGCAGTCGCGGTAGAGGATCGCCAGCTCGGCGTCGGTCGGGCTTTCGATCAGGCGCAGCTTGCCGCCGAGCCAGCCGGCATTCTCGCACTGGGTGATGAAATCCTGCGACATCCAGCCGATGCGGCCGGCGAGGATGAGGTCGGGCACGAGGTCCGGCTTTTCCTGCATGATCATCTCGCGCCAGAGGCGCAGCATGCCGGCATGGTTCTTCCGCGGTTCGATGGTGGAGACGAACAGCACGTAGGGGCGCGGGTGCAGGGGCGCCGCATCGGGATCGGCCTTGCGGGGGAAATGCGCGCCGACCGGCACGGGAATCGCCTCCGGGATCGGCAGGCCGGCGCGCTTCGCATGATCGCGCAGGGCCCGGCGCGTGGCGTGGGAGATGGTGAACAGGCGGTCGGCCTGGGGCAGCACCGTCTCCATCCAGGTGCGGAAGCCGGTGGTGGTGGAGCGGGCCGACCATTCGGGGAACAGGGCGGGAACCAGGTCGTAGACGAAGGGGGCGAAGCGCACGCCGTCGCGGCGGGCGGCGTCGATCCGGGCGGCATAGTCGGGGAACGGCCAGGTGGCGCCGATGGCCAGCAGCACGTCGCCGGCGGCGAAGGCGACCGGAGGAGCGAAAGCGTCCGGCACGCGCACGTCGCGCCGGCGCGGCAGGACGCGGAGGCGCACGGCGGCGGCGGCCAGGCGCCAGCCGCCCGCGGCGACGGCGGCCAGGCCGCGCATCGCCTTCAGCTGGGCGGCCCCGGCGGACCGGAGTCCCCGCGCGGCCTCGTGCTCCGCCTGGCAGACCGCGTGGGCCGGGATCCGCATCTCGTCCGGCAGGCGGCGGAAGGCCCGGCGCAGCGCGCCGGCCGCTTCCGGCCGTTCGCGCGGGGACGGCGCCTCGCGCCGGGCGGGCGCATCGCGCGTCATCAGCGCGGCGAGCCGGGCCTCGACATCCGCCCAGTCGAGCTCGACGAAACCATGAGGGGCGCGGGCATGGCGGCAGACCCGGACCGCGCCGCCGCCGGCGGCCACCAGGGATGCGGAGAGTTCGAACGTCACCCGCTGGATACCGCTGGGGCGGTGCCCGGATTCGACATGTCGGATCAGGTTCTCAAGATCCAGCCAGATCAACAATGCGCTGCTACCTCAAAAGAAGACGCGAAAAGAACACGCGGTTGGGCATTTGAACGGCGTTCCTCGTCGAATCCGTCGTTCCGATCGGCTTGGGCGTAACCGCCAATCCCGGCGACAATGTGTTTGCGACGCAACATATGACACGCGCAGGTTGAGGGTGCACGCCCATTGAGGTTAAATTTTGGCATAGCTTCCGGCCATATCGTTGCCATGCCGTGCCGGACGGCGGCGGGTCAGAGCGGGATCGTGATCGCCACCCGCAGGCCGCCGAGCGGGCTGGTATCGAGGCGGAGCGTGCCGCCATGGGCCGCGACGATGTCGCGGGCGATGGCGAGGCCGAGGCCGGTGCCGGCGGCCGAGCCGCTTTCGAAGGGACGCAGCATCTGCTCGCGACGCTCGGCGGGGATGCCGGGACCATCGTCGTCGATGACGATCCGCAGCATCTGCCCGCCTTCCGGCGCCGCCGCGACGACGATGCGGTGGGCGTGGCGGGCCGCGTTGTCGAGCAGGTTGGACAGCGCCCGGCGCATCGCCTCCGGCCGGACCACCGCCTGCGGCAGGTGCGCGAGGTCGAGCGCGATGGCGGCGCCGCCGCGCGCGGCGCGGGCGGCGAGATCCTCGATCAGCAGGGCGATGTCGGTCGGCTGGGGCTGCTCGGTGCCCTCGCCGCGGGCGAAGGTGAGGTAGAGGCCGATCAGCCGCTCCATTTCCGTCACGTCGTCGTTCATGCCGTCGGTGTCGGCGATGTCGGGCGGCAGCATGGCGATGGCGAGGCGCAGCCGGGTGAGCGGGGTGCGCAGGTCGTGCGAGACGCCGGCGAGCATCGCGGTGCGCTGGGTGAGGAAGCGGCGGATGCGGTCCTGCATGCGGTTGAAGGCGGTGGCGGCGCGGCGGACCTCGATCGCGCCCTCGGGGCGGATCGGGCCGGGATCGCGCCCCATGCCGAAGGCCTCGGCGGCGAGGGCGAGCCGGCGGATGGCGCGGACCTGGTTGCGCAGGAACAGGATGGCGATGCCGAGCAGCAGGATGGTGACGCCGGCGAGCCAGGCGAAGAAGATGTAGAGCGCGCCGACATAGAGGCGCTTGCGCGGCACGTCGACCGTCATCACCCCGGTTGCGAGCTGGACATCGACGCGGATCATCCCCGGCGGGCCGTTCCAGACCAGGGAGAATTTCCGGTTGAGGTCGCGGCGGAGGGCGCGGGCGAGGTCGGTATCCACCGGGCCGAAGACATGGGGCAGGCCGCGCGGGGTGAGTGTTTCTCCCGCGTGGAAATGGAAGCGGAACTGGAAGCGCTGCCCGGCATGGGCGAAGATCCGCGCGCTGCTGGCGGGGTGCAGGGCGGCCTGGTCGAGCACGAAGGCGATCTCGCCGGCGACGCTGCCGGCGAGGCGGCGGGAGAGCACGTCGAGATGGCTGCCGTAGAAGATCTGTAGCGCGACGCCCTCGAGCAGGATCAGCGGCAGGATCACGATCAGCAGGGTGCGGCCGAACAGGCTGCGCGGCAGGATCTTGCGCAGCACGCGGTCGGGCTCGAGACCGCGCGGGGCGAGCCTCATGGACCCGGCTTGAGGACGTAGCCGCGGCCGCGCACGGTCTGCAGGTAGCGCGGCTCGCGCGGGTCGGGCTCGATCTTGCGGCGCAGGCGGGTCACCTGCACGTCGATCGCGCGTTCGCCGGCCTCGTCCATGCCGAGGATCTCGGCCAGCGCCTCGCGCGAGAGGACCTCGTGGGCGCGGGCGGCGAGCACGGCGAGCAGGCTCGCCTCGCCACCCGTGAGGCGGACCGGGCCGCGCTCGGTGGAAAGCTCGCCGCGGGCGGGATCGAAGCTCGCCGCACCAAGCCGGACCGGGCCGGCCGCCTGCGCCGGCGGGGCGGCGCGGCGGAGCATGGCGCGGATGCGCAGCAGCAGCTCGCGCGGGTCGAACGGCTTGCCGAGATAGTCGTCCGCCCCCGCCTCGAAGCCGGCGATGCGGTCCTCCGGCGCGCCGCGGGCGGTGAGCAGCAGGATCGGCAGGTCCGGCGCGCGGTCGGCGCGCAGCGACTCGATCAGTTCGAGCCCGGTTTCCTCGGGCATCATGACATCGAGCACCATCATGTCGGGGTCGACCACGCGCAGGGTCTCGCGCGCGGCGGCGGCGCTCTCGGCGACGGTGACGCGGAAGCCGTTCTCGACGAGGTAGCGCTGCATCAGCGCGCGCAGGCGGGCATCGTCGTCGACCAGCAGGATGTGGGCGGCGGTGGCGCTCATCGGCGCGCGTTGCGCGCGGCCTCGGCCCGGTCGAGATAGGCGCGGGCCTCTTCCTTCATCATGCCGCGCAACACCTTGCGGAAGCCCTCGACGGCGGGGCCGCCGGCCTCGCGGAAGGCGGCGATCAGGCGCTCGCGCTGGGCCTCGAAGAGCTTGCGCTCCAGCGCGGCACCCGCCGGGGTGAGGCTGAGCAGGCGCTGGCGGCGATCCGCCCGGCCGGGGGTCTGCTCGACATAGCCGTCGCGGATCAGCGGGCCGAGGACGCGGGCGAGACTCTGCTTGGCGATCCCGAGAATGTGAAGCAGCTCGCCCACCGGCAGGCCGGGATTGCGGCCGATGAAATGCAGCGTCCGGTGATGCGCGCGACCGAAGCCGATTTCCGCAAGGATGGCGTCGGCCGCGGCCACGAGGTCGCGGTTGGCGAAGAAGATCATGTCCTGGGCGAGGCGAAGCTCTTCCTCGCGCAGGAACAGGAGGCCGGCGGCCGTGCCGGGCTGGGATGGTTTTTCGTGCATGGCTCCCTTGCCCATACTGAAGCGGGGACGCTGTGATAAGACAGGATTTATGGCTTTCCTGCAAGAACCGTTGCGCGGGCGGGCCGCAACCGCCGCCAAAACGTCAATCCTGCTCTCCGGCAATCATCGCTTGGCCATCGGCCGCGGACAAATTATGGTTCCGGGTTCCTCGGCAGAGGGGACCGACATGAAAGAGGACGCGAGGCGATGAGTCTGATTCCGTTTGACGACCGCGACGGCATGATCTGGTGGGACGGCGAGCTGCGCCCCTGGCGGGACGCCAAGCTGCACGTGCTGACGCACGGGCTGCATTACGCCTCCGCCGTCTTCGAGGGCGAGCGGTCGTATGGCGGGAACATCTTCCGCCTGCGCGACCATACCAACCGGCTGATCCAGTCGGGCAAGCTGCTCGGCTTCGACATTCCCTTCAGCGCCGATGCGATCGACGCCGCCTGCAACGAGGTGCTGAAGGCGAACGGGCTGACCGACGCCTATATCCGCCCGATCGCCTGGCGCGGCTCGGAGATGCTCGCGGTTTCCGCCCAGCAGACCAAGATCCACCTCGCCATCGCCGCCTGGCCGTGGCCGAACCTGTTCGGCAACGACCGGATGAAGGGCATCACCCTCGGCATGGCGCCGTGGCGCCGGCCCGATCCGCGCACCGCGCCGACCGCCTCGAAGGCCGCCGGGCTCTACATGATCGGCACGCTCTCGAAGCACGCGGCCGAGGCGGAGGGGTTCAACGACGCGCTGATGCTCACCCTCGACGGGCATGTCGCCGAGGCGACGGGGGCGAACATCTTCTTCGCGATCGACGGCGAACTGCACACGCCGACGCCGGACTGCTTCCTCGACGGCATTACCCGCCGCACGGTGATGGCGCTGGCCCGCGCGCGGCAGATTCCGGTGCATGAGCGGCACATCAAGCCCGAGGAGATGGCGAAGGCGAGCGAGGTGTTCCTCGCCGGCACCGCCGCCGAGGTGACGCCGGTGCGCCAGATCGGCGAGCTGACCTTCACGCCGGGGAAGATCACCGAGACGCTGATCGCGGACTATACCGCGCTCGTCCACATGTCGCCGGAAGAGGTGGCCAAGCGGGCGGCGTGACCGTTCCGCGGTTCAGCGACCACGCGGCGAACGAGCGCACCTTCCTCGCCTGGGTGCGCACCGCGATCGCGGTGATGGCGTTCGGCTTCCTGGTCGAACGCTTCAACCTCTTTCTCCAGGTCGCCGGGCAGTCGCTGGGGCGGAAGTTCACCGTCTCGGGGACGCTCGCGTCCGACGCGGTGGGGATCGCGCTGATCGTCGCCGGCGCGATGATGGTGGCGGCGGCGATGCTGCGATTCGTCGGCAACCGGCGCGCGATCATCGACGAGGACGCCCGCGCGCCGGAGAGCGACCGGCTCGACCTCGCGCTGGCGGGGATGATCGTCGCCCTCGGGGTCGGGCTTGCCGTCTATCTCGCGGCGACGATCCTGCACGGGACGGGCTGATCCCTGCGCGGGGCGGGCTGCCCCCTGCGCGGGGCGGGCTGATCCAGATCGCCGACGCCCGGCAGGATTGCGCCGGCGGGGCGTTTGCCGGGATTCGCGGCCGGGTTATGGTGAGGCAATGTCATCCGCACAAAGCGCCGTTGCCGCCGATGCGCCGGATCTGGCGACCAGCCGGCGCCTGCCGCTGCTGCTCGGATTCCTGATCGCGATCGGGCCGGTATCGGTCGACATGTATCTTCCCGCCTTCCCGACCATCGCGCGGCAGTTCCACGACCCGGCCGGGCCGGGGCTGACGCTCGCGGCGTATTTCGCCGGGCTCGCCGCGGGGCAGATGACGCAGGGGCCGTTCTCGGACCGGGCCGGGCGGCGGTTGCCGATCCTGCTCGGGCTCGCGCTCTACACCCTCGCCTCGATCGGTTGCGCGCTGGCGTGGAACACGGCCTCGCTCTCGGCGTTCCGGCTGGTGGCCGCCTTCGGCGGTTCGGCCGCGGTGGTGGTGCCGCGGGCGATGGTGCGCGACATCGCCGACGGGCCGGCGGCGGCGCTGCTGTTCTCGCGGCTGATGCTGGTGATGGGCGTGGCGCCGATCATCGCCCCCATTCTCGGCAGCGCGGTGATCGCGTTCGGCTCGTGGCGGTGGATTTTCGCGCTGGCGACGCTCTACGGGATCGTCGCGATCGGGCTGGTGTGGTTCCGGCTGCCGGACACGCTGCCGCTCGCGCGGCGCAGCACGGTGGGGTTCCGCACCATCATCATCCGCTACGGGCAGATTTCCGCCGAGCGCGGCTTCCTGACCCATGCGCTGACCGGGACCTTCGCGATCGGCGCGCTGTTCGCCTATCTCGCCGGCACGCCGGCCGTGTTCATCGGCGAGTTCCACTGGGACCCGATTTCCTATGCGCTGCTGTTCGGGCTGAACGCGGCGATCTATATCGGGTTCAACCAGTGGAACCCGCATCTCGTGGCGCGGGCGGGGCTGCGGCCGGTGATTTCCGCCGCGGTCGCGGCGCTGGTGTGCGGCACGATCGTGCTGGTGGCGGCGGCGCTGCGCGGCGGCGGGCCGCTGCCGATCATCGCCGGCCTGTTCATCTGCCAGGCGAGCTACGGGCTCAGCCTGCCGAGCTCGCTGGTCGCCGCCCTCTCGCGGCACCAGGCGCATGCGGGCTCGGCCTCGGCCCTGCTCGGCACCTGGCAGTATCTCGGCGGGGCGATCACCGGCGCGCTGGTCGGCGCCTTCGCCGACGGCACCGCCCGGCCGATGGCCTTCGCCATGTTCGCCTGCGCGGTGCTCGCCGCACTCGCCGCCGCCTTCCGACCCCAACGCCTGACCTGACACGCCCCTGACGAGGACAACATGCCCAGCATCATCGGCATTCCCGCCTGCACCAAGTTCATCGGCAACCACCACCAGCACGCCACCCCGGCGCGCTACGGCGAGGCGGTGATCGCGGCGAGCGACGCCCTGCCGCTGCTGATCCCGCCGGAAGGCGAGAAGATGATCGCCGTGCTCGACCGGCTGGACGGCATCCTGTTCAACGGCAGCCCGAGCAACGTGATGCCGGCACGCTACGGCGTCGCCAATGACGAGACGCCGGACGCGCACGACGCCGACCGCGACGCGACGACGCTGCCGCTGATCCGCGCCGCCCTCGCCCGCGGGATGCCGGTGCTCGGCATCTGCCGCGGGTTGCAGGAGCTCAACGTCGCCCTCGGCGGCACGCTGCACCAGCAGGTCCACACCCTGCCGGGGCGGCTCGATCACCGCGCCGGCAACGGCACGAGGGCCGAGCAGATGGCGCTCAAGCACGAGGTGCGGCTGAGCGGCGCGCTGCGGCATATCTGCGGGGCGGAGACGATCATGGTGAATTCGCTGCACGGCCAGGCGATCGACCGGCTGGCGCCGGGGCTCACGGTGGAGGCGGTGGCGCCGGACGGGACGATCGAGGCGGTGCGGGTCGAGGGGGCGGCGGGCTTCGCCATCGCCGTGCAGTGGCACCCGGAATGGGCGGTGATGGAGGCGCCGGACCGGCAGCGGCTGTTCGCCGCCTTCGGCGAGGCGTGCCGGACCTGGCGCGGCGGGCGCGCGGCGGCCTGACTTTTCGGGACGCAGCTTCTATATGGGGGGCTTACGCGGAAGGACCGAGGCCATGGATATCCAGACGATCGATTCGCAATACGACCAGTTGCAGGCCCAGGCGCAGCAGACCGCCGGCCAGCTGAAGGCGCTGGCGCAGAAGCTGCAGGCGGCGCGCGACGCCGGGAACCAGGACGCGCGGGAATGGCTGCTCGACCTGCGCGAGGTCGCGCTCGCGATCCAGGCGGAGCAGAATCAGGTCGGCGGGCTGCTCCAGGCGCTTCACAATTTCGTGGCCAACCAGCCGGCGGCGGTGCCCGCCGCCTCGGTGCCGCAGACGCAGCCGGCCGCCCAGCCAGCGTCCCAGCCCTGGGGGGCGCCGCAGCAGGCGCCGTATCCGCCGCCGCCGCCCCAATACCCGCAGCAGGGTTATCCGCAGCAGGGCTATCCGCCGGCCTATCCGCAGCAGCAGGGCGGCGGGCTGCTCGGCGGGTTCCTGAATTCGGGCTTCGGCCGGGCGATCGCGATGGGGGCCGGGTTCGGCCTCGGCGACGACCTGATCAACAGCATTTTCTGACCGGCCCGACATGAACTGGCTTTCCGAATTCGTCCGCCCGCGCATCCGCACCCTGCTGGGCCGCAAGGAGGCGCCGGACAATCTCTGGCATCAGTGCAGCGCCTGCCAGCAGATGATCTTTCACCGCGAACTCGAGAACAACCTGAAGGTCTGTCCGCATTGCGGGCACCACATGCGGGCGACGGCGGCCGAGCGGCTGGCCTGGACCTTCGATGGCGGCGCGTTCCAGAGGATCGACCTGCCCAAGGTGCCGGCCGATCCGCTGAAGTTCCATGACCGCAAGAAATATCCCGACCGCCTGGCCGACGCGCGCCGGAAGACCGGCATGGAGGACGCCGTGCTGGTGGCGCATGGCACGGTGGGCGGGCACCGGGCCGTGGTCGCGGCGATGGATTTCCGCTTCATGGGCGGCTCGATGGGCGCGGCGATGGGCGAGGCGCTGGTCACCGCCGCCCGGCTCGCGGTGCTGCAGAAGGCGGCGCTGATCGTCTTCACCGCCTCGGGCGGGGCGCGGATGCAGGAAGGGCCGGTGAGCCTGATGCAGATGCCGCGCACCACCATCGCCGTGCAGATGGTCCGCGAGGCGGGGCTGCCCTATATCGTCGTGCTGACCGACCCGACCACCGGCGGGGTGACCGCCTCGTTCGCGATGCTGGGCGATATCCAGATCGCCGAGCCGAACGCGCTGATCGGCTTCGCCGGGGCGCGGGTGATCGAGGAGACGATCCGCGAGAAGCTGCCCGAAGGCTTCCAGCGCGCCGAATACCTGCTCGAACACGGCATGGTCGACATGGTGCTCGCGCGCGGCGAGCTGGCGGCGACACTCGGGCGGCTGCTCGGCCTGCTGAAGGTGGGGCGGCCGGACGCAGAGGCGGCGTGAGCGGGGCGGCGCCGGCCCCGGCACCGAGCCGGATCGACGCGCGGATCGAGCGGCTGCACGCGCTCTATCCGCGGCTGATCGACCTGCGGCTGGAACGGCTGGAGCGGCTGCTCGAAGCCCTCGGCCATCCGGAGCGGCGGCTGCCGCCGACCATCCATGTCGCCGGGACCAACGGCAAGGGCAGCGTCTGCGCCTTCCTGCGCGGCATGGCCGAGGCGGCGGGGCTGCGGGCGCATGTCTATACCTCGCCGCATCTCGTGCGGTTCAACGAGCGCATCCGGCTTGCCGGCGCGCTGGTGAGCGACGACGAGCTGGACGCAGCACTCGACGAGGTCGAGCGGGTGAACGACGCCGCGCCGATCACCGTGTTCGAGGCGATCACCGCCGCCGCCTTCGTGCTGTTCGCGGCACGGCCGGCGGAGATCGCGATCATCGAGGTGGGGCTCGGCGGCACCTTCGATGCGACCAACGTGATCCCGCCGCCCGCCGCCGCCGCGATCACCGCGATCTCGCTCGATCACCGCGAGTTCCTCGGCGAGACGGAAACCGTGATCGCCGCCGAGAAGGCCGGGATCATGAAGCCGGGCAGCCGGGCCGTGACCGGGTTCCAGACGCCGGACGTGCTGGCCGTGCTGGAGTCGCGGGCGAAGGCGGCCGGGGTGCCGCTCGCCGCGCGCGGGCGGCAGTGGCGGATCATGAAGCAGGGCGAGGGCGCGGTGTATGAGGACGAGGAGGGGCGGCTGGAGCTGCCCCGCCCCGCCCTGCCCGGCGCGCACCAGTTCGACAATGCCGGCATCGCCATCGCCGCCCTGCGCGCCGGCGGGTTCGGGCTCGACCAGGCCGCCTTCGCGCGCGGCATGGCGGCGGCGGAATGGCCGGCGCGGTTGCAGCGCCTTGGGCCGCCCTTGGCCTCGTTGCTGCCGGCGGGCTCGGAACTCTGGCTCGACGGCGCGCACAATCCGGGCGGGGCGCAGGCGCTGGCCGAGGTTCTGGCCGGCTGGGAGGGGCCGACGCATCTCGTCGTCGGGATGAAGCAGGCCAAGGACGTGGCGGAGTTTCTGCGCATCCTGCTGCCGCAGGCGGCATCGGTGCAGGCGGTGGTCGAGCCGGGGCAGCACCTGGCCCTGCCCGTCGAGGCGATCATCGAGGCGTCGGGCGGGGTCGCGACGGCGGGGCCGGATGTGGAGGCCGCGCTGCGGCGCCTCGCCGCGGACGGGACGCCGAAGCGGGTGCTGGTCTGCGGCTCGCTCTATCTCGCCGGGGTGATCCTGGCACGGCAGGAAGCGGCGCCGGCGCAGGGCTGATCCCCCTCGCCTTCCGGCCTGCCCGGCTTGCCTGAACCGCGCGATCCACCCGATACTCGCGCGGAGCAAAAAGGGAGACCGGAATGTCCGCCACGATGAAAGCCTGGGCCGTTGTCGAGAACGGGGCGCCGCTGAAGGAAATCGACCTGCCGATGCCGGAGCCGACGGGGCGGGAGATCTTGCTGGAGGTGACGCATTGCGGCGTCTGCCATTCCGACCTGCATCTCTGGGACGGGTATTACGACCTCGGCAGCGCCGGGCGCTACGAGATCGTGCAGCGCGGGATCACGCTGCCGCTGGCGCTCGGCCACGAGATCGTCGGCCGGGTGGTGAAGCTCGGGCCGGAGGCGAGCGGGGTGAAGGTGGGGGATGTGCGGATCGTGTATCCCTGGGTCGGCTGCGGCGAATGCGCGCGGTGCAAGGCGGGCGAGGACAATCTCTGCGCCAAGCAGCGCTCGCTCGGCATCTACCAGCATGGCGGCTACGCGACCCATGTGATCGCGGCGCATGCGGGGCACCTGGTCGATCCCGGCGATCTCGATCCCGCGCTGGCGGCGACCTATGCGTGTTCGGGCATCACGGTCTATGCCGCGATCCGCAAGGTGATGCCGCTGCCGGCGGACACGCCGGTGGTGCTGATCGGCGCGGGCGGGCTCGGGCTTTCGGCGATCGCGGTGCTGCGCGCGCTCGGGCACAAGGCGATCGTCAGCGTCGATACCAGTGCGAGGAAGCGCGAGGCGGCGCTGGCGGCGGGGGCCACCGCGGTGGTGGACGGCAACGACCCGGCGCTGCACAAGGCGATCATCGCGGCGTGCGGCGGGCAGCCGGAGGCGATCATCGACCTCGTCAACGGCTCGGGCACGGCGAAGGCGGCGCATGCGGCGCTGGCCAAGGGCGGCAAGCTGATCATGGTCGGGCTGTTCGGCGGCGAGCTGAACATACCCCTGCCCTTCATGCCGATGCGGGCGCTGACGTTGCAGGGCAGCTTCGTCGGCACGCCGGGCGATCTGCGCGAGCTGGTGGATCTCGCCCAGGGCGGGGCGCTGCCGAAGCTACAGATCGAGACCGTGCCGCAGCGCGAGGCGGACGCGGCGATCCACCGGCTCAAGGCCGGGGATGTGACCGGGCGGCTGGTGCTGGTGGCCGACGGCGCGTGATCGACAAGCTCGAATACCTGCTCGCGCTGGCGCGGGAGGAGCATTTCGGCCGCGGCGCCGAAAGCTGCGGCGTGACCCAGCCCACCTTCTCGGCGGGCATCCGCTCGCTCGAGGAGGCGCTGGGGATGCCGCTGGTCGAGCGCTCGTCGCGGTTCCAGGGGTTCACTCCGGAAGGCGAGCGGGTGCTCGAATGGGCGCGGCGGATCGTCGGCGACATGCATGCCATGCGCGCCGATATCCGCGCCCTCAAGCGCGGGCTCAACGGGCTGCTGCGGATCGCCGCGATTCCGACCGCGCTCGCCACCATCACGGAACTGACCACGCCGTATCGCCGGCAGCACGAGGCGGTGCGGTTCTCGATCCAGTCCTGCACGTCGAACGAGGTGCTGCGACGGCTCGACAATTTCGAGGTCGATGCGGGGGTGACCTATATCGACAACGAGCCGATCGGGAAGAACCGGGTGGTGCCGCTCTATGACGAGCGCTACCGGCTGCTGACCGCGGCGGACGCGCCGCTCGGCCGGCGCGAGCAGGTGAGCTGGGCGGAGGTCGGCCAGATTCCGCTCTGCCTGCTGACGCCGGACATGCAGAACCGGCGGATCCTCGACCGGCTGCTGCGCAATGCCGGGACCGAGCTGCGGCCGACGCTGGAGAGCAACTCGATCGTCGTGCTGGTCAGCCATGTGCAGACCGGGCGCTGGGCCTGCGTGCTGCCGGAGAAGCTGGCACAGATCTTCGGGCTGACGCCAAGGCTGCGGGCGATTCCGATCGTGGAGCCGGAGGAGGTTCACGCGGTCGGGCTGGTGCTGCCGAACCGCGAGCCCGTGTCGCCGCTGGTGGCGGCGCTGGTGAACGTCGCGGAAGGACTGGCGCGGGGTCAAGCCACCCTAGCTTGATAGACGCGCTCTATCAAACAATCCGGGTTTTGGCTTGTTTGCGGGAAGATCATGTGGATAATGCACACGAAAGATTAACCTGCCCGATTTAAGCAGGAGGTTCGGTCATCCCGGCCGAGCGAGGAAACAGGACTGTCGGAATGGACCCAAAGCCCGCTGAATGGAATGACGAGGCCGCCCGCGCCGTGATCCGGGATTACCTGGGCGAGGAAGGGCCGCTGCTGCCGATCCTTCACGCGCTGCAGGAGAATTTCGGCTTCATCCCGCGCGAGGCCGAGCCGCTGATCGCCGACATGCTCAACATCACCCGCGCCGAGGTGCATGGCGTGATCAGCTTCTACCACGATTTCCGCCGCGCGCCGGCGGGCCGCCACGTGCTGAAGCTGTGCCGGGCGGAGGCCTGCCAGTCGATGGGGTCGGAGGCGAATGCGCGCCGCCTGCTGGACGCGCTCGGGCTCGAATGGGGCGGCACCACGCCGGACGGGCGGATCACCGTCGAGGCGGTGTATTGCCTTGGCCTGTGCGCCACGGCGCCGAGCGCGCTGTTCGACGACGAGCCGGTGGGACGGGCGGATGCCGCCACCCTTGAAGCCCTGGTCGCGGAGGCCGCGTGATGAAGATTTTCGTGCCGCAGGACATGGCCGCCGTGGCGGTCGGGGCGAACCGGGTGGCCGCGGCGATCGAGGCCGAGGCGCGGGCGCGCAACATTCCGGTGACGATCGTGCGCAACGGCTCGCGCGGGCTGTTCTGGCTGGAGCCGCTGGTCGAGGTCGCCACCGCGTCGGGGCGGATCGGCTACCGGAACATCGGGGACGCCGACGTGGCGGGGCTGTTCGAGGCCCGCTTCTTCGACGGCGCGCCGCATGAAAAATGCGTCGGCCATGTCGAGGAGATTCCCTTCCTCGCGAGGCAGACGCGCTTCACCTTCGGCCGCGCCGGGATCATCGATCCGCTCTCGCTCGAGGATTACCGCCATCATGGCGGTTACAAGGGGCTGGAGGCGGCGCTCTCGATCGGGCCGGCGGCGACCGTCGCCGCGGTGAAGGAGAGCGGGCTGCGCGGGCGCGGCGGCGCGGGGTTCCCGACCGGGATCAAATGGGAGACCGTGGCGCGCGCGCCGGCGGACCGCAAATATGTCGTCTGCAACGCCGACGAGGGCGATTCCGGCACCTTCGCCGACCGGCTGATCATGGAAGCCGATCCGTTCATGCTGATCGAGGGCATGACGATCGCCGGCGTCGCGGTCGGCGCGACGAAGGGCTATGTCTATATCCGTTCGGAATATCCGCTGGCGATCCGAATGATGCGCCGGGCGATCGAGATCGCGGAGCGCGCCGGCTATCTCGGCAAGGGGATCAACGGCAGCGCGCATGATTTCGACCTCGAGGTGCGGGTCGGCGCCGGGGCCTATGTGTGCGGCGAGGAGACCTCGCTGCTGGAGAGCCTGGAGGGCAAGCGCGGGCAGGTGCGGCCGAAGCCGCCGCTGCCGGCGATCGAGGGGCTGTTCGGCCGGCCGACCATCATCAACAACACGATCAGCCTGGCGAGCGTGCCGTTCATCCTGGCCGAGGGGGCGAAGCGCTATGCCGAGATGGGCTATGGCCGCTCGCGCGGGACGATGCCGGTGCAGCTCGCCGGCAACGTGAAGCATGGCGGGCTGTTCGAATGCGCCTTCGGCGTGACGCTGGGCGAGCTGGTGAACGACATTGGCGGCGGCACCGCCTCGGGCCGGCCGGTGAAGGCGGTGCAGGCGGGCGGGCCGCTGGGCGCCTATTTCCCGGTCTCGATGTTCGACACGCCCTATGATTACGAGGCCTTCGCCAAGCGCGACGGGCTGATCGGCCATGGCGGGCTTGTGGTTTTCGACGACACTGCCGACATGGCCCAGATGGCCCGGTTCGCGATGGAGTTCTGCGCCCTCGAATCCTGCGGCAAGTGCACGCCCTGCCGCATCGGCTCGACGCGCGGGGTGGAGACGTTCGACCGCATCCGCGCCGGGATCGAGCCGGAGACGAATCTCGCCCTCGTGCGCGACCTCTGCGAGACGATGAAGTTCGGCTCGCTCTGCGCGCTGGGCGGCTTCACGCCGTATCCGGTGCTGTCCGCCATCAACCATTTCCCGGAAGAGTTTCGCGCGCCGAAACTCCCCGCCGCGGCTGAGTGAAGGAGAACCGCCATGGGTCTCGTCCATGAAATCGACTACGGCACCAAGGCCAGCAACGCCGCGGCGCTCGTTACCCTGACGATCGACGGGGTGAAGGTCAGCGTGCCGGAAGGCACGTCGGTCATGCGGGCGGCGATGGAGATCGGCACGCAGATCCCCAAGCTCTGCGCCACCGACATGCTGGACAGTTTCGGCTCGTGCCGGCTCTGCCTCGTGGAAATCGAGGGGCGCGCGGGCACGCCGGCCTCCTGCACCACGCCGGTGGCGGAGGGCATGGTGGTCCATACCCAGAACGAGCGGCTCGGCAAGCTGCGCCGCGGGGTGATGGAGCTTTACATCTCCGACCATCCGCTGGACTGCCTGACCTGCTCGGCCAATGGCAATTGCGAGTTGCAGGACATGGCCGGCGCGGTCGGGCTGCGGGAGGTGCGCTATGGCTATGAGGGCGAGAACCATCTCGACTCGGCCAAGGACGTCTCCAACCCGTATTTCCAGTTCGACCCGGCCAAGTGCATCGTCTGCTCGCGCTGCGTGCGGGCCTGCGAGGAGGTGCAGGGCACCTTCGCGCTGACCATCGCCGGGCGCGGTTTCGACTCCAAGGTTTCGCCGGGGATGGAGGAGAGCTTCTTCGAGTCCGAGTGCGTGTCCTGCGGCGCCTGCGTGCAGGCCTGCCCGACCGCGACGCTGATGGAGACATCCGTCGTCGAGATCGGCCAGCCGGAGCATTCGGTGGTGACGACCTGCGCCTATTGCGGCGTGGGCTGCTCGTTCAAGGCGGAGATGCGCGGCGAGGAACTCGTGCGCATGGTGCCCTACAAGGATGGCAAGGCGAATCATGGCCATTCCTGCGTGAAGGGGCGCTTCGCCTGGGGCTATGCGACGCATCAGGACCGGATCACCAGGCCGATGATCCGGGCGAAGATCTCCGATCCGTGGCGGGAAGTGTCGTGGGACGAGGCGATCAGCCACGTGGCGTCGGAGTTCAGGCGCATCCAGGCGACTTATGGCAAGGGCTCGATCGGCGGCATCACCTCGTCGCGCTGCACCAACGAGGAGACCTTCCTGGTGCAGAAGCTGGTCCGCGCCGCCTTCGGCAACAACAATGTCGATACCTGCGCGCGGGTGTGCCACTCGCCGACCGGCTATGGCCTGTCGCAGACCTTCGGCACCTCGGCGGGGACGCAGGATTTCGACAGCGTCGAGCAGGCGGACGTGATCCTGCTGATCGGCGCCAACCCGACCGACGGCCACCCGGTGTTCGGCTCGCGGATGAAGAAGCGGCTGCGCGAGGGGGCGAAGCTGATCGTGATCGATCCGCGGCGGATCGACCTCGTCCGCACCCCGCATGTCGAGGCGGCGTATCACCTGCCGCTGCGGCCGGGCACCAATGTCGCGATGCTGACCGCCCTCGCCCATGTGATCGTCACCGAGCACCTCTATGACGAGGCCTTCGTGCGCGAGCGCTGCGATCTCGACGCGTTCACGCTGTGGGCGGAATTCGCCGCGGCGGAGCGGAACAGCCCCGAGGCGCTGGCGGCGACCACGGGCGTCGATCCGCAACTCGTGCGCGCGGCGGCACGGCTCTACGCCAAGGGCGGGAATGCCGCGATCTATTACGGGCTGGGCGTGACCGAACACAGCCAGGGCACGACGGCGGTGATGGCGCTCGCCAATCTCGCGATGGCGACCGGCAATATCGGGCGTGTCGGCGTCGGCGTGAACCCGCTGCGCGGGCAGAACAACGTGCAGGGCAGCTGCGACATGGGCAGCTTCCCGCACGAGTTCAGCGGCTACCGCCATGTCTCGACCCCGGAGGTCCGGCAGGCCTTCGAGGTGGATTGGGGCGTTTCGCTCGATGCCGAGCCGGGGCTGCGGATTCCGAACATGCTCGACGCCGCGGTGGATGGCACGTTCAAGGGGCTTTACATCCAGGGCGAGGACATCGCGCAGTCCGACCCGGACATCAAGCATGTCACCGCCGGGCTCGCGGCGATGGAATGCGTCGTCGTGCAGGATCTGTTCCTGAACGAGACGGCGCAGTTCGCCCATGTGTTCCTGCCGGGCTCGACTTTCCTGGAGAAGAACGGCACCTTCACCAATGCCGAGCGGCGCATCCAGCTCGTGCGCAAGGTGATGACGCCGAAGAACGGCTACGAGGACTGGGAGGTGACCCAGCTGATCGCCAAGGCGCTGGGCTACGACATGAACTACGCGCATCCGTCGGAGATCATGGACGAGATCGCACGGCTGACGCCGAGCTTCGCGGGCGTGTCGTTCGACCTGCTGGAACGGCAGGGCTCGGTGCAGTGGCCGTGCAACGAGAAGGCGCCGGAGGGGACGCCGGTGATGCATGTGGGCGGCTTCGTCCGCGGCCAGGGGCGGTTCTTCGTGACCGAATACGTGGCGACCGACGAGAAGACCGGGCCGCGCTTCCCGCTGCTGCTGACCACCGGGCGCATCCTGTCGCAATACAATGTCGGCGCGCAGACGCGGCGCACGGCGAACACCGCCTGGCACGAGGAGGACCTGCTGGAGATCCATCCGCACGATGCCGAGCAGCGCGGGATCAATGACGGGGCGTGGGTCAAGGTGGCCAGCCGGGCGGGCGAGACCTCGCTCCGGGCGAAGGTGACCGACCGGGTCGCGCCGGGGGTGGTCTACACCACCTTCCACCACCCGATGACGCTCGCGAACATCGTCACCACCGACTATTCGGACTGGGCGACGAACTGCCCCGAATACAAGGTGACGGCGGTGCAGGTCTCGCCGTCGAACGGGCCGACCGAGTCGCAGCAGACCTATGCGGATCTCGGTCGCAGGACCCGGCAGATCGAGGCCACGCCGGCCGAATGACCAGGCTGTTCGAACCGGTCGTCCGCGTGGCGACGACCGCGTTCCACCACGGCGAGGTCAGCGCGGGATCGCGGCAGGTTCCGGAAGAAACCGCTATCGCGCTGAGCTACAACCGGGTTGGCTACGCGGTCATGATGGCGACGCCGCGCGATCTGCGGGATTTCGCGACGGGGTTCAGCCTGTCGGAAGGCATCGTCGACCGGGCGGCCGATCTGCTCGACTGCGAACTCGTGACCGTCGATCAGGGGATCGAGTGCCGGATGCGCGTCGGCACCGATGTCGCCGATCGCCTGGCGCGGCGGCGGCGGCACATGGCCGGGGCGCTCGGCTGCGGCCTGTGCGGGCTGGAAAGCCTCGCCGAGGCGACGCGGGCGATTCCGCGGGTCGGCTCGGGGCTGACGATCTCGGCCGAGGCGGTGATGCGCGGGATGCGGGCGATGGCGATGCAGCAGGAGCTGAACCGCCAGACCCGTGCCATTCACGCCGCCGGATTTCTCGACCCGGCGGACGGTTCGGTGCTGGTGCGCGAGGATGTCGGCCGGCACAACGCGCTCGACAAGGTGATCGGCGCGCTGGCCGGCGCCGGCCGGTCCGCGGGCAGTGGCGTCGTGCTCATGACCAGCCGGGTCTCGATCGAACTGATCCAGAAATGCGCGGTCGCCGGCGCGCCGGTGATCGTCGCCGTGTCGGTGCCGAGCGCGCACGCGATCCGCGCCGCCGACGAGGCCGGGATCACGCTCGTCGCCGTCGCGCGCGAGGACGGATTTGAAGTCTTTACCCACCAGACACGCATCTGTTTCGGAGCCTCCAGACATGTCGCCTGAAGACCAGGACCGCAAGCTCGTCTACATGGCGAACCAGATCGCCACCTTCTTCAACACCACGGCGGACGGCGAGGCCGTGGCCGGGATCGAGAACCATATCCGCAAGTTCTGGGACCCGCGCATGCGGGCGAAGATCATCGCCTTCCGCGCCCGCGGCGGCGAAGGGCTGACGGAAAACGCCGCCGCCGCGGTGGACCGGCTCGCCAGCGAAGCCGCCTGAACCTGTCTCAATCTTTGCATCAGTGCCTCGCGCGGCGGGCTTAGTAAATCATTTTTTTGATACGACAAGCACTCCGCCGAATTCGGCGGCGGAGCCGCTAGTGTTGACCCCGCGAAATACAAGACGAAGCCGGAAGCGTTATTGAAAGGCAGACAGATTTTGACTTTTGATCACTAAATCGTGTTGACCTGAGATTACAGCTCGGTTATCTCGCTCCGGTCCAAGCACATGGAGCGAAAAAATGGATTGGTTGAAACCGTCTGCCCTGGCGGCGGCGATGATGGAGGCGGGCGCCGCCAAGGGGAACCTGCCGGCCAGGACCATTCTCGTCACCGGCATTCTCTCCGGCCTGTTTCTCGGCTTCACGACGACGCTGTTCGTCTCCGCCCTGGTCGCCACCGGCAATCTGGTGGTCAGCGCGATGTTCTTCCCGGTCGGCTTCATCCTGCTGGTTCTGCTCGGCCTCGAACTGTTCACCGGCAATGCGGCGCTGCTGCCCTATGCCGGCATGGCCGGGCGCCTGAGCTTCGGCAGCATCGTGAGCGGGCTGGTGCTCGTCTATGTCGGCAACCTGATCGGCAGCCTGCTCTATGCCGCACTTTTCGCCGCGATCGATACCAAGTTCTTCACCGCGGCGGCCGATCCGATCGGCGCGAAGATTGCCGCGATCGCCGCCCTCAAGACGATCCCGTACATGAAGGCCGGCGCCGCCGGCTGGATGACCGCCTTCTCCAAGGGCGTCGTCTGCAACTGGATGGTCAGCCTCGGCGCGGTGATGGCGCTGGTCTCGCGCTCGGTCATCGGCAAGATCTTCGCGATGTACATGCCGATCATGGCCTTCGTCGCGCAGGGGTTCGAGCACTGCGTGGTGAACATGTTCGTCATTCCCTGCGGCATCATGCTCGGCGCGAAGGTGTCGATCTCGCAGTGGTGGATCTGGAACGAAATCCCGGTGACGCTCGGCAACATCGTCGGCGCCGTGGTGATCACCGCGTTCGGTCTCTATGTCGCGCATGGCGCGACGGCGGCGCCTGAACCGGTGCTGTCGCCGGCGCCGGCGGAGTAAGACGTTCCGCCTGACCGATGGGAAGGGCCGTGCCGGTGGGCGCGGCCCTTTTCGGTTCAGAGGATCGTGCCCTCGAAGGGCGGCAGGTAATCGGGCGCCTCGAACTCGACGACCCAGAGATCGGGGTCGAAGCGGAGTTGCTTCTCGACATAGGCATCGGCCCGCGCATCGTCGACCGGGTCGGGGCCGGTGGCGCGCAGCCAGGCGGGGCGGCCGAGGGCATCGCGCGTCTGGCTCAATATCACCACCCCCATCCGGCCGCGCAGCAGCACCAGCACGCCGCCGGCATCCTCGTCGCCCCGGTGCAGCAGCATGCCGGGCCGGCCATCGGCGGCGCCGAGCCGCAGCGCCATCTGCACCCAGATGCCGGCCTTGACGCGGGGTTCGCTCACCGGGCTTGACCTATCGACGACCGCACCGAACTCTGTTGATAATGACTAACGAAAACCGACGGGGATAAGCTCATGGACTGGTTTCGCTCCTTGCCTCGACTGCTTGCCGCGCTGCTCTGCATATCACCGGCGCTGGCCCATGCCGCATCGCCGCCGAAGCTGCAAAAGGTCACGTTCGGTCTCGACTGGGTGGCCGAGGCCGAATATGGCGGCTTCTATCAGGCGGTGGCGGACGGCATCTACCGCAAATATGGCCTCGACGTGACGATCCGCGAGGGCGGGCCGCAGGTGAACAACGCGCAGCTGCTGCTCGCCGGGCGGCTCGATTTCGATATCACCTCGAACAGCTTCCTCGCCTTCAATTTCGTGCAGCAGAAGATTCCCTTCGTCGCGGTCGCCGCGTTCTTCCAGAAGGATATCGACGTGCTGATCGCCCATCGCGGCGCCGGCGAGGACAGTTTCGCCGCGCTGAAGGGCAAGCCGATCGCGATTTCGGCGGATACGCGGGCGGGCTGGTGGCTCTTCCTGAAGAAGAAATACGGCTACAGCGACAGCCAGATCCGCCCCTACGATTTCAGCCTCGCCCCGTTCTTCACCAGCAAGGACCTGGTGGTGCAGGGATTTCTGACCTCGGAGCCGTTCCTCGTGAAGCAGAAGACCGGGCATTTCCCGGTGGTGCTGCGGCTCGACCAGGCGGGGTTCGACGGGTATGGCGAGCTGATCGCGACCTCGCGCAAGCTGGCGAAGACCGACCCTTCGGTGGTGCGCCGCTTCATCGAGGCGTCGGCCGAGGGGTGGAAATCCTATCTCGACGGCAATCCGGCGCCGGCCTTCGCGCTGATCCGCAAGGCCAATCCGGACATGACGCCGGCGCTGCTGAAATTCGGCTATGACCAGCTCAAGGCGCATCAGGTGGTGGAGGATGCCACCACGGCGAAGATCGGGATCGGCGGGATGACCGATGCGCGGTGGAAGGGCTTCTACGAGCAGATGCGCGCGGCCGGCCTGTATCCGGCGCATTTCGACTATCGCAAGGCCTATACGTTGCGGTTCCTGCCGAAGGGGAAAGCGGCCGCGCGCTGAGATGGTGCGGCTGGAACAGGTGACGCGGCGGTTCGGGGCGGTGACGGTCGCGCTCGCCGGGATCGACGCGGCGATCGGGCGGGGCGAGTTCGTCGCCCTGCTCGGGCCTTCGGGCTGCGGCAAGTCGACGCTGCTGCGGCTGCTCGCCGGGCTCGACGCACCAGATGCGGGGCGGCTGGTCTGGGAGGGCGGTGCCGCACCCGGCGCGGGCGAGATCGGCTTCGTGTTCCAGGACGCCACGCTGCTGCCCTGGGCGAGCGCGGCGCGAAACGTGCACCTGCCGCTCCGCCTCGCCGGACGGCGCTTCGAGGACGGCGCGGCGTCGGTGCGTGAGTTGCTGGCGCGGCTCGGGCTTGCGGGGTTCGAGGAGGCGAAGCCGGCGGCGCTGTCGGGCGGGATGCGGATGCGCGTCGCGATCGCGCGGGCGCTGGTCTCGCGGCCGCGTCTGCTGCTGATGGACGAGCCCTTCGCCGCGCTGGACGAGTTTACCCGCAACCGCTTGCAGGACGATTTGCTGGCACTGTGGCGGGAGACGGGCAGCACGATCGTGTTCGTGACCCATTCGATCTACGAGGCGGCGTATCTCGCCTCGCGCATCGTGGTGATGACGCCGCGACCGGGGCGGATTGCCGCGGAGATTGCCAGCCCGCTCGCCGAGGGCGGGGACCGGCGGACGGACCCGGCCTATGCCGCGCTGGTGCGCGAGGTGACGGAGACGCTGCGCGCGGTGATGCCGTCATGAGCCGCGCCGAGCGATGGGCGCCGGTGGTCTTCGGCCTCGCGGCGCTGGGGCTGTGGCAGGGGCTGGTGATCGGCTTGCGGGTGCCGCCCTATGTGCTGCCGGGGCCGGCGGCGATCGTCGCGGCGTTCTGGGCGGACCGGGCGTCGCTGCTGCTCTCGCTGGTCTCGACCCTCGCCGTGACGGGGGCGGCGCTGCTGGCGGCGGCGCTGCTCGGCATGGCGCTGGCGCTGGCGATGGCGGCGAGCCGGCTGGCGCGGGCGGCGATCCAGCCCTGGGCGGTGGTGTTGCAGGTGACGCCGGTGGTCGCCATAGCGCCGCTGATCATCATCTGGGTGCATCAGCAATTCGCCGCCATGGTGGTGTGCGCCACCATCGTCGCGTTCTTCCCGGTGCTGTCGAACACCGCGGCGGGGCTGGCGGCGACGCCGCCGGAGCTCGCCGACCTGTTCCGGCTGAACGGGGCGAGCCGATGGCAGACGCTGGCGCTGCTGCGGCTGCCTTCCGCCCTGCCCTTCTTCCTCGCCGGGCTGCGGATTGCCGGCACGCTGGCGCTGGTGGGCGCGGTGGTGGCGGAGTTCGTCGCGAGTTCGGGCGGGTTTGCCGGCGGGCTGGCCGGGCGAATCCTGGAGTCGGGCTACCGGCTGGAGATTCCGCGCATGTTCGCCGCGCTGATGTTGCTGGCCGTCACCGGGATCGGGATCTATGCCGCGCTCGGCGCCTTCGAGCGGCGGATGCTGCGCCGCTTCGGCGCCGGAGGCTGAGATGCACGCGCGGGGCGCTTGATACGGATCGCGGGTTCTGGCACAGGCGCGCGCATGACCCGCAAGATGACCGACGCCCAGACCGACTACGAACGCAAGCGCGCCGCCAAGGCCAATATGAGCCTTGAGGACTGGCTGAAGACCAAGGAACGCCGGGCCGCCGAGGCGGCCTCGGCCACGGCACCGCGGCCGGAGAAAAAGCCCGGCCTGCTCAGGCGGCTGATCGACCGGGCGCACAAGCCCATCTGACGTCGGCCCCGGCGCGGGGCCGATCTGACGCCGCCTGCGGCCTCGGTTACTCGACGGCGTCGATATCCGGCGCCATCGGGTTCTTCATGCCGACGATGTGATAGCCGCAATCGACGTGGTGGATCTCGCCGGTGACGCCGCGCGAGAGATCCGACAGCAGATAGAGCCCGGAGGCGCCGACTTCCTCGAGCGCCACGTTGCGCTCGAGCGGCGCGTTGAGCTGGTTCCATTTCAGGATGTAGCTGAAATCGCCGATGCCGGAGGCGGCGAGCGTCTTGATCGGGCCGGCGGACAGGCCGTTCACCCGGATCGCGTCGCGCCCGAGATCGGCGGCGAGGTAGCGCACCGAGGATTCGAGCGCGGCCTTGGCCACACCCATCACGTTGTAGTGGGGGGTGACGCGCTCGGCGCCGAGATAGGTGAGCGTGACCATCGCTCCGCCCCGCTTCATCAGCGCCGAGGCGCGCTGCGCGGCCGCGGTGAAGGAGAAGCAGGAAATGTCCATCGCCTGGAGGAAGGCGGCGCGCGGCGTATCGGCATAGCGGCCGCGCAGGAACTGCTTGTCGGCGAAGCCGATGGCGTGGACGAGGAAGTCGATCTCGCCCCAGCGGTCGGCGACGGCGGCGAAGGCATCGTCGAGCGCCGCATCGTCGGTGACGTCGCAGGGGATGACGAGATCGGACTGCACGCTTTCGGCCAGCGGGCGGATGCGCTTCTCCAGCGCGTCGCCCTGATAGGTGAAGGCGAGTTCGCCGCCCTGCGCGGCCACCGCCTGGGCGATGGCCCAGGCGATCGAGCGGTTGTTCGCAACCCCCATGATGACGCCCCGCTTGCCACGCATCAGCGTGCCGGTCAGCGGGTAGGTCTGTGCGGATTCCTGCATGTCGGGGGCTCCAGTCTGTCGTGTCTCGGCCGGCCGTGCCGGGGTGGTGGCGTGCGGCGGCTTGGACTATCAAATATTGCGACACGGAAGAGAGAGCAACCGATGATCGATATCAGTGCCGATCCGTTCCAGCTTTTCGCCGCCTGGATGCAGGACGCCGAGGCGGCGGAACCGAACGATCCCAATGCGATGACGCTGGCGACGGCGACGCCGGACGGCCGGCCTTCGGCGCGGATCGTGCTGCTGAAATCGTGGGATGAGGCCGGATTTGTTTTTTATACAAACCTGGAGAGCCGGAAATCGCTCGAGATCCGCGCGAATCCGGATGTGTCGCTGCTGTTCCACTGGAAGTCGCTGCGCCGGCAGATCCGCATCGAGGGGCGGTGCCGCGCGGTTTCGGACGACGAGGCGGATGCCTATTTCGACAGCCGGCCGCGGATTTCGCGGCTCGGGGCCTGGGCCTCGGACCAGTCGCGCCCGCTCGGCGAGCGGGCCGAACTCGAACGGCGGCTCGCTGAGGTGACCGCGCGGTATGGCGACGGGCCGATCCCGCGCCCGCCGCACTGGTCCGGCTGGCATGTGATGCCCGATTCGATCGAGTTCTGGCAGGACCGGGACTTCCGCCTGCACGACCGCGCGGTGTTCACCCGCACCGGCGACGCCTGGTCGGCGACGAGACTGTTCCCGTGACGGGCGACCTGCTCATCCGCAACGCGGCGCTGCCGGATGGGCGGCGGGGGGTCGACATCCTGATCCGCGGCGGCGTGATCGAGACGGTCGGCCCCGGTCTTCCGGAGGCGGCCGCGCCGGCGGTGATCGACGCGGCGGGGGATCTGGTCGCGCCACCCTTCGTCGATTCGCATCTGCACCTCGATTCGACGCTGTCGCTCGGGCTGCCGCGGCTGAACCGCAGCGGCACGCTGCTGGAGGGCATCGCCCTCTGGGGCGAGCTCAAGCCGGACCTGACCGTGGAGGCCATCCATGCGCGGGCGAAGCGGCTCTGCACCTGGTCGATCGCGCAGGGGATCGGGGCGATCCGCTCGCATGTCGATATCTGCGACGACCGGCTGCTCGCGGTGGAGGCGCTGACCGCGCTGCGGGCGGAGATGGCGCCGTGGATCACCATCCAGCTCGTCGCCTTTCCGCAGGATGGCTGGCTGCGCTATCCGCGTTCGGCCGAGAACCTGCGCCGGGCGATGGCGATGGGGATCGACGTGATCGGCGGGATTCCGCATTTCGAGCGGACCATGGCGGACGGGGCGGAGAGCGTGCGCCAGCTGATGGCCATCGCCGCCGAGGCCGGGATGATGGTCGACATGCATTGCGACGAGAGCGACGATCCGCTGTCGCGCCATATCGAGACGCTGGCGGCGGAGACCGTGCGGCACGGGATGCAGGGGCGCGTTGCCGGATCGCATCTCACCTCGATGCACTCGATGGATAATTATTACGCGAGCAAGCTGATTCCGCTGATCGCCGAGGCCGGGGTTTCCGCGATCGCCAATCCGCTGATCAATATCACGTTGCAGGGACGGCACGACACCTATCCGAAGCGGCGGGGCATGACGCGCGTGCCGGAGCTAATGGCGGCGGGGGTGAATGTCGCCTTCGGGCATGATTGCGTGATGGACCCGTGGTATCCGCTCGGCACGCACGACATGCTGGAGGTGGCATCGATGGGACTTCACGTCGCGCAGATGACCGGCGTGGACGCGATGCGTTCCTGTTTCGATGCCGTTACGGTAAACGCGGCGCGGGCGGTGGGGCTGGAGGGTTACGGCATCGCCCCCGGATGCCGGGGCGATCTGGTGCTGCTCGATGCCGGCGATCCGATCGAGGCGATCCGCACCCGCGCCGCGCGGCGCGCGGTGATCCGCGGCGGGATCGCGATCGCCGAATCGCCGGCGCGCGTCAGCCGGCTTCGCCTCGGCGACGAGGCGATGGAGGTTCGCTTCCGCGCGGCGGGGTGAGGCGCGGCGGCGTCAGGCAAGGGCCATCCCCCCTGCCCGCAGCGCCGCGATATTCGCCGCATAGGCCGCCCTGCCGCCGCGAAAGACCGAGGAGCCGGCGACCAGCACATCCGCCCCCGCCGCCACGGCATCCGGCGCGGTCTCCGGCGTGATGCCGCCATCGAGTTCGAGGCGGATGTCGCGCCCCGCGATCATCTCGCGGATCCGGCGGATCTTCGGCAGTTGCGATCGCAGGAAGGTCTGGCCGCCGAAGCCGGGATTGACCGTCATCACCAGCACGAGGTCGACCGCGTCGAGCACGTAGGACAGCGCCGCTTCCGGCGTGGCCGGGCAGAGCGCGACGCCGGCCAGGCAGCCGCGCGCGCGGATGGACTGCACGGTGCGGTCGAGATGCGGGCAGGCTTCGGCATGGACGGTGATGATGTCGGCGCCGGCCTCGACGAAGGCATCGATGAAGGGATCGACCGGCGCGATCATCAGATGGACATCGAACACGGCATCGACGTGCTTGCGCACGGCGCCGATGACCGGGGGGCCGAAGGTGAGGTTGGGGACGAAATGCCCGTCCATCACGTCGATATGCACCCAGTCGGCCCCGGCCTCGATGACGGCGCGCGCCTCCGCGCCGAGGGTGGCGAAATCGGCCGAGAGGATCGACGGCGCGATCAGCAACCTGTCAGGCGCCGGCATCGGCTTTTTCCTCCGCGCGGAAGACGCGGCTGGCCAGCAGATCGTCGGGTTCGATGATCGTCAGCGCGTCTTTCGGGATGGGCGAGGTCGCCGTCATCAGCCGGTTCGCCTGGCGCAGGCGCGCGCGATCGAGCGCGTTGCGCACCGAGCGGGCGTTGGAGAAATAGGGCTGCGTGCGACGCCGGGCGATGTAGCGGTCCATGACGGCGCGGGCCTCGGGCGAGAAGCGGTAATGCTGGCGGGCCAGCATCGTGTCGCTGATCGCCAGCAGCTCGTCGTTCTCGTAATCGGGAAAATCGATGTGGTGCGCGATGCGCGAGCGGAAACCGGGATTGAGGGTGAAGAAATTCTCCATCCGGTCGGCATAGCCGGCGAGGATCACGACGAGGTCCTCGCGCTGGTTCTCCATTACCTGCAGGAGAATCTCGATCGCCTCCTGCCCGTAGTCCCGCTCGTTGTCGGGGCGGTAGAGGTAATAGGCCTCGTCGATGAACAGCACGCCGCCGATGGCCTTCTTGAGGATCTCCTTCGTCTTCGGCGCGGTGTGCCCGATATACTGGCCGACCAGGTCATCGCGGGTGACCGAAATCAGCTGGCCCTGCCTGACGAATCCCAGAGCCTTGAGAATGTTCGCCATGCGGAGGGCAACCGTCGTCTTGCCGGTGCCGGGATTGCCGGTGAAGGACATGTGCAGCGTCGGCGCCTCGGTCGCGAAGCCGCATTTCTGCCTGACCCGCTCGATGAGCAGGAGGGAGGCGATCTCGCGGATCCGCGCCTTGACAGGACGGAGCCCGACAAGGTCGCGGTCCAGCGCCGCGAGCACATCGCCGATCCCGGCGCCGTCGAATTCGGCGCGGAGATCGATCATCTCGCCCGCGGCGGGCGCGCCCGCCATCGTATCCGGCATGCCCCCCTCCCTCACCCGGAATTTCCATAGCGCGCGCCTTCGGGTTTCTGGACGACATAGGCGCGGGTTTCGTAGCGCATGGTGCGGCCGGCGGCCTCGCTCCGTGTCAGCATGAAGCCGGGTTCGTCCTTCGGCCGCTGCACGATGAAGGAAATGCGGAGCGACTCCCATGTGTTGGTGGCGTCGAACGCCGAGAGGCGGATATAGCAATCATCGTGAATCCGCCGGCAGTCCGCGAGTTCGGACATGATCGCCTTGGCATCGCGGATGTCGAACATCGGCAGGCCCCACATTTCCCAGTAGGTATTCCGCGGGTGCGGGTCGTCGGTATATTCGAGGTTCACCGCCCAGCCCTTGTCGAGGCAGTACTGGATCTGGCGGCTGATCTGTTCATCGGTCAGATCGGGAAGAAACGAAAAGCAGCCCTGGGTCAGTCTCATGATAACGCTCCGTCAGTAGGCCGGCATCGCGGTGGGGGCGAAATCGGGCGTGTCGGTCGAGGCGTAGTTGAACGTCACCTCGCCCCAGGTATCGAGCGCCTGGCGTAGCGGCAGGCAGTGGCGCGCGGCGTCGTTGAGGATCTGCGGACCTTCGGCGAGATAGTCGCGCCCTTCGTTGCGGGCGAGGATCATCGCTTCCAGCGCCACGCGGTTCGCCATCGCCCCGGCGGCGATGCCCTGCGGATGGCCGATCGTGCCGCCGCCGAATTGCAGGACGACATCCTCGCCGAGATGATGGAGGAGCTGGTGCATCTGCCCGGCATGGATGCCGCCCGAGGCGACCGGCATGACCTTGCGCGTGCCGGCCCAGTCCTGATCGAAGAAGATGCCGTGTTCGTAACGGGTTTCGTTGTAGTCCTCGCGCAGGATATCGTAGAAGCCGCGGGTGGTGAGCGGATCGCCCTCGAGCTTGCCGACCACGGTGCCGGCGTGGATGTGATCGACGCCGGCGAGCCGCATCCACTTGGAGATCACCCGGAAGCTGACGCCATGCGTCTTGTGGCGGGTGTAGGTGCCGTGGCCGGCGCGATGCAGGTGCAGGATCATGTCGTGCTTGCGGGCCCATTTCGACATCGACTGGATCGCCGTGTAGCCGATGACGAGATCGATCATGATGATGGTCGAGCCGAGCTCGTGGGCGAAGGACGCGCGTTCGTACATGTCCTCCATCGTGCCGGCGGTCACGTTCAGGTATGTGCCCTTGACCTCGCCGGTCGCGGCCTGCGCCTTGTTCACCGCTTCCATGCAGTAGAGAAACCGGTCGCGCCAGTGCATGAAGGGCTGCGAGTTGATGTTCTCGTCATCCTTGGTGAAGTCGAGGCCGCCCTTCAGCGCCTCGTAGACGACGCGGCCGTAATTGCGCCCCGAGAGGCCGAGCTTCGGCTTCACCGTCGCGCCGAGCAGGGGGCGGCCGAACTTGTCGAGCCGTTCGCGTTCGACGACGATGCCGGTCGCCGGGCCGTCGAACGTCTTCACATAGGCGACGGGCAGCCGCATGTCCTCGAGCCGCAGCGCCTTGAGCGGCTTGAAGCCGAACACGTTGCCGATGATCGAGGCGGTGAGGTTGGCGATCGAGCCCGGCTCGAACAACGCGAGATCGTAGGCGATATAGGCGAAATACTGGCCGGGCGCATTGGGCACCGGATCGACCCGGTAGGCCTTGGCCCGGTATTTCTCACAGGCCGTCAGCCGGTCTGTCCAGACGACGGTCCAGGTCGCCGTCGAGCTTTCGCCGGCGACCGCCGCCGCCGCCTCCACCGGATCGACGCCATCCTGCGGGGTGATGCGGAACAGCGAGATGACATCGGTGATCTTCGGTTCGTAGTCGGGTTCCCAGTAGCCCATCTTGCGGTATTCGAGAACGCCCGACCTGTAGCGCTCCTTGCCGCGCACCGTCAGGGCCTCGTTGGTGATGTTAGGGGTTGGCGTATCCATGATGCGGACTCCGTCTTCTGATGTCATCAAGCGGCGCGGCCGACATCGATCACGGGATCGAGGGCGCCGGATGCGTATTGCCTGGCCATCGCGGCGAGGGGCTGCGGTTTGATTCGCGAGGCCTGCCCGGCGGTGCCGAAGGCCTGGAAGCGCGAGCGGCAGAGATCGCGCAGTGCCGCGATGGCGGGCTTCATGAACTGGCGGGGGTCGAATTCCGCGCGGTTCCCGGTGGCGACCTTGCGGATGGCGGCGGCCATGGCGAGGCGGCAATCGGTGTCGATATTCACCTTGCGCACGCCGTGACGAATGCCGAGGAGGATTTCCTCGACGGGCACGCCCCAGGTCTGCGGCATCTCGCCGCCGTGGCGGTTGAAGGCCTCCTGCAGGTCCTGCGGGACCGAGGACGAGCCGTGCATGACGAGATGGAGTTCGGGCATGCGCTCGTTGATGGCGCGGATGACGTGCATCGCGAGAATCGCGCCATCCGGCTTGCGGGAAAACTTGTAGGCGCCGTGGGAGGTTCCCATGGCGACCGCCAGCGCGTCGACCTTCGTGGCACGCACGAAGGCAACCGCCTGGTCGGGGTCGGTCAGGAGCTGGTCGTGGGAGAGCGTGCCCTCGGCGCCGTGACCGTCCTCGGCCGCACCGGTGCCGGTTTCGAGACTGCCGAGCACGCCGAGCTCGCCCTCGACCGAAACGCCGACGCGATGCGCCATGTCGGTGACGCGGGCGGTGATGGCGACATTGTAGTCGTAGTCGGCGGGGGTTCTTGCGTCGGCCATCAGCGAGCCGTCCATCATCACGCTGGTGAACCCGTGCTGGATCGCCGACAGGCAGGTCGCCTCGTCGTTGCCGTGGTCCTGGTGCAGGCAGATGGGAATCTGCGGGTGCTCGGCCTCCGCCGCCTCGATCATCTTCGCCAGCATCCGGTCGCCGGCATAGGACCGGGCGCCGCGCGAGGCCTGGAGGATGACCGGCGCATCGCAGGACGCGGCGGCCTCCATGATCGCGATCACCTGTTCCATGTTGTTGATGTTGAAGGCGGGAACGCCATATCCGCGTTCCGCCGCATGATCGAGTAGCTGACGCAATGTTATGCGTGCCATGTCAGTTTCCTTTCCGGGGCCAGCCGCCTGGGCGTGTCGGGGGCGGGTTCATTGCGCCCGCCTTTTCCGGTCCATCAGTTGCATGATGATCGGGGTGAGAATGAGCTGCATGGCGAGATCGAACTTGTTTCCGGGTACCGCGATCGAGTTCGCGCGAGACATGAAACTGCCGTGCAGCATGGCGAGGAGATAGGGGAAGTCGATGCCGTGCGGATCGCGGAAGCGGATGACCACGATCGATTCATCGGCGGTCGGGATCCAGCGGGCGATGAAGGGGTTGGAGGTGTCGACCGTGGGCACGCGCTGGAAGTTGATGTCCGTCTCGGTGAATTGCGGGCAGATGTAGTGCACGTAGTCCGGCATCCGCCGCAGGATCGTGTCCATCACCGCCTCGGTGGAATAGCGGCGGGCCGCGCGGTCGCGGTGGATTTTCTGGATCCATTCGAGATTGATCACGGGAACGACGCCGATCTTCACGTCGGCATGGCGCCCGGTATCGATGTCGCCATGCCTGACGGCGCCGTGCAGGCCTTCATACAGGAGAATGTCGGTCGGCGCCGGCAGGTCCTCCCAGGGCGTGAAGGTGCCGGGCGTGCCGCCGTAGCGTTCGGCTTCATCCTGGTCGTGGATGTAGTGCCGGTATTGTCCGGTGCCGGTCGCGGCGTAGCTCTCGAAGGTTGCCGCGAGCTCGGCGAGGAGATTCGTCTCCGGGCTGAAATGGCTGAAATGGCGGTTTCCCGCAGCTTCCGCCTCGGCCATTTTCGTTTTCATCTCCGCACGATCGTAGCGGTGAAACGCATCGCCCTCGATATGCGCGGCGGTGATCTTCTCGCGGCGGAAGATCTGTTCGAACACGTTGCGCACCGAGGTGGTGCCCGCGCCGGAGGAACCGGTGACGGAGATGATGGGATGGCGCTGGCTCATGCGAACAGTTCCGCCACGTTCGAGGTGGAACGGAACAGCGAACGCCGGCGGAACAGCGGCGAGGAAGGCTGCCCTGCCCTTTCATAGGCCTGGGCGACGCGGCGGACTTCATCGGCCGAGCCGAAGACGAGCGGGCAGCGTTGATGGATGTGGGCCGGCTGGAGGTCGAGGATCGGGATGCGGCCATCGGTCGCGGAGGCGCCGGCCTGCTCCATGAGGAAGGCGATGGGGTTCGCTTCATAGACCAGTCGCAGCCTTCCGGCCTCGTAGCCTTGCCGTTCGTCCGCCGGGTAGAGATAGATGCCGCCGCGGCCGAGGATGCGGAACGCATCGCCCACCATGGAGGCCAGCCAGCGGGTGTTGAAATCGATGCCGCGCGGACCGTTCCGGCCCTGCTTCAGCTCGACGATGTAGTCGCGGATTGGTTCTTCCCAGTGGCGGAGATTGGATCCGTTGATGGCGTATTCGCGGGTTGCGGCGGGCACGGTGGCCGGCGGGGCCGGCGCGAGAAAGGCGCCGGAGACGGGATCGAGCGTGAAGATGCGGGTGCCGTTGCCGAACGTCACGGCGAGCGCGGTGCGGGGGCCATAGATGAAGAAGCCGGCCGCGAGCTGGCGCCGCCCGGTCTGCAGGAACGGGCTTGCGGGATCGGCGCCGCTGGCATGCCGGGCGGGCAGGATGGAAAAGATCGTTCCGACCGGCGCCAGCGTGTCGATGTTCGACGAGCCGTCGAGCGGGTCGACCGCGACGGCGACCTCGCCCGCCGGATCGAGCCATTCCGGCGCGGCCGCTTCCTCGGAGGCGAAGGCGGCGGCGCCGGAAGCGATGACGGCCTCGCGCACCAGGGCGTGGGTTATCGCATCAAGCGCCTTCTGGCCGTCGCCGTCGAGCGACTCGCCGATGACGGCGCCGAGATCGCCGGAGAGCGGGCCGCGGGCCAGCAGATGGGCGATCTGTCTCGCGGCGCCGGCCAGCGCCTCGACGACGCGGCATGAAGCGGTCAGTGCGGGAAGCTGGCTGGCGATCTGGTCAAGACAGGTATCGAGCCTCAGAGCGTCGCTCATTTCGTTTCCTCCTCAATGGCGCACCACCTTGTGGCTCGTGCTGTCCGGTCTCGTGCCCCCGCGCTGTCTCAGCATCGCGGAAATCAGACTGGCAGACGAAATTAAGCTAAGTAAAGATAAATTTTCTTTGTATGTTTTTTTGCCGAATTTAATGCACCGCGCATGACAGCCTTCTGCGGGCAGCGGTGAAGGCGCGATATCGGGGTGGATTGTGGCAGGCTCGGCCCGTGGCCGACGCGCTGCGTCAGGCGGTCAGGCGGCGGCGTTGCGTCCGCGCTCGAAGCCCGCTTCGCGGGCCAGGTCTTCGATCAGGCGGCCGAGCGGCCCCTTGGGCACACCGGCGAAGCGTTCCTGCGCGCCGAGGCTGGTGAAGAGTTTGGGCAGTTCGGGGAGGCTGAGATCGACCTTGCGCTTGAGCGCATCCTCGATGTGCTTGCGACGCAGGCCGCCGGCCGCGCCTTCGCGGTTCAGGAAGATCGTCGGCCGCTGCGGCTGGCCCGGCGTGCTGGACGCGGCGATCAGGCGCACCGTATCGCGCAGGCTCGCGATGCTCGGGTCGAGAACGATGATGCGGTGATGGGCGAGTTCGAGCAGTTCCCGGTGCTGCTGGATCGGCAGGAACGGCAGGTCGACGATCACGAAGTTGAAGCGCATGCGGATCGCATCGATGATCCGCCGGGCGGCGCCGGCGGAGGCGGCCGGCTGGCAGGCGAGATCGGGCGGGGAGCCCAGGACATGCAACCGGTTCCGGACCGGCCGGACCGCGCCCGCGACGGCAGCACCCGGGTCATCTCCGGCATCCTGCAGAAGGGTCTGGAACGAGGGTTTGAATTCGACCCCGAACCAGTCCTGTGCCGTGCCGATGAACGGATCGGCATCGAGCAGCAGGGTGTGACGGTTCGACTCGACGCCCAGATACCAGGCCAGCGCGGCGGCGATGGTGCTGCCGCCGACCCCGCCGCGCGCGCCGGTGACGGAAATGACCCGGCCGCCTCGCGTCAGGTCGGCGACCGGCGAATTTCGGGTGATCAGCGAGGCGAAATGGCGGGCGACAAGCTCGCGGGTGATCGGCTTGAACAGGTAGTCGATCGCGCCGACCCGCCGGATGATGTTGCGGTAGAGATCGACATCGTCGACCTCGCCGATCACCAGCAGGGAGACCGACGGTTCGATGACATCGCAGAGTTCGAGCAGGGCGTGCATCGGCCGCTCGTCCTTGCCGATGTCGACGACGACGATTTGCGGCGTCGGGACTTTCGCGAGGGCGGCGATGGCGGCCTTCAGATTGCCGCGGCGAATGTCCGCCGTGTTCTGGATGCCCGTCTGGGCCAGGTCGCCCAGCCCGTCGCGTATCACCTGCTCGGTCGCCGCATCGGCAACGAAGCTCAGGACCGTGAGCTGGTCGATCCGCGCGCCGAGATCGTTCCCCGGCTCTTCGGCCGGCTTGAGCGACGGGTTATCCATGGCGACGAGGGGTCGCCGCCGGCACGCAACCGCAGCGCCCGGCGGGGCGTCCGGCTGCGGCAGGCCCGCTCACGGGTGCCATGGGCAACACTGACTGCATGGCACCCGGATAGCCGGAAAAGTTTAAGAAAGCCTTTCAGGCAACGGCGAATCTGCTGTCGATATTGCCGCGCGTCGCATGCGCGTAGGGACAGACGATCTCGGCCTTGCGCACCAGGTCCTCGGCCTGCGCGCGGTCCATGCCCGGGATGGTCACGGTCAGGTGCGCCGTGATCCCGAACCCGGTGCCGTCGTCGCGCGGGCCGATGCCGATCTCGGCATTCACCTTCGCATCCTCGGGGATCTTCACCTTCGCCTGATTGGCGACGAATTTCAGCGCGCCGAGGAAACAGGCTGAATAGCCGATGGCAAAGAGCTGTTCCGGATTGGTGCCCTGCCCGCCATCGCCGCCGAGTTCCTTCGGCGTGCTGAGATCGACCTTGAGGCGGCCGTCGCTGGTTTCGGCATGGCCGGTGCGGCCGCCGGTCGCGTGGCCGCGCCCGTGATACAGTGTTTTCATGGCAGGAACTTCCTCCTCGATCAGTGACGGAATTCTAGATCATGCCGGCGGACGATCCTGCAAGAGCGCGGCGGCGCGGGCATGGCCGAGCGGACCGTGGCCGCGGCCGAACCCCGGGGCGGCGCGCAGGGCGGCGTGGAGGAACGCTTCGGCGGCCTCGATCGCGGCCCGGAGATCGAGGCCGCGCGCGAGGCCGCAGGCGATCGCGCTGGCCAGGGTACAGCCGGTGCCGTGGGTGTGGCGCGTCGCGATGCGGGGATGGGCGAAGGTCACGACGTCGTCGCCGGCGATCAGGCGGTCGATGACCGGATCGCCGTCGAAATGGCCGCCCTTCAGCAGGACGGCTCGGGCGCCGAGGCGGCAGAGCGCGCGGCCGGCGCGGATCGCATCCTCGTGCGAATCGATGGCGAGGCCGGCGAGGGTTGCCGCCTCGTCGCGATTGGGCGTCACCAGCGTGGAGCGGGGCAGCAGACGGTCGCGGATGATGGCGAGCGCGCCCTCCCCCGCCAGCGCGGTGCCGCTGGTCGAGGCGAGGACGGGGTCGAGCACCAGAGGCGCGGCCGGCGCCGCGGCGGCGATCGCCAGGGAGACTTCCTCGGCCGTCCCGGCGCTGCCGAGCATGCCGAGCTTGATGGCATCGACCCCGAGATCGGCCACGACCATGCGGATCGACCGGGCGACGAGATCGGGCGGCACCGGGGCGATCGCGGCGATGCCGGTGGTGTCCTGCGCGGTGACGGCGGTGATCGCGGTCATCGCGTAGCCGCCCAGGGCGGTGATCGTCTTGACGTCGGCCTCGATGCCGGCGCCGCCGCCGCTGTCCGAGCCGCCGATGGCGAGAACCCGGAACCAGTCCATCGCCGCGCTCAGCCGGCCGATTCCGCCTCGATCACGGCGCAGAGCTCGTCGACCACGGCGGCGACGAGCTGCTCGTCCTCGCCCTCGGCCATCACGCGGATCAGCGGCTCGGTGCCGGAGGCGCGCAGCAGCAGGCGGCCGATGCCGGCGAGCCTTGCCTCCGCCGCCGCCGCCGCCGCCGTGACGGCGGGCGAGAGCAATGGCGAGGCGCCGCTGTAGCGGACATTGCGCAGCAGTTGCGGCAGCGGCGTGAACAGGCGGCACACCTCGCTCGCCGGCCGCCCCTCGCGCACCAGCACCGCCAGCACCTGGAGGGCTGCGATCAGCCCGTCGCCGGTGGTGGCGAAATCCGCGAGGATGACGTGGCCGGACTGCTCGCCGCCGAGATTGAGACCGTGCGCGCGCATGTGTTCGGCAACGTAGCGATCGCCCACCGGGGTGCGGTGCAGGGCGAGGCCGAGGCCGCCGAGATATCGCTCCAGCCCGAGATTGGACATCACGGTGGCGACGATGCCGCTGCCCGACAGGCGGCCATCGGCCTGGAAGGCGCGGGCGATCAGCGCCAGCACCTGGTCGCCGTCGATGATCCGGCCGCGCTCGTCGGCGAGGATCACGCGGTCGGCGTCGCCGTCGAGCGCGATGCCGAGATCGGCGCGGTGTTTGACCACCGCCGCCGACAGGGCGGAGGGGACGGTCGAGCCGCATTCGTGGTTGATGTTGAAGCCGTCGGGGCTGACGCCGAGGGTGATGACCTCGGCGCCGAGTTCCCACAGCGCCGCCGGCGCCACCTTGTAGGCGGCGCCATTGGCGCAATCGAGGACGACGCGCAGGCCGTCGAGCCGCAGCCCGCGCGGCAGGCTCGACTTCGCGGATTCGACGTAGCGGCCCGCGGCGTCGACCAGGCGCATCGCCCGGCCGAGCGCCGACGGGGCGGCGAGCCGGCCGGAGAGATCCTCCTCCATCAGCGCCTCGATCTCGGCTTCCGTCTCGTCGGACAGCTTGGCGCCGTCCGGGCCGAACAGCTTGATGCCGTTATCCTCGAACGGGTTGTGCGAGGCCGAGATGACCACGCCGAGATCGGCGCGCAGGCTGCGGGTGAGCATGGCGATGGCCGGGGTGGGCAGCGGGCCGGCGAGGGTCACGTCCATTCCGGCGCCGATGAAGCCGGCGGTGAGCGCCGGTTCGAGCATGTAGCCGGACAGGCGGGTGTCCTTGCCGATGATGACCCGGTGGCGGTGATCGCCGCGGGTGAACAGCAGGCCGGCCGCCTGGCCGAGGCGGAGCGCGATTTCGGCGGTCATCGGCGCGGTGTTGGCGCGGCCGCGGATGCCGTCGGTGCCGAACAGGCGGCGTTTGGGGCGGGGCTGGATCTGGTTCATCGCGGATCGAAACCTTGCTGTGGCGTGGGCCGGGCCGGCGCGCCCAATATCCCAAGAGACGGCCTCACGGTCCAGTCAGGCATCGGCGAGGGCCTGCCAGACGCGCAGCGCCTGCACCGTGCCGGGCACGTCGTGGACGCGGATGATCGCCGCCCCCCGCCCCGCCGCGAACAGGGCGGCGGCGATGGAGCCGGGATCGCGGCGGGCGGGGTCGGGCTCGCCGGCGAGTTCGCCGATGAAGCGCTTGCGCGAGACGCCGGCGAGGACCGGATGGCCGAGCGCGCGGAAGGATGGCAGGGCGCGCAGCAGCGCCACGTTCTGCGCGCCGCGCTTGGTGAAGCCGAAACCGGGATCGAGCGCGATGGCGGCGGGCGCGATGCCGGCGGCAAGGGCGGCGTCGCGGGTGGCCGCGAGTTCGGCGAGGACATCGGCGACGACATCGTTATAGACCGCCTGCGCGCTCATCGTCGCCGGGGTGCCGCGCATGTGCATCAGGATGACGGGGCAGGCGGCGGCGGCGACCAGCGGCGCGGCGGCGGGATCGTGGCGGAGGCCGGAGACGTCGTTGACGATGCGCGCCCCGGCATCGAGGGCGGCGCGCATGGTGGCGGCGTTCCGCGTGTCGACCGAGACGGTCGCGCCGTCCCGGGCGAGGCCGCCGATGACCGGCACAATGCGGGCGATCTCGATGTCGGGCGGCACCACGGCGGCGCCGGGGCGGGTGCTTTCGCCGCCGACATCGATGATCGCGGCGCCGGCCGCGCGCATGGCGAGCCCGGTTTCGATCAGGGCCGAGGGGCCTTGCGTCGCGCCGCCGCCCGAAAAACTGTCGGGCGTGGCGTTCAGGATGCCCATGACGAGGGGCCGGGCGAGGTCGAACCCCGCCCAGCCGGATGCGGCGACGTCAGTCATGCGGGCCGATTAGCCGCAAACGCGGCTTCGGCCAAATCCGCCCTTCGATTAGCCGAGGCCAGGGATCGTCGGCGCCTGGTGGTGATGGTGCGTGGTGCTGCTCTGGGCGCCGGGCAGCGCCTGGGCCGGGCCGATGCCGTTGAGGACGGCGGAGGTGCCGGCCTGCGTTGCCTGCAGGCTGGCGAGCGTCGCCTGCAGCGTGGCGCCGAATCCGGGACGGTGCGACGACGCGATGCCGCCGGCATAGGCGATGGGCTGCGCCGCGGCGGCGAGATTGTGGATGATCATGCGCGAACTCCTTTCGTGGCCGGGTGCGCGGCCGGCGGGACTGCGCCCGTCCGCCCGAAGCCCTCGACGGATGTGGATGCATCTCGCGTGCCAGATTTCCCGGCGGTGTTCCGGCGCGAATGCGGGATGGACGCCGTCCGCGGACGGCAGATTTTGCCGGACCGGCATATATTGCCGGGCAGAAACGGCCCGCCATATCCGTTACATGACAGCATTGCCGACGCCGATCGACCTGCTGAACCGCGCTGTGCCGCGGTTCGGCACGGTCACGACACGGGATGTCGCGTTCGGCGACGGGACGCGCGACCGGCTCGACATCCATCGGCCGGCCCGCGCGGGCGGCGGCCTTCTGCCCGTCGTCGTATTCTTCTATGGCGGCTCGTGGCAGACCGGCGCGCGGGGCGAATATGCGTTTCTCGGCCGCGCGCTGGCCCGGCTCGGCCTGGTCGTCGCGGTGCCCGACTACCGGCTCTACCCGGAGGTCCGCTACCCGGCGTTCATTCACGACGCGGCACGGGCGACCGCCTTCATGCTCCGCCATGCGTGGCAATTCGGCGGCGATGGCCGGGCGGTGTTCGTCGCCGGGCACTCCGCCGGGGCCTATCTCGCGATGATGCTCGCTCTGGCGGAAGGGTATCTCGGCGCCGAGGGGGTGACGCCGTCGGCGCTCGCCGGCGCCATCGGGCTCGCGGGGCCGTATGATTTCCTGCCGATGACCGGGCCGGTCTATCGCCGCATCTTCGACCGCTTCGCCGATGATCCGGTCTGTCAGCCGATCAGCCATGTGAGCCCCGCCGCCCCGCCGTCGCTGCTGATCACCGGCGCGCGGGACCGGCTGGTGGCGCCGGCCAACACGGCGGCGCTGGCGGCCCGGCTGCGCGAGGCCGGCGCGACGGTGGACACGCGGATTTACGAACGGCTCTCGCATGTCCGGCTGCTGCTCTCGGTGCTGCCGAGCTTCGGGCTGATGCCGCCGGTCTGGCGGGATATCGCCTCGTTCATCGGCCGCACCGCGGCGCCGCCGGGCGGGGCGCGCGATACCGGCGGACGGGCGCCCGATATGGCGGGGCGGCTGCATCCGGGCTAATCGTCAATCATGAATGACAACTCATCGGTCCTCTATATCGGCAGCCGCCGCTATTCCTCGTGGTCGTTGCGCGGGTGGCTGGCCGTGCGCCTTGCCGGCCTCGCGGTGGAGGAGCGGGTGATCCCGCTGGCGGGCGGGCACACGCCGGCGGTCAAGGCCGTCTCGGCCTCGGGCATGGTGCCGTTCCTCGAACACGAGGGGGCGCGGGTCTGGGACAGTCTCGCCATCATCGAGTATTGCGCCGAGATCGCGCCGCAGATCTGGCCGGCGGCGCGCATCGCCCGCGCCCATGCGCGCGCCATCGCCGCCGAGATGCATGGCGGATTCCGCGAACTCCGCCTCGCCATGCCGATGAACTGCACGCGCACGCTGGAGCCCGCCGAGCCGGCGCCGGCGGTGCGCGCCGATCTCGACCGGATCGAGGCGATCTGGGCGGAGACGCGCAAGCGCTTCGGCGCCGGCGGGCCGTTCCTGTTCGGCGCGGCGCTGACCGGGGCGGATGCGATGTATGCGCCGGTGGTCTCGCGGCTGCTGACCTACCGGCCGAAGGTCACGGCGACGACCGAAGCCTATCTCGCCGCCATTCGGGCGCATGAGCTGGTCGATGCCTGGTACCGGGACGCCGCCGCGGAGCCGGACGACTGGAAGATCGCCCGATACGAGACGTGACCATGATCCCCGACCCCGTCGTGGCGGGCGGGGCCGGCGCGACGGCGGGCGAGACGATCGACGACGTCGCCGCGGCGGCGCGGGCCTGCACGGTCTGCGCCGCGTCGTTGCCGCTGGGCCCGCGCCCGGTGTTCCGCATCTCGGCCACGGCGCGCGTGCTGATCGTCGGGCAGGCGCCGGGGACGAAGGTTCACGCGAGCGGGATTCCCTGGAACGATCCCTCGGGCGACCGGCTGCGCGACTGGCTCGGCATCGACCGGGCCACGTTCTACGACGAAAGCCGGATCGCGATCGTGCCGATGGGGCTGTGCTATCCGGGACGGCTGGCGCGCGGCGGCGACGCCCCGCCGCGGCCGGAATGCGGCAGGCTCTGGCAGGGGCGGCTGCGCGCGGCGATGCCGGCGATCCGCCTCACGCTGCTGGTCGGCAGCCACGCGATTCTCTATCATCTCGGCAAGGGGGCGATGGAGGAGCGGGTGCGGGGGTTCGCAGCCTATCTGCCCTCGCGGTTTCCGCTGCCGCATCCCTCCTGGCGGACACGGGCCTGGGCGGCGCGGCGGCCCTGGTTCGAGACCGAGGTGATCCCCGCCCTGCGCGCCGCCTTCGCCGCCGCCCTCTCGGAGCAAGGAGACACGACATGATCCCCCGCCTGACCGATGCCGAACGCGCCGCCCTTGTCGACCTCTTGCCGGAATGGTCGCTGGCGAAGGACCGCGACGCGATCGAACGGCGCTTCGCCTTCGCCGATTTCTCCGAGGCCTTCGCGTTCATGACGCGGGTGGCGCTGCTCGCGGAGAAGCACGACCATCACCCGGAATGGTCGAATGTCTACAATCGCGTGACGATCCTGCTGTCGACCCATGACGCGGGGGGGCTTTCGGCGCGCGATATCCGCCTCGCGGAGGCGATCGACGGGCTGGCTTGAGCGCCGCTGTCTTTTCCGGCACGCCGCCCTCCCCTATCGTCGTGCCGCCAACAGAGGGACATTCGATGAGCACCAGCAGGATCGACGACGTTCTCGCCCATATCGACGCCCATCTCGACAGCGCGCGCGGGCGCTGGTTCGAGCTGTTGCGGATTCCCTCGATCAGCGCGCAGGGGCTGACCGAAACCTCGCCGCACCGGGCGGATTGCCTGCGCGCCGCTTCACATATGCGCGACCTGCTCGCGGGGATGGGATTCGCCGCACGGCTGTCGGAGACCAGGGGCCTGCCCGGCGTGATCGCGACGCATCACAAGGCCGGGCCGGATGCGCCGACCGTGCTGTATTACGGGCATTACGACGTGCAGCCCGCCGATCCGCTGGACCTCTGGCACAGCGATCCGTTCGACCCGCAGCTTGTGGACCATCCGGAAGGCCCGCGCGTGGTCGCCCGCGGCGCGGTGGACGACAAGGGCCAGGTGATGATGGTGCTGGAGGCGGTGCGCGCCTGGCTCGACGTGACGGGCGGCCTGCCGGTGAACCTCACCGTGCTGCTGGAGGGCGAGGAGGAGTGCGGCAGCCCCTCGCTCGCCGCCATGCTCGAGGCCGAGCGCGACGCGCTGAAGGCCGATTTCGTGCTCGTCGCCGACACCAACATGTGGGACCGGCAGACGCCGGCGATCACCACCAGCCTGCGCGGGCTCGCGGCGGTGGAGGTGCGGATTTCGGGGCCGGACCGCGACCTGCATTCCGGCCTGTTCGGCGGGCCGGCGCTCAACCCGATCCGCGCGCTGACCCGCATTCTCGGCGACCTGTTCGACGCCGACGGGCGGATCCGGATTCCGGGCTTCTATGACGGCATCCTCGATATTCCGGCGGACGTGCTCGCCTCCTGGCGGGCGACGGGGTTCGACGAGGCCGCCTGGCTCGGCGGCATCGGCCTCGCCCGGGCGAGCGGCGAGCGCGGGTTTTCGGTGCTGGAGCAGAACTGGGCGCGGCCGACCGCCGAGATCAACGGCATTTTCGGCGGCTATCAGGGCGAGGGCACCAAGACGGTGATTCCCGCCGAGGCCGGCGCCAAGCTCACCTTCCGCCTGGTGCCGGGCCAGGACCCGGCGAAGGTGGTCGAGGGATTCAAGGAATTCGTCAACGCGCGGCTGCTGCCGGATGCGAAGGCGCGTTTCGAGGTGCATGGCGCCTCGGCCGGGCTGGTCGTGCCGGTCGACCTGCCATTCGTCCGCGCGGCGCGGGCGGCGCTGGAGCAGGAATTCGGCCGCAAGCCGGTGCTCGCCGGATGCGGCGCGTCGATTCCGGTGGTCGAGGCGTTCGAGCGGCAGCTCGGGTTGAAGACGCTGCTGGTCGGCTTCGGGCTGGACGATGACTGCATCCACAGCCCGAACGAGAAATTCGAAATGCGCTGCTTCCATCGCGGCATGCGGGCCGAGGCGCGGATGCTTGCCGCCTTCGCCGGCTGAGGCGGTGGCGTCATTCCTGGTGGCGGCCGGCCTGCGCGGGGCCGCGGGCGGGCCGTTCGACCTCGCGCTCGGGCGCGGCGAGGCGGTGGCGATCACCGGCCCGTCCGGGGCGGGCAAGTCGGTGCTGCTGCGGATGATCGCCGATCTCGACCCGCATGAGGGGCGGGTCGCGCTCGGCGGGGCGGACCGCGCGGCGATGCCGGCGCCGTCCTGGCGCCGGCGCGTCGCCTATCTGCCGGCCGAGCCGGGCTGGTGGCACGAGACGGCTGCCGCCCATTTCCCCGACCGCGCGGCGGCGGCGGAGATGATGCCGCAGCTTGCCCTGGCGCCGGCGCTGCTCGACCAGAAGATCCACCGGCTTTCGACCGGCGAGCGGATGCGCCTCGCGCTGATCCGCACCATCCTGCCCCGGCCCGACGTGCTGCTGCTCGACGAGCCGACCGGCGCGCTCGATCCGAAGGCGACGGTGCTGGTCGAGAAGCTGCTGGCGCTGCGGCTTGCCGCCGGCACCGCGATCGTGATGGTGACGCATGACGAGGAACAGGCCCAGCGCCTTGGCGCGCAGCGGATGCATCTCGAAGGCGGGCGGCTGAACCTCGCATGACCCCGATCGACCTGACCCCGGCGGATCTGCTGATCGCCGCCTCGCTCGTGCTGGTCGACGCGCTGGCCTCGGTGCTGCTCGGCCTCAGGCTGCACCGGCAATTGCTGGTCGCGGCGGCGCGCTGCGCCGTGCAACTCCTGCTGATCGGGTTTTTGCTCCGCTTCGTGTTCGCCGCCGAGGCGCCGCTGCTCACGCTCGGCATCATCCTGCTGATGGTCGCGATCGCGGGGCGCGAGGTCGCGGCACGGCCGGAGCGGCGGCTCGCGCGCTACGGCAACCAGATCGCCGGGCTTTCGGCGGTGGCGCTGGCCACCTTCATCACCGCGATCTTCGCGCTGGCCACCGCGATCCGCCCGGAACCGTGGTATGCGGCGCGCTATGCCATTCCGCTCGCCGGGATCATGCTTGGCAACGCGCTCAACGCCGCCTCGCTCTCGCTCGACGCGCTGCTCTCGGCGGTGACGCGCGAGCGCGCCGCGATCGAGGCGCAGCTCGCCCTCGGGGCGACGTTCCGCGACGCGATGCGCCCGTTGATCCGCGAGGCGGTGCGCCGGGGGATGCTGCCGATCGTCAACACCATGTCCGCCGCCGGGCTGGTGACGCTGCCGGGCATCATGACCGGGCAGATCCTCGCCGGGCTGTCGCCGGTTTCGGCGGTGAAATACCAGATCATGCTGATGTTCCTGCTCGCCGGGGCGACCGGCATCGCCGCCGTGGGCGCGGCCTATTTCGCGGCGCGGCGGCTGACCGACGGGCGCGAGCGGCTGCGGCTCGACCGGCTGCACTGAAACGGGGCGCGGTTTCGCCGCACTGACCGGGCGCGGCGGTTTCGCCGCCCTGACGGGGCGCGGCGGTTTCGCCGCGCTGGCGGGGCGCGGCGGTTTCGCCGCCCTGACGGGGCGCGGCGGTTTCGCCGCCCTGACGGGGCGCGGCGGTTTCGCCGCCCTGACGGGGCGCGGCGGTTTCGCCGCCCTGACGGGGCGCGGCGGTTTCGCCGCGACGCGATCTCCGATAGGAAGTCCGCATGGACCGCACGACAGACACCACCGCCCTGCCCCTCATTCCGCGCGCCGCCCTGTTCGGCAATCCGCGCCGGGCGGGCGCGCAGATCAGCCCCGATGGCGGCACGATCGCCTTTCTCGCGCCGCGCAACGGGGTGATGAACCTCTTCGTCGCCCCGCGCGGGCGGATCGACGCGGCGCGGCCGCTGACCGACGAGCGGCGGCGCGGCATTCCGGGCTATGCCTGGGCGCATGACGGGCGGCATCTTCTCGTGGTCAAGGACAATGACGGGGACGAGAATTTCCATCTCCACGCCGTCGACCGCGAGACCGGGGCGATGCGCGACCTGACGCCGCACGGCCCGATCCAGGCGAGCATCGTCAAGCTCTCCCCCCGCCATCCCGGCGAGGCGGTGGTCAGCCACAACGCGCGCGACCCGCAATGGCCGGATCTCTACCGGATCGAGATCGCGACCGGGCGGTCGACGATGATCGCGGAAAATCCCGGCCTCGCCGGCTTCGATGTGGACGAGGATTTCGCCCTGCGCCTCGCCGCGCGGCTGGAGGGCGACGGCAGCCAGACGGTGCTGCGCCCGGATGGCGCCGGCGGCTGGGCGCCGTTCATGCGTTTCGCGCCGGAAGACGCGATGACCTCGGGCGTGCTTGGCCTGTTCACCGCCGATGGGCGGGCGACGCTGATGCTGAGCAGCGCCGGGCGCGATACCGCCGCGCTGTTCCGCCTCGACCTCGAGACCGGCGAGGCCACCATGCTCGCCGAGGATGCGCGGGCGGATATCGGCGAGATCATCGTCCGGCTGCACGAGAACACGCCGCTCGCCTATGGCGTGAATTACGAGCGCAACCGCTACGTGGCGCTCGATCCCGCGATCCAGCCGGATCTCGACGCGCTCGATGCCGCCGGGATCGGCGATTGGGGCATCCAGTCGCGCAGCGAGGACGACCGGTTCTGGATCGTCGGCGCCGCCTCGGACACCGCCCCAGGCGTGGCCTGGCTGTATGACCGGAAGACGCGGGCGCTGGAGAAGCTCTACGACACAAGGCCCGACCTTGCCGACGCCCCGCTCGCACCGATGCGCCCGGTGGTGATCGCCGCACGGGACGGGCTGTCCCTCGTGTCGTACCTCACCCTGCCGGCGGATGGGGGATCGGCGCCGCGGCCGCTGGTGCTGCTGGTGCATGGTGGGCCGTGGGCGCGGGATTCCTTCGGGTTCAACCCGTATCACCAGTGGCTGGCCAACCGGGGCTATGCCGTGCTGTCGGTCAATTTCCGGGCCTCGACCGGGTTCGGCAAGGCGTTCCTCAATGCCGGCGACCGCGAATGGGGCCGGGCGATGGATGACGACCTGCTCGATGCGGTGGACTGGGCGATCGGCCAGGGCATCGCCGATCCAAGCCGGATCGCCATCATGGGCGGGTCCTATGGCGGGTATGCGACGCTCGCCGCGATGACCCGGAATCCGGAGCGCTATGCCTGCGGGGTGGACATCGTCGGTCCGTCCAATCTCGAAACCCTGCTCGCGACGATTCCGCCCTATTGGGAGGCGGGGCGCAGCATCTTCACCCGCGCGCTCGGCGACCCGGCGACGCCGGAGGGCGCGGCGCTGCTGCGCGAGCGCTCGCCAGTGCACCAGGCCGCGCGCCTCGCCCGGCCGCTGCTGATCGGCCAGGGGGCGAACGACCCGCGGGTGAAGCAGGCCGAGTCCGACCAGATGGTGGCGGCGCTGAAGGCGAAGGGGATCGCGGTGACCTACGTCCTGTTCCCCGACGAGGGGCACGGTTTCGCGCGGCCGGAGAACAGCATCGCCTTCAACGCGATCACCGAGCATTTCCTCGCCGCCCATCTCGGCGGGCGGGCGGAAGCGTTGGCGGCGGAAGAGATCGGCCGGTCGACGGCGCAACTCCTCGAAGGGGCGGAGATCCTGCCATGAAGGGCATCGTCACCCGCAAGCGCGTCATGATGGCGCTGGAAATCCTGTTCAATTTCCTGCTGCCCTGGACCGTCTATCATTTCAGCAAGCCGCATATCGGCGAGATCCACGCGATCATGGCCTCGGCGGCGCCGCCGATCGTCTGGAGCCTCGTCGAGTTCGCCCGCCACCGGCGGGTCGACGCGATCTCGGTCATGGTGCTCGGCGGCATCGCGCTCTCGCTCGCCGGGTTCGCGCTCGGCGGTTCGCCCAAGCTGCTGCTGATGCGGGAATCGCTAGTCACCGGACTGATCGGCTTCATCTTCATCGTCTCGGCGCTGATCCGCCGGCCGCTGATCTATGTGCTCGCCAGCGCCAGCCTGAAGCGGCAATCGGCCGAGGACAGCGCGGAATTCGAATCCTATCGCCACCAGCCGGGCTTCCGGCGGGTGATGACGGTGATGACGATCGTCTGGGGCATCGGGCTGGTGGTGGAGACGGCCGTGCGCAGCGTGCTGGTGTTTTCGCTGCCGGTCGGCCGGTTTCTCATCGTCGGGCCGATCGTCGGCTACGTGACCATCGGGCTGCTGATGCTGTGGACCTTCCTCTATGGCCGTTCCGCGGAAAAGGCTGGACTTCTGGAAGGATGAGACCTACCTACATTTAAAATTCATGACATTACATTCATATATTGGACATGTATCAAGTCCGTATGAGTTTTAACCAAATCTTGTTTTACCGACAGACTGCGAGTGCCGGGCTTGTGACGGAACGGGGCAAAAATGCGGCGGAGGGCGACCTCGCCACGGCAATGATGTGACCGCGCGGGACGCCGGTTCCCGGCCGCGGGCTGGAGACAACCGACGGTGGCTGAGACTTCGATCCCGCTGACGCTGGCGCAGGCCGGTGCGACCGATCCGGCGCCCGAAGCGTTCATGCCCGCCATGATCGCCGGTTTTGACTGGGCCGCGACACCGCTCGGCCCGATCGATACCTGGTCGGCAATCCGGCGGCGGACCGTGCAGCTGATCTGCCGCTCGGACATCGCCATCGCGACAATGTGGGGCCCCGAGGGCATCCTGATCTACAACGACGCCTGCGCCGCGCTGCTTGGCCGGCATCATCCCGGCAGCCTCGGGCAGCCGGCGGCGCAGGCGAACCCGCGCATGAAGCGCTTCATCCGCGACATTCTCGCCCGTGTCCACGCGGGCGAGACGGTGGTGCTGCACGATTACAGCCTGGTGTCCGACCGTGGCGACAGCCCCGAGCAGATCTGGCTCAGCCTGTCCTATACGCCGATTCTCGACGCCGACGGCCGGATCGACGGGGTGCACGCCGCCCTGACGGAAACGACGAACCAGGTGCGCGAGCGCGAGGAGGTCGAGACCGCGTTGCGGCAGTCGATGAAAATGGAGGCGATCGGCCAGCTGACGGGCGGTATTTCGCACGACTTCAACAATCTTCTCACCGGGATTCTTGGCAATCTCGACATGCTGGCGACGCGGATCGAGCAGGGCGACCACGCGTCCGCGATGTCCTATCTCGATGGCGCGCGCAGCGCCGCGAGCCGGGCCGCCGGCCTGACCCAGCGGCTGCTGACCTTCGCGCGCCGGCAAGCCCTGGCGCCCGCCGCCATCTCGGTGGCGACGCTGCTCGACGACCTGCACGAACTGATCGACCGGACCGTGGGGCCGGCCATCGAGGTGCAAACGCTCTACCCGCCGGATCTCCGCGCCGGCTTCTGCGATCGCAACCAGCTGGAGAACGCGCTGCTGAACCTCGCCATCAACGCACGCGACGCGATGCCGGAAGGCGGCAGGCTCACGATCGAGGCGAGCAATGCCACGCTGGTAGCACCCGCCCGCGGCCAGACGCACACGGAAGGCGACTATGTCCGGCTGACCATCACGGATACCGGCTGCGGCATGTCGGAAGACGTCAAGGACCGCGTCTTCGAGCCGTTCTTCACCACCAAGCCCGCAGGCCAGGGCACCGGGCTCGGCCTGTCGATGGTGTATGGTTTCATCAAGCAGTCGGGCGGGCACATCGAACTTGCCAGCGAGGCCGGCAGGGGCACGAAGATCAGTCTGTTCATTCCCTGCAACCAGCTTTCCGGCGCCACAGAAACATCAGACGCTCCGGCGCCGGCGCCCGACATGCGATGGGACGAAACCTCCGGCCTCATCCTCGTCGTCGATGATGAGCCGGGCCTGCGCACGCTGCTCGCCGACATGCTCCGCGAACAGGGATTTTCCGTGCGGATGGCCGCGGACGCGGAAGCCGCCCTCGCGATCCTTCGCGCGGAGCCGGATATCGATCTGCTGATCGCCGATATCGGGCTGCCCGGCGCCATGAATGGACGGCAACTGGCCCTTGCCGCGCGCGCCGACCGCCCCGAACTGCCCCTTCTTTTCGTGACCGGGCTGGACGAAACCACATCGTCCGGACCGCCGTTCGACAGCGCGCCCACCGCGATGCTGCGAAAGCCCTTCTCGTTCGGCTGCCTTAACACGCAGGTCGGCCTGTTGCTGGCCCATAGCCGGACGGCGACACCGCCCCGAAGCATGGGCTGACCGGACGCTCCTCGGGAAATCGTCGATCCGGCGGTTTCAGCCGGCGAGCGCGCGCAGGGCCCTTGCCTGATCCGGCCAGTTCGGCAGGCCGCCAGCATGTTTCCAGGCAATGGCGCCCATCTGCGCCCTCAGCGCCGGGCTGAAGACCAGGCGGCGCAGCGCCTTGCCGAGCTGGGCGACGTCATCAACCGGGGCGACGATGCCGGCCCCGGTGGGCACGAGCTGGCCGGCCGCGCCGCCGTCGCAGATGGCGACGGGCAAGCCGCGCGCCATCGCCTCGGCAATCGCCATGCCGAATCCCTCGAAGCGCGTCGCCAGCGCGAACATGTCCGCCTCCGACCAGGCATCATCGAGCGCGCCGCCGGTGAGCGGCCCGCGCCGTTCAACGCGCCCGGCAATGCCGAGATCGGCGGAAAGACGGTCGAGCCCCGCGGCATAATCCGGATCGCGCGGCTCTCCCGCCAGGACCAGCCGCCAGTCGAGATCGTGCAGCGTCGCAAGCGCGCGGAGCAGAATGTCGTGCCCCTTGCGGTATGTCAGGGTTCCGAGGGCCAGCAGCGTGCAGGGGCTGCCGTCGGGCGGGACCGGGCTCAATGTACGGCATGGATAGCGGTCGGTCCCGGGAACCAGCACCGTGATCCGTTCGCGGATGACGCCGAATTCGGCCGACAGCCTGTCGGCGATCGGATCGCTCGCGGCGATGACGCGGCTGAAACCGGGCAGGACCTGACGCTCGAATGCCTTGAGCGCCTGCCGACGGTCCTCCGGCGTGCCCGGCTCCAGGGCTGTCGGATGGTGGATGAGGGCAATCGCCCCGCGCGCCTGCAGCGCGGGAATCGCATCACGCGCAAATTCGAAGGCCGCACCTTCCACAAGCACGAGCGCCCCGGCATCCATCCGCTCAGCGAATGAGGATGCGACCGGCGCATCCAGCGCGTGAACCTCCGAACTTCCCCCCAGTTCCCCCCAGGCAGCGAGCAGGCGGCGGTGGTAGAACGATGCGCCCGTCACGGATTTGAACGGGGCTTCTGTGATCAGCACCAGCTTCATGGAACCGGGATGCCACAGGCACCCCGATCTGGCCAGAGATCGGCGGTGAGATCAGGCCCGCAGGACGAGCGCGACGGGGGCGGTCGGCCGCGCCGCGCCCTCCTGGCCATAGGGCTGCAACGGCTCACCGGCCGCGCGGCTCGTATCGAGCGCCTGCATGACCGTCTGGATCACCCGTTGCTGCGTCTCGATCGCCTGGCGCAGCAATTTCCCGTTGGCCGCCGCCGCCGCGTCCAGGCGCTGCTGCACCGCCTCGACCCGCCGGCCGTCGCGCGGTTTCCCGGCGACGCCGAGATCCAGGGCGGCCTCCAGGCGGCCGATCGCCGCGCGCTTGGCCTCGGCAAGCGCCGCGCTCACGGCAAAATCCTGAATCGAGAGGCTGCGGTTTTCCTCTTCCAGGATCGCGGCCAGGGCCTCGGCGGCTTCGATTGCACTACCCGGTGATGTGTCGTTGTTCATGAACCTGATCCTGTCGATGAGGAGGGCGCCGGAGACGCCGCGCCGTGCGACGTCGCGCCGGATGACATTTTCGCCTTCTGCTGGTCCGCCTCGAGCGCGCGTTCGATCATCGGAGCCAGGCCGAGGCCGCCCCGCGCCTCGATCGACTTCGCGATCGCGTCGATGAAGAAGGGCCGGAACGATTTCTCGACCGAGCCGCCGCCGAATGGCGCCTGCGCCGAGCCGACGGAGGAAAACATCGGCTTGAGCAGCTGGGCGATCGCCATCGCCTCGAAATGATGGGCGGCCTTCACGATTTCGGCACTGCCCTGGGGCGACTGGCCGGCCCGGGGAAGCGGCGCGGCCTGCGGCTTGGTGAGCGAATCGAGCGCCGCACCGAGAGGCAGACCGGATACGGAGCCCACGGTCATTGCACGACCAGCCGTGCCTGCAGGGCGCCGGCCGCCTTGATCGCCTGGAGGATGCTGATCATGTCGTGCGGTGCGACACCCAGCGAATTCAGGCTCGAAACCAGTTGCTGCAGGCTGATATTGCCGTGCACGATATCCATCTTCTTCCCCCTGTCCTTCTTCACGGAAATCGAGGTCTGCGATGTCGCGACGGTGGTGCCGCCGGCGAGCGGATTGGGCTGGCTGACAACCGGGGTGTTCTTCACCGTGACGGTGATGTTCCCCTCGTCGATGGCGACGGTGCTGATCCGCACATTCGCACCCATCACGATGGTGCCGGTCGCCTCGTCGACGACGACGACCGCAGGCGTAGACGGCTGAACGCGCAGATCCTCGATCTCGGCCAGATCGCTGACGACATTGCGCCCCTTGAGATCAAGGGTGATCGTGCGCGGATCGTCCACCGTTGCAATCCCCGGACCAAGACGCTCGTCGATGACACGCGAAATACGCATCGCGGTCGTGAAATCGGGGTTGCGGAGCTCGAGTTTCGGCGTCTTCTCGGAAGCCAGCTTGAAGCTGACCGAACGCTCGACGATGGCGCCGTTCGTGATCCGGCCGACCGTAGGCACGCCCTGCGTGAAGGATGCGTTCGCCCCCGCGGCCTGGATGGCTCCGGTGACCAGCGAACCCTGGGCGACGGCATAGACCCGGCCATCGGCGCCGAGCAGCGGGGTCACCAGCAGCGTGCCGCCGGTCAGATCCGTCGCATCGCCCATCGCCGACACCGTGACGTCGATCGTCTCGCCGCTATGGGCGAAAGCCGGCAGGTTCGCCGTGACCATGACGGCCGCGATGTCCTTGGTCTGCAGGTTCTGGGCCTGGTTCTGCGTGTTCACGCCGAGCCGTTCGAGCATGCCGATGAGCGACTGGCGCGTGAAGATCGAGTTGTTCAGCGAGTCGCCGGTACCTCTGAGGCCGACGACGAGGCCGTAGCCGATCAGCTGGTTGTCTCGTATCCCCTGTATGTCGGTGATATCCTTGATCCGGACCTCGGAAAATGCCGGGCGCATGCACTGGACAAGGATGCAGACCGCCGCCCAGGCGATCAGCAGAACCGCCCGCCAGCGATGCTGGCCGCTGCAGCAGATTACAAAGAAATTTCGGGTCATCCTGGCGCGATCATTTTGGTCACTGCACAGGACTTTCGCAGCAAAAAGTTAACAATTTGCAGCTATCAGAAATTTTGTGAGGCGGCGGCTTCGGATGGAGAGTTGAATGACGAGAGTTTCAGGGCTGCGCGGCAGCGGGCCGGTCGGCGGCATTGGCGGCAGGACCGGTCCCGCCGCTGCGGCAGGCGGCGGCTTCACGATCACGACCCAGAGCCAGCAGGCCGCCATCGCGGTCGCGCCGGTGGACATGGCCGGGCTGATCAGCCTGCAGGACGAGGACGGACCGGTCCGGCGCGACCGCGCCGCGCACAGGGCCGGCGAACAGACGCTCGGATCGCTCGCCGCGCTCCAGGCCGCGCTGCTCGGCGGCGCCCGGCCGGATCTCGACGCGCTGCGCCAGATGATCGAGAACATGCCCCGTCCCGCCGATCCGGCGCTGCAGACCGTCATCGGCGCCATCAGGCTGCGCGCGAGAGTGGAACTCGCCCGCCACGAAAGGTTGTGACCATACGGTGAATTGCTCCCTTCGTGGCCTTGGCGTCCGATTGCCGCGCGGCTATAAGCCGGCCACCTGCGGCCTCTCATCGACTGGATCAGAGGCTCGTGCGTTGGAGGAACTGACATTAATGTTAATTACTCTTGCACCGGACTATTCGCCGAGCGAGGATGAAGAGTTCATGAATCCGATGCAGGTCGAATTTTTCCGCCAGAAGCTGCTTCGCTGGCGGCACGACCTGCTGATGGAAGCCAACGGAACCCTCGCCAGCCTGTCCGAGGGCGGCATTCTCGAACCCGACATTACCGACCGGGCCAGCGTCGAAACCGACCGGGCCCTCGAATTGCGCACCCGGGACCGCGCCCGCAAGCTGATCGGCAAGATCGACCAGGCACTCGCCCGGATCGAAAACGGCACTTATGGCTATTGCGAGGAAACCGGCGAGCCGATCGGCCTGAAACGGCTGATGGCACGGCCGATCGCCACACTGTCGATCGAGGCGCAGGAACGCCACGAGCGGCAGGAGCGGATCCAGCGGGACGACTGACGGATGCTTTGAACGCCGACGCGGTGACCGCGCCGGCGTTCAACCGGGCGGAAGCCCCGCGAGAGATCGGAATTCCGCCTCGCTGAGGACGGTCACGCCGAGGCTGGTTGCTTTCGCGGCCTTCGAGCCGGCGTCCGCGCCCACCACCACGAAGTCGGTCTTCTTCGAGACGGACTCGGTCACCCTGGCCCCCAGCGCCTCCGCCCGCGCCTTGGCCTCCGGGCGGGTGAGCGACTCGAGGGTGCCGGTGAAAACGATCGTCTTGCCGGCGAGCGCCCCGCCCGCCGCCGCGACCTCGTCCTCGATGGTCAGTATCGGCACCAGGCGGTCGAGCAGGTCGCGGTTATGCGGTTCGGCGAAGAAACCGGCGAGTTCCTCGGCGATCGATGGGCCGATCCCGGAAATCGAACCGAGTTCCAGCCGCGCGTCGGAACCGATCACGCCCGCCTCCTCCATCTGCCGCCGCCACACGGCATAGGATGAATAGTGCCGCGCCAGCAGCTTCGCGTTCTGCTCGCCGATCCGCCTTATGCCGAGCGCGTAGATGAAGCGCGCGAGGGAAATCCGCCGGCGGGCGTCGATCGCGGCGATCAGCTTGCGCGCCGAGACCTCGCCCCAGCCCTCCAGCGCCGCGATCGCGGCCTCGCGGTCGCGGAGGGTAAAAATGTCCGCCGGGCTTTCGAGCCAGCCGAGGCCGTGGAACTCCTGGACCGTCTTTTCGCCCATGCCCTCGATGTCGAAGGCGAGGCGAGAGCAGAAATGGATCAGGCGCTCGACCACCTGGGCCGGGCAGCTCAGCCCGCCGGTGCAGCGGCGCACCACCTCGCCGGCTGGGCGGATCGCCAGCGCGCCGCAGGCCGGGCAGTGATCGGGGAAGACGAAGGGCACCGAGTCGGCCGGGCGGCGCTCGGGCAGGGCGCGGAGGATCTGCGGGATCACGTCGCCGGCGCGCTGGAGTTCGACCGTGTCGCCAATGCGCACGTCCTTGCGGGCGATCTCGTCCTCGTTGTGCAGGGTCGCGTGGCTGACCAGCACGCCGCCGACATTCACCGGGTCGAGCCGGGCGCGGGGGGTGAGCGCGCCGGTGCGGCCGACCTGGATGTCGATCCCGCGCAGCGTGGTCAGCGCCCGTTCGGCGGGGAATTTCCAGGCCACCGCCCAGCGCGGCGCCCGGCCGGCGAAGCCGAGGCGTTCCTGCAGGGCGAGGTCGTCGATTTTATAGACGACGCCGTCGATGTCGTAGTCGAGCCCGGCGCGGCGCTCGCCGATGGAGCGCTGGAAGGGTTCCGCGGCCGCCTCGCTCACCCGCTCCGCCAGCGGGTTCACCGGGAAGCCCCAGCGCCGCAGCGTCGCGAGATAGTCCCAATGGGTCTCGCCCACCGCTTCGCTCGACGCCCCGCGCGCATAGGCGAAGAGCGACAGCCGGCGGGACGCGGTGACCGCAGGGTCGAGCTGGCGCAGGCTGCCGGCCGCCGCATTGCGCGGATTGGCGAACTGGCGCGCCTGGCCCTGGTTGAGCGCGATGAAATCCGTCTTGGTCATGTAGACCTCGCCGCGGATCTCGATGAAATCGGGCGCGTCGTCCGGCAGGGTTGCGGGGAGTTCGCGCAGCGTGCGGAGGTTTTCGGTGACGTCCTCGCCCTCGGTGCCGTCGCCGCGCGTCGCGCCACGCACGAAGCGGCGGTTCTCGTAGGTCAGCGAGATCGACAGACCGTCGATCTTGGGTTCGGCCACGAAGGCGAGCGGGGCCGTGCCGAGGCCGAGGAAGCGGCGGATGCTGGCGCAGAATTCGACAAAATCCGCGGGCTCGAACACGTTGTCGAGAGAGAGCATGGGAATGCGGTGGCGCACCTTGCCGAACGCGCCGGACGGGGTCGTGCCGACCTGGTCGAGGGCGGCGGCGAGATCGGGATGCGCGGCGCGCAGGGACGCGGCTTCGCGGCGCAACGCGTCATAGGCCGCATCGTCCATGATCGGCGCATCGTCGCGATAATAGGCGGCATCGGCGGCGGCGAGCCGCTCGATCAGTTCGGCCAGGCGTGCCTTCGGGTTGGCCGGTTCCGGCCCGCCGCCCGTGGGACTCGTCACGATCCGGCCATGAGGCTGCGCGCCGCGTCGCGGGCGGCGTCGGTGATGGTTTCCCCGGCGAGCATGCGGGCGATTTCCTCCTGGCGGGCGGTGGTGTCGAGTCGTGTCACGGTGGTGCGCGCCCGGTCGCGGCCGCTGGCCTTGCTGACCTGGAAATGCACATCGGCGCGGGCGGCGACCTGCGGCGAATGGGTCACCACCAGAACCTGCGTCTCGCGGGCGATCCGGGCGAGGCGCTCGCCCACCGCGGCCGCGGTGGCGCCGCCGATGCCGCTGTCCACCTCGTCGAAAATCAGCGCGCCGACCGGCGATTCGCCGGCAAGCACCACATTGAGCGCCAGCAGCAGGCGCGACAGTTCGCCGCCGGACGCCACCTTGTCGAGCGCGCCGGGCGCGCTGCCCGGATTGGTCGCGACGAGGAAGCGCACGGTGTCCGCGCCGCGCGCGTTCCATTGCGCCTCCGGCAGGTCGGTGCGGGAGACGACGAACCGCGCGCGATCGAGCTTGAGCGGCGCGAGTTCCCGCGCCACCGCCGCGGCCAGCCGTTCCGCCGCGGTGCTGCGGGCCTCGCTGAGGGCGGCGGCCGCCTCGCGATAGGCAGTGCGGGCGGCGCGGCTCGCGGCCTCGGCGCGGGCGAGTTCCTCGGTGCCGGCATCGAGCGTGGCGAGCCTTGCGGCGAAGGTTTCCAGCAACGCCGGCAGTTCGACGACCGGAACCGCGTGTTTCCGCGCCATGCCGCGCAGGGCGAACAGCCGTTCCTCGATCGCCTCGAGGCCGCGCGGGTCGGCCTCGGCCTCCGAGACGGCGCGGGAGAGCAGGGTTTCGGCCTCGGCGAGCGCTTCCTCGGCCCGTTCGATCGCGGCGAGCGCCGGGCCGATGGACGGCCCCTGATCGGCTTCCGCGATGCGGGCGAGCGCGCGGGCGGCGGCGCGCAGCGTTGCCGCGGGACCGGCGGAGCGGCGCTCGCGCGGGGTGAGTTCGGCGAGCGCGCTGCCGATCGCCTCGGCCCGCCGTTCGGCGCCCTGAAGATGCTGCCTCGCAGCCGCGAGTTCCTCGTCCTCGCCCGCGCGCGGCGCCAGGGCGGAGAGTTCCTCGACCGCGTGGCGCAGGAAATCCTCGTCGCGCCGCGCCGATTCGAGCGCCGCCTCGGCATCCGCCCGGGCGGCCTCGGCGGCGCGCCACGAGGCGAACAGCGAGGCGACCGTCTCGCGCAGGGCGGGATCGACGCCGAATTCGTCCAGCATGTCGCGCTGGGTCGCCGGATCGGTCAGCCCGATCTGGGCATGCTGGCCCTGGATCTCGATCAGCAGGTCGGCAGCCCGGCGCAGCAGGGCGACGCTGACCGGCTGGTCGTTCACCAGGGCGCGGGACTTGCCGTCGCGCGTCACGATCCGCCGCAGCAGGATTTCATCGCCGGCGTCGATTCCCTGGTCGGCCAGCAGGGCCTGCGCCGGATGGCCGGCGGCCACGGCGAACGACGCGGTGACGACCGCCTGTTTCGCCTCGGCCCGCACCAATCCGGCATCGGCACGGTCGCCGAGCGCGAGGCCGAGCGAATCGAGCAGGATCGACTTGCCCGCGCCGGTCTCGCCGGTGAAGACGGTCAGCCCGGGCTCGAAGCCGATATCGAGCCGGTCGATCAGGATCACGTCGCGGATGGAGAGCGCTATGAGCATGACCCCGGCGCGCCTCCGTTCAGAGCAGGCCGAAAAGGAACCCGCCCGAGGCCTTCGGCTTCACCGCACCGTTCAGAAGCCCGTGGCTGCGGAGCGTGGCATAGGCATTCCGGTACCACCGCGAGCCGGGATAGTTGTAGCCGAGCACGGCGGCATTCCGGCGCGCTTCCTTGACCAGCCCGAGATCGAGATAGCACTCCACCAGCCGGTCGAGCGCCTCGGGGACGAAGGTCGTCGTCTGGTATTGCTGGACCACCACCTGGTAGCGGCTGATCGCGGCGGCATAGAGATTCTGCCGCTGGTAGAACCGGCCGACCTCCATCTGGTGCCCGGCCAGGCGATTCTCGACCAGCCGGAGCTTGATCCGCGCATCGCGCGCATAGGCGCTGTCGGGGAAGCGCGATATCACGTCCTGCAGGGCCTGCGCGGCCTCGAGGGTGAAGGTCTGGTCGCGCTGCACGTCCTCGATCTGCTCGTAGAAGCAGAGCGCCTTCAGATAATAGGCGTAGGCGGCTTCCGGGCTGGCCGGATGGAGCTCGATGAACCGGTTGAGCGCGCTGACCGCCGAATCGAAATTCTGCTCGCGGTATTCCGCGTAGCCCTGCAGCAGTTCGGCATGGCTCGCCCAGGTCGAATAGGGGTAGTTGACCTCGATCTCGCCGAAGGTCCGCGCCGCCTTCTTGTTCTCGCCCTTGTGGAGATAGGCGATGCCGTCGGCATAGAGGGCCGAAGCCGGCTTGAGCGGCTTGGACAAGGTCTTGTCCGCGCCGTCGTGACCGCTTGAGGTGCCGGTCTTGGCTCCGCCGCCGAACAGGCCGCAGCCGCCCAGAGCCAGCGGCATCAGCAGGACCAGGGCCGACAGCGCGCCGGCGCGTCGCGGGCGCTTCCGCGCCTGCGGGGGAAGGAACGGGGCCGGCCGAGCCGGAGTCTGCGAGTGCGTCATCGGGGCGGGCTTATAGCATGTCATTCGGCGGCGCGAAGCCTCCGGCCGCGGCGGGACCGTGGAATCGCGCCGGAATGCTTGCAAAACAAGGTAAAAAGGCCTATCCCCGGCCACAGCCGCGGGCGAGGTGCATGCGGCCTGTCGTCATTGCGGCGTCCCTTTCCGGCGGATGCGGCCAGGCGATACCCCTCAACCCCACCCGGCAAAGCCGGGCAGACGTGGCCACGATGATCGGACATACGGCGTGGCGCGCAAACCAAACCGGCCGCTTTTTGGCCTCGTTTCAAGGATTTAAACCGCTTCATGGGTTCAACCGCAACTGCCATGCGCTCGCAGGGCGCTGATCACACCACCGGTACAGAGGACTTCGCCGCGCTGCTCGACAGCACGCTCGGCAGCAATACCGGCTTCGAGGGCTCGGTCGTTTCCGGCCGGGTCTCGCGGATCGATGACGATTACGTCGTCGTCGATGTCGGGCTGAAGAGCGAAGGTCGCGTGCCGCTGAAGGAATTCGGCGCGCAGGAGATCAAGTCCGGCGACACGTTCGACCTCTATATCGAGCGCTACGAGGACAAGGACGGCTCGATCGTCCTGTCGCGCGAGAAGGCGCGGCGCGAAGAGGCCTGGACGGCGCTGGAGCGCGCCTATGAGCAGCAGGCGCGGGTCAACGGCGTGATCCACGGCCGCGTCAAGGGCGGCTTCACCGTCGATCTCGGCGGCGCCACCGCGTTCCTGCCGGGCAGCCAGGTCGATATCCGCCCGGTGCGCGACGTCACCCCGCTGATGGGCGTGCAGCAGCCGTTCCAGATCCTCAAGATGGACCGCGCGCGCGGCAACATCGTGGTCTCGCGCCGCGCGGTGCTCGAGGAAACCCGGGCGGAACAGCGCAGCGAGCTGATCCAGGGCCTCAAGGAAGGCCAGATCCTCGACGGTGTGGTCAAGAACATCACCGATTACGGCGCGTTCGTCGATCTCGGCGGCGTCGATGGCCTGCTGCATGTGACCGACATCGCCTGGCGCCGCATCAACCACCCGGCCGAGGCGCTGACCATCGGCCAGCCGGTGCGCGTGCAGGTGATCCGCTTCAACCCCGACACCCAGCGCATCAGCCTCGGCATGAAGCAGCTCGAGACCGATCCGTGGGAAGGTGTGGATGTCAAGTATCCGCCGGGAATCAAGGTCACCGGCCGGGTCACCAACATCACCGACTACGGCGCCTTCGTGGAGCTGGAGCCGGGCGTCGAGGGTCTCGTGCACGTCTCCGAGATGTCGTGGACCAAGAAGAACGCGCATCCGGGCAAGATCGTGGCGACGAGCCAGGAAGTCGAGGTCATGGTGCTCGACGTGGATGCCGGCAAGCGCCGCATCTCGCTCGGCCTCAAGCAGGTCCAGCGCAACCCGTGGGAGCAGTTCCTCGACGAACACCCCGTCGGCTCGATCGTCGAGGGCGAGATCCGCAACATCACCGAGTTCGGCCTGTTCATCGGCCTCGCGCCGGACATCGACGGCATGGTCCACATGTCCGACCTGTCCTGGGACGAGCCGGGCGAACTCGCCATGGCCAAGTTCAACAAGGGCGAGATGGTCAAGGCGAAGGTTCTCGACGTCGATGTCGAGAAGGAGCGCATCAGCCTCGGCGTGAAGCAGCTCGAGGAAGATCCCGCCGCCGGCGTGCTCGACCGTGTCCACAAGGGCATGATCGTGACCTGCGTGATCACCGCCGTGCAGTCGAACGGGCTCGAGGTGAAGGTGGACGACGTGCTCACCGGCTTCATCCGCCGCGCCGAGCTGGCGCGCGACAAGTCGGACCAGCGGCCGGAGAAGTTCGCCGTCGGCGAGAAGATCGACGCCAAGATCACCGCCGTCGACCGCGCCGCGCGCAAGCTGCAGCTCACGGTCAAGGGCAAGGAGATCGACGAGGAGAAGCAGGCCATGGCCGATTACGGCTCCTCCGACTCGGGCGCCTCGCTCGGCGACATCCTCGGTGCCGCCATCCGCCGCCGCAACCAGCAGGCTCAGAGCGAAAACTGAACCGGCACGACCGGCCAAGACTGGCAAACGCCGCCCTCACGGGCGGCGTTTGTTGTTTCGGCGTGATGGATGCAGCAAGGTCGATCGGGCCTGGACTCCGCCCGTTGCGCCGCACCGGCCCCGGGAAGCGGCGGACCCGGAGTCCCGGGTCGCAATGTCAGGGCCAACGGCCCTCGGCGCTGGCGATCTGCGCGGGGGTCGTCAGCTTGTAGGGACCTTCGGCGATCTGCGGCGCGTGATCGGGCAGCTTTTCCGGATCGGCCCAGCACTCGGGATCCCCGAGCGTCTGCGTGCAATAGGGCGGCGGCGGCGGCGGCACGTATTTCGGCACGCAGTAGCTCTTCTGCTCATCGAGCCGGACCATCGAGCAGTTGCGTCCGGATATCAGAGACACTACCGCATCCGGCACCGTCCGATGGATCGTGGTCAGCGTGACCACGTTGGCGGCCACGGTCGCGCCAGTGCCGATACCGCAACCGGCAAGCGGGATCACACAGAACAGGGCAAGCATTCGTCGCATCGGCGGCAGAATGGCATGAAAAAATGAAGACCTGGTTACGTTGCCCAACGCCCCGCGCGCGGCTATGGTCCGCCCGACCGACCCGATCCACTCTGCGCGTGGCGGCCCCGCCCCCTGCGCGAAACGAGCGAGAGCCAGCGTGCCCGATATTTTCGACGAAGTTGCCGAAGACCTGCGTGCCGAGCGCACCCGCGAGTTCCTCATGCGCTATGCCGGCGCGCTGGCCGGGGCGGCCGCCTTCGTGCTGCTCGCGATCGGCGGCTGGAAGGCGTGGCAATGGCATCGCCATCAGCAGGACCTGAAGGCGGCGGACCGCTACGTGACCCTGACCAGCCAGATCGGCCAGCAGGAAGCCGGGCTGACCAAATCGGGCGACATTGGCGATGCGAAACGGCTGGTCGATTTCGCCGGCACCGCCCCCGCCGGCTATGCCAACCTCGCCCGGCTGCGCGCCGCCGCGCTCTACGCCCAGGCCGGCGACCTCAAGACGGCGGGCCAGCTCTGGGCGGCGGTCGCGGCGCCCAACAGCGGCGCCACGCCGCCGGTCCACGATCTCGCGCTCCTCCTCCTCGCCCAGCACGAGATGGGCGTGAAACCGGATGCCGATGTGCGTGCCCGGCTCGCGACCCTCAACAAGCCGGGCAACCCATGGCAGCCGCTCGCGCAGCTCGACCTCGCCCTGCTCGACATGAAGGCCGGCAAGACGAAGTCGGCGCATGGCCTGCTCGAAGAGGTGAGCGCCGATCCCGCCTCGCCGCCCAACCTGCGGAACCTCGCCCAGGGCCTGATCGCGAAACTGAACGGATGACAAGCCGCACCATGACCGACCTTCGCGCCCTTTCCACTCTCGGGCGGCGCGGCGCGCTGCTCTCCTCGATGGCGCTGCTCACCGGATGCAGCCTGTTTTCGAAGGCAGTGAAGCCGCCGGTTCCGGGCCGCAAGATCCCGGTCCTGCCGCCGCACAATCCGCTTTCCGTCTCCAGCGGCGCGCCCGCGGTGACGCTGCCGGCGCCGCGCAGCCACGCGGTCTGGGGTCAGGCGGGCGCCAATGCCGCGCATGATGCCGGCGTCAGCGCCCTGCCCGCGCGGCTGACCATGGCATGGCGCCGGGATGTCGGCGCCGGAGCCACCTATCGCCGCACGCTGCACGCCGCCCCGGTCGCCGCCGGCGGGCGCGTGTTCACGATGGATGCGCTTGGCGTGGTCGAAGCCCATTCGATCGCCAGCGGCCAGCGGCTCTGGCGCCACCCCATGCGCCCGAAGCACGACAACAGCTTCGCCTATGGCGGCGGGCTGGCGGCGGACGGCACCACGCTCTACGTCGCGTCCGGCTTCAGCCAGCTCCTGGCCCTCGATCCGGCCAGCGGCAAGCCGCGCTGGACCAAGACGCTCGACCAGCCGTTCCGCTCGGCGCCAGGCCTTGGCGGCGGGCTGATCTTCGTCATCATGCTCGACGACACGCTACAGGCCTTCGATGCGAAGACCGGCGACTTTGCCTGGCGCTTCCCCACCGGCAACGGCTCGGGCGGCTCGATGTTCGGCGCCGGCACGCCGGCCTATCAGGATGGCATCGTCGTCGCCGGTTTCGGCTCGGGCGTGTTCGCCGGCGTGAACGCGACCGGCGGCTCCGCCGTCTGGGAGCAGAGCCTCGCGGCCGGGTATGACCAGACCAATCCGCTCGACGTGTCCAGCATCGTGGCGAGCCCTGTGATCGCCGGGGGTCTGGCGATCGCCACCGGCCTCGCGGGCACCACCGTCGCGTTCGACCTGCATTCGGGACGGCGCATCTGGGGGATCAGCGCGGGCGGCAGCGAGACCCCGGCCGTCGCCGGCGACTGGCTGTTCCTGCTGACGGAAAACCAGCGCCTCGCCGCGATCCATGTCGCTGACGGCGCCGTCGCGTGGGTGACCGAACTGCCGGCCTATGGCGATCCGAAGCGGCACAAGCAGCCGATTTCGTGGCATGGCCCGCTCGCCGCCGGCGCCGGCCTGGTCCTGACCGGTTCCGACAAGCGGATGATCGTGGTCGATGCCGCGACGGGCCGGCTGACCACTCCGCTCGCCGCCGGCCTCGCGCTCGACGGAGAGGCCGATCTTGCCCCGATCGCCGCCGCGGGAACGCTGTTCGCGCTGACCCGCAACGCGGTGCTGACCGCCTATCGATGACCACCTCCCCTGCCCGCACCCCGCGGGTCGCGATCTGCGGGCGGCCGAATGTCGGCAAATCCACCCTGTTCAACAGGCTGGCGGGCAAGCGCATCGCGCTCGTCGCCGACGAGCCGGGGGTTACGCGTGACCGCAAGGAAGCCTGGGGCGAGCTTGCCGGGGTGAAGGTCCAGCTGATCGACACCGCAGGGCTTGAGGAAGCGCCGCCGGACACGCTGCCGGGCCGGATGCGCGCCTCGACCGGGACGGCGGTGGACGAGGCGGATCTCGTGCTGTTCGTGTTCGACGCCCGCGCCGGCCTGCTGCCGGAGGACCGGCATTTCGCCGCCTGGCTGCGCCGGGCGGGCAAGCCGGTGATTGTCGTCGCCAACAAGGCGGAGGGGCGCGGCGGCAGCAACGCGGCGCTGGAGGCCTATGAACTCGGCCTCGGCGAGCCGGTGGCGGTATCCGCCGAGCATAACGAGGGCGTGTCCGACCTGATCGACCGCATCATCGAGGCGCTGCCCGAGACGGACGAGGTCGAGGATGAGGATGGCGAACGGCCGATGCACCTCGCCATCGTCGGGCGGCCGAATGCCGGAAAGTCGACCCTGATGAACCGGCTGCTGGGCGAGCAGCGGGTGATCACCGGCCCGGAACCCGGCCTGACCCGCGATGCGATCGCCGCCGAACTGACCGATTCGGCCGGGCGGCGCTATCGGCTGTTCGACACCGCCGGGCTGCGCCGGCGCGCGCGGGTCGAGGCGGGGCTGGAGAAACTCTCCACCTCATCGACGATCGAGGCGCTGAAATTCGCCGATACGGTGGTGCTCGCGATCGATGCGCATGAGGGGCTGCACGACCAGGATTTCACCATTGCCCGGCTGATCGAGCGCGAGGGCCGCGCCTGCGTCATCGCGCTGACCAAGTGGGACCTGGTGGAAGACCGCGACCGCACCCGCCGCGCGATTCTCGAACGGATGGAACACTCGCTCTCGCAGATGAAGGGGATCACGCTGGTGCCGCTCTCGGGCGAGACCGGCGAGGGTGTCAAGAAACTGCTGCCGGCGGTGCGCGAGGCGGACCGCATCTGGAACACGCGGGTCACCACCTCCGCACTCAACCGCTGGTTCGAGGGCGCGCTGGAACGCTTCCCGCCGCCGCTGGTCGAGGGGCGCCGGCTCAAGCTGCGCTATATCACCCAGGTCAAGGCGCGGCCGCCCAGCTTCGCGGTGTTCGGCACCAGGGCGGAACTCACGCCCGACAGCTACCAGCGCTACCTCGTCAATTCGCTGCGCGAGCGGTTCGGCCTCGAAGGCACGCCGATCCGCCTCGCGTTGCGCGGCACCAAGAACCCCTACGCCGACGAGTAACCGGGCCGGCGCATGCCGCTAGTGTCCCGAATCTGAAATTCACCCACGAATTTCAGGCGCAGGACACCAGTGCATCATCCGATCCGTAAGGATCGGAAAATTGCCCTAATACTGGCCGTTCGGGTAGCCATTGCCCTGATCATACGGGCTTCCCTGATAGGGGCCGCCCTGGTTGCCGTTCTGATACTGGTATTGGCCGCCCTGCTGATACGATCCGCCGGGATAGCCGTTGCCGTAATAGCCGCCTTGCTGCTGGTCGGGGTACCGGTTCATGTCGCGCCGGTCCTCGGGGCGACGGCCGGAATTGTAGTACTGGCGATCGTATCCGCCCTGGCCATATCCCGGTTGGCCGTTGCGGTAATAGCCGGGCGGCGGCGGCGGCGGCGGGGACGGGGTTGTCAGCGCGCCGCCCGCGGCCCCCACGGCACCACCGATCAGCGCGCCGGTCGCCGGGCTGCCGCCGGTCGCGGCACCGATCGCGGCACCGGCGCCGGCGCCGATCGCGGCGCCGCCGAGAGCGCGCTGGCCCGGATCATAGGGATTGGTGCAACCGGCGAGCGCCAGCGCCGAGGCGATCACCGCCACGCCAAGGCCGGCACGCCGGAGCGCGCGGGTCGAAAGGATCTGTTGCATGCTGTGGTCCTCCATTCGTACGCACCATCCGGATAGCCGGGCAACATGGCCCGGCCATGGTCGAAATATGGCGATTATGGAGCAGACGGCGCGACCGGCGCGCCGTGGCGGCGGAATTCGATCGGGATGACGAACTGCATCCGGGCCGGCGCGCCCGCTGGCCGGCGCTTCAGGATCGCCTTGCGGATCATGGCCAGCGCGGCCTCGTCCAGCCGGGGATTGCCGGCGGACCGCACGACCCAGGCGCTCGTCACATGCCCGGCCGGATCGATGGTGAACCCGTAGAAACCGACATGGGTGACGCCCTTCTGCCGCAGCAGGGCATGCGCCTCGCGGTCGAGCGCGGCGCGGGTCCTGGCGTCGATAGGGTGCTGCGCCGGCGCGGCAAACGCCCCGGCCGCGAGCAGCAGGGCAAGGCCGCCGGCGGCGGCAAGACGGGCGAAGGGCCGGAACCGCCGATCCATCACCCGGATGCCTTACAGCGCGCCGCCGCGCCGGCCGATGGCGCCGCCGAGGCGCAGGCGCAGGGCGTTCAGCTTGATGAACCCCGCCGCGTCCTGCTGGTTGTAGGCGCCCTCGTCATCCTCGAAAGTGACCATCCGCGCCGAGTAGAGCGAGTTGGGGCTTTCGCGGCCGGCGACGATCACGTTGCCCTTGTAGAGCTTCAGGCGCACGCGGCCGGTGACGGAGTTCTGGCTGGCGTCGATCAGCGCCTGCAGCATCCGCCGCTCCGGGCTGAACCAGAAGCCGTTGTAGATCAGCTCGGCATAGCGCGGCATCAGGCTGTCCTTCAGATGCGCCGCCTCGCGGTCGAGCGTGATGCTCTCGATGGCGCGATGCGCCGCGAGCAGGATCGTGCCGCCCGGCGTTTCGTAGACGCCGCGCGACTTCATGCCGACGAAACGGTTCTCGACGAGGTCGAGCCGGCCGATGCCATTGTCGCGGCCAAGCTCGTTGAGCCTGGTCAGCAGCGTGGCCGGCGAGAGCGCCACGCCGTTCAGGGCCACCGCGTCGCCCTGCGCGAAATCGATGCTGATTTCCGTCACCACGTCCGGCGCCGCCTCGGGGCTGATGGTGCGCTGGTAGACGATCTCGTCCGGCGCCTGCGCGGGGTCTTCGAGGATCTTGCCCTCGGAGGAGGAGTGCAGCAGGTTGGCATCGACCGAGAAGGGCGCCTCGCCGCGCTTGTCCTTGGCGATGGGAATCTGGTGCGCCTCGGCGAATTCGAGCAGCTTGGTGCGGCTCGTCAGGTTCCACTCGCGCCAGGGGGCGACGACCTTCACATCCGGCTTCAGCGCGTAATAGGCCAGTTCGAAGCGGACCTGGTCGTTGCCCTTGCCGGTCGCGCCATGCGCCACGGCGTCCGCGCCAACCGCCTCGGCGATCTCGATCTGCCGCTGCGCGATCAGCGGCCGGGCGATCGAGGTGCCCAGCAGGTACTGGCCCTCGTAGAGCGCGTTGGCGCGGAACATCGGGAAGACGAAATCCTTCACGAAGGTTTCGCGCAGGTCCTCGACGAAGATTTCCTTGACGCCGAACATCTCGGCCTTGCGCCGCGCCGGCTCAAGTTCCTCGCCCTGGCCGAGATCGGCGGTGAAGGTGACGACCTCCGCCCCGCGCTCGGTCTGCAGCCAGCGGAGAATGACACTCGTATCGAGCCCGCCCGAATAGGCCAGCACAACTTTCTTCACGCTGTTTTCAGCCATCGTTCTCTGTCCCGGTTCTACCTCACGCGCGGCCTATCAGCCGGATCGCGGCGGGGCAAGAGCCGGCGCGGCGGATCAGGTCGCCGTGGTGCCTGAGGCCGCCGCCGGCTTCGGCCCGATCAGCTTGCGCAGCTGCGCGATCGTCGCCGGCGTGTTCCAGTCACCCGCCCCCTGGAGGGAGGCGACCATCTGCCCCTTGCGGTCGACGATCACGGTGAAGGGAATCCCGTTCACGTCGAACGCGTCGAGCGCGCTCGAACTCGGGTCGAGCAGGATCGGCACGCCGGTGATGTGGTGCTTCGCGTAATAGGGTCGCACCGCCTTGATCCCCTGGCTGTCCACGGAGATCGGCAGCACGCGGATGCCATCGCCCCGGATCCGCGGATTGAGGGCGACCAGCGTGGGCAGTTCGGCGCGGCAGGGCGGGCACCAGGTCGCCCAGAAATTCACCACCAGCCCCTCGCCGCGGAAATGGGCCAGCGTCAGCCGCCGGCCGAACGCATCGAGGAAGTGGAAGTCCGGCAGCGGCTGCGGCACGGTCACGTCGAGATTGGGGGCGACATCCGGCAGCTCCATCGCCTCGGCGGATTTGCCGATCCCGGCGAGCGAAGTTAAGTCAGGCAGCACAAGACCCGCACCCAGAGCCGCGAACTGCCGCCGAGAAAGCCCGAAACGCATGACCGCCGATACCTCTTCCAAACCGAATATGACGAATTCTGGTGCCGATCAGGCCGGAACGCAACCATCCCGCCTGCAATGGGGCGGACGATTTGCCGCCGGTCCCGCATCCGTGATGCAGGCGATCAATGCCTCGATCGGGTTCGATCAGCGGCTCTGGCGGGAGGATATCGAAGGCAGCCTCGCCCATGCCGGCATGCTCGCCGCGATGGGAATCATCTCCGCCGAGGACGAGGCGGCGATCCGCGCCGGACTCGCCGAGATCGCCGAGGCGATCGCCGAGGGGTCGTTCACCTTCGATCCCGCGCTCGAGGACATCCACACCAATATCGAGGCCTGGCTGGTCGCGCGCATCGGCGAGGCCGGGCGCCGGCTGCACACCGCGCGCAGCCGCAACGACCAGGTGGCGACCGATTTCCGCCTCTGGGTGCGCAACGCGATCGACAGTCTCGACGGCCAGGTGCGCGAGCTGATGCGCGCGCTGGCCGACCGCGCGGCCGAACACGCGGCCACCATCATGCCTGGCTTCACCCATCTGCAGACCGCCCAGCCGGTGACGCTCGGGCATCACCTGCTCGCCTATGTCGAGATGCTGTCGCGCGACCGCGGCCGCCTCGCCGATGCGCGCCGGCGGCTGAACGAATGCCCGCTCGGCGCGGCCGCCCTCGCCGGCACCACCTTCCCGATCGACCGCAGCATGACCGCCGCCGCCCTCGGCTTCGACCGGCCGACCGCGAATTCGCTCGATTCGGTCTCGGACCGCGACTTCGCGCTTGAATTCCTCTCCGCCCTCTCCATCCTCGCGATGCATCTTTCGCGTTTCGCCGAGGAGATCATCATCTGGACCAGCGCGCCCTATCGCTTCATCCGGCTGTCCGACGCCTATACCACCGGCTCGTCGATTATGCCGCAGAAGCGCAACCCGGACGCCGCCGAACTCGCCCGCGCCAAGGCCGGGCGGATCTTCGGGGCGCTCACCGGCCTGCTCGCGGTGATGAAGGGCCTGCCGCTCGCCTATGCGAAGGACATGCAGGAGGACAAGGAGCCGGTGTTCGACGCCGCCGATGCCGCCGAACTCTGCCTCGCCGCGATGACCGGCATGGTGCGCGACATGATGCCGGACGTGCTGCGGATGCGATCCGTGGCCGGCGCCGATTTCTCGACCGCGACCGATCTTGCAGACTATCTCGTGCGCGATCTCGGCCTGCCCTTCCGCACCGCCCATCACGTCACCGGCCGGATCGTGAGCGAGGCCGAGTCGCGCGGGCTCGAGCTCGTCGCCCTGCCGCTCTCGGTCATGCAGGAGGTCGAGCCGCGGATCACCGAGGCGGTGTATGATGTGCTGACCATCGAGGCCTCGGTCGCCGCCCGCCGCACCCTCGGCGGCACCGCGCCCGACAATGTCGCCCGCGCCGCCGCGCGCTGGCAGGAGACGCTGGCATGACCCGCTCGCTGCTGCTCGTCCTGCTCGCCTGCGCCGCTCTCGCCGCCTGCGGCCGGGCCGGCGCGCCCTCGCCGCCCGGCCCGGCGAGCCAGGTGATCTACCCGCATCAATATCCCTCCGAATGATGAACGCCCTCACCCGCGACCAGGCCTGGCACCGTCTCGTCGCCGCCCGGCCGAACCTTTCGTTCCACGCGATGGACGGGCTGTGCCTCGATGACGTGCCGCTCGCGTCCATCGCCGCCGCCCACGGCACGCCCACCTGGGTCTACAGCGCCGCGACGATCGAGGGGCGGCTCGCCGCCCTGCGCGCGGCCTTCGCCGGCGAGGGGCTGGCGCCGGCGATCCGCTACGCCGTGAAGGCGAACGACCACCTCGCGATCCTCGGCCTGGTGCGGGCCGGCGGCGCCGGGGCGGACGTGACCAGTGCCGGCGAATTCGCCCGCGCCGAGGCCGCCGGGATCGCGCCGGGGGCGATGGTGTTCTCCGGCGTGGGCAAGCGGGAGGACGAGCTGCGCCGCGCGCTCGCCGCCGGCATCGGCCAGCTCAATGTCGAAAGCGCCGAGGAGCTGGAGATGATCTCCGGCATCGCCGCGGCGATGGGAGTTGCCGCACCGGTCGCGCTGCGGGTGAACCCGGATGTCGCCGCCGGCGGGCACGACAAGATCAGCACCGGCCGGAAGGGCGACAAGTTCGGCATCGGCTTCGATGACGCGGGCGCGCTGTATCGCCATGCCGCGGCGCTGCCGGGCATCGAGGCGGTCGGGTTTTCCACCCATATCGGCAGCCAGATCTTCGCGCCCGCCGCCTTCGAGGCGGCTTACCGGCGCGTGCTCGGCCTGATCGGGGCGCTGCGCGGCGAGGGGCTCGCGGTGCGCCGCCTCGACCTCGGCGGCGGCTTCGGCATTCCCTATGACGATGGCACCGCCTTCCCCTTCGCGGCGCAGGCGGCGATGGTCCGCCGCGTGCTCGGCGGCCACGATCTGGAGCTGATCGTCGAACCCGGCCGCTGGCTCGTCGGCCCGGCCGGCGTGCTGCTCGCCCGCGTGACGCTCGTCAAGCGCGCCGGAGCGGAACGGTTCGTCGTGCTCGATGCCGGGATGAACGACCTGATTCGCCCGGCGCTCTATGGCGCGCGGCACGGCATCGTCCCGGTCGGCGCCGCCGATGCCGCGGGCGCCCCGGCGCCGGCCGAGGTGGTCGGTCCGGTCTGCGAGAGCAGCGACCGTTTCGGCACCCACGACCTGCCAGAACTTGCCCCCGGCGCGCTGGTCGCGCTGCTCGATGCCGGGGCCTATGGCGCGACGATGAGCAGCACCTATAACGGCCGCCCCTTCGCCGCCCAGGTGATGATCGCCGACGGCGCGCCGCAGCTGATCCGCCGGCGCCAGGCGCTGGATGAACTCTGGCGCGACGAGATCGTGCCGCCGCGCCGGTAATGCCGGCGGCGCGCCTCGCCCGGCTGCGGCGGCGGGCGCGCCGCGTGCTGGCGATCGAGGCCGTCGCCATTGCCGCGATGCTGCCCGCTTGCGTGATCGCGGTGTTCCTCATCGTCGGCCTCGCCGGATTCGGCGGCTGGAAGGCGGATCTCGCCGGCCTGATCGCCCTTGCCTTCGCGCTCCGCCACGCGATCCGGCGCTATCGCCCGCCCGCGCCCGAGGCCGCCGACCGCCGCATCGAGCGCGATTCCCGCCTGCCGCACCGCCCGCTCGCCGCCCTTGGCGACGAACCGGCGCTGGCCGGCGCGATGCCGCTCTGGGATGCGCACCGCGCCCGGCTCGACCGTTCGCTCGCCACCGCAAGGGTCGGCCTGCCGCGGCCGGATTTCGCGGCGCATGATCCGTTCGCGCTGCGCTTCCTGCTCCTGCTCGGCCTGATCGCCGCGTGGATCGCCGCCGGATCGCAGGCCGGGCCACGGCTTGCGGCCAGTGTCGATTTCACCTCGCCCTTCGCCCGCCCCGGCCTTGGCGTGCAGGCCTGGATCACCCCGCCGCGCTGGGCCGGAACCACGCCGCGCCTGATCGGCGCCGGAACCGGCAAGGTCCGCGCGCTCGCGGGCTCGACCCTGTCGGTCGTCGTCACCGGCGCGGGCAGCGCCGCGCCAGCCGCGCGGATCGCCGGCAAGGCGCTCGATTTCACGAATATCGCGACCGGCAGCTTCCGCGCCCGCCTCCGGCTCGACCATACGGCGACGCTGACGATCGGGCCGTTCTGGAACCGCATCGCGCGGTACCGGATCACGGTGATCGAGCCGACCCCGCCGCGGATCGGCTTCGCCGCCCCACCCGGGCCGGCCGGTGATGGGCAGCATGTGGCCCTCGCCTGGCGCGGCACCAGCCGCTACGGCCTCACCGCCCTCGGCCTCGACATGGCGCCCGTGGATGCGCCGGGCGCGGTGCCCGACCATGCCGCCCTGCCAGCGCCCCCCGCGCACGCGGCCTCATTCGCCGGCAGCGCCCGGCTTGATCTGCTCGCCAGCCCACTCGCCGGCATGATGGTGGACGGCACGCTGGCCGCCGTGAACCGCGACGGCCAGACCGGCACCTCCTCGCCCGCGCGGTTCCAACTCCCCGCCCCCGCCCTGCACAATCAGGTCGCGCGGGCGATCGAGGTCCTCCGGCACGACCTCGCGCTCGGCACGCCGGGGCGCACGGTGCTCGCGGCGCGACTCCGCGCGCTCGCCGCGGCGCCGCCGGGTCCGCTTACGCCCGGCACGCGCAAGGCACTCGCGCGCTTCGCCGCCGGCTTCGGGCCGGCAACGCCGGATTACGCCCAGGCCCAGGCCAGCCTCTGGATGCTCGTCCAGCGCGCCGAACTCGGCGCGACCTACAAGGCGGTGCAGAAATTTGATGAAGCCGCCCAGGCACTGCGCCAGGCGCTGAAGCGCGGCCTCGCCGGCCATCCGGCCGACCGGCAGACAATCGAACGGCTGATATCGCGCCTCGACCGCGCCATGCAGGCAAGGCAGGCCGCGCACGGCACGCCGGACGCCCGCGCCGCCGCGCGGAGGAGCGCCATCGACCGTCTGGCCCACCGGATCGAGAACGAACTGGCGGCGGGCGAAACGGCCCGGGCCCGGCAGGACCTGGCGAAACTCCGGCAGATGCTCGACCGGATGCAGAACCCGAGCGCCCGTTCGGAGTCGCAGGCGGCGCAGCGGCAGCAGGAGGCGGCGCGTCATCTCGCCTCCATCATGCGCCAGGAGGCGCGGCTGATGGACCAGACGGCGCAGCGGGCAACGGTGCCCAGGTTCGGCAACCAGGCGGCAATTCCAGAGTCGAGTCCGTCGGCGGGGCTGGCCGGGCGGCAGGATGCGCTGCGCCGCCAGCTTTCATCCGCCGCCAGAGCCATGGCGGGCGCGGGACTGCCGGGGCAGGCGCAACTCGGTCATGGCCAGCAGGCGATGGCGAGCGCCGGGAACGCGCTCCGCGCGGGCGACATGCGGGCCGGGCTGTCCGGCGAGCGGGCAGCGATCGCGGCGCTGCAACAGGCACAGAACGCCCTCGCGACGATGCCCGGCAAGGCGGCGATGCCGGGCGGCGGGCCTTCGGGCCTCGGCCAGCATGCCGCCGGCGGCGCGGGCGAGTTCGGCAACCAGAACGACAGCACGGTCAGCATCGGCAAGGCCGGCGCGCATTCCGACGCCAGGCGGATCCAGGGCGAACTGATCCGGCGCGACGCCGCGCCCGGCCTGCCGCCCGAAGCGCATCGCTATTACGGCAGGCTGCTCGGCGGCGAATGACGCCCTGCCCCGACCGGAGGCGGGAGGGGCGGAGCGCCGAAGGCCGCTTCCGGCCGGTCAGTCCTTTCGGGGCAGGCGGCGGGAACTCCCGGTCTCGCCATGCGCGGCGACCAATTCCTCGTATTGCTGCGGCGGCAGGTAGTCGGCGAGGATCTTCATCGGCGGCCCGTCGGCGCGGATCTGCCCGCCATCGAGCCAGAGCAGACGGTTGCACCACTCCACGAGGATCGAGGCGCTGTGACTGGCGAGGACAAGCACCTCCGCATGGCGCACCATGCCCTCGACGCGGTCCTTCGCCTTTTCCATGAAGGCGGCGTCGCCGGCGAGGATCCATTCGTCCATCAGCAGGATCTCGGGGGGAAACGCCGTCGCCATCGCGAAGGCGAGGCGCACCACCATGCCCGAGGAATAGTTGCGCACCGGCAGGTCGAGGAACTGGGCGAGTTCGGAGAAATCCTCGACATCCGCCTCGAGCCGGTCGATTTCGGGACGCGCGAGGCCGAGATACTGGCCACGCAGGCGGATGTTCTCGCGCCCGGTGAGGTCGGGGTTCATCCCCTGGCCGGGATCGAGCAGCGAGGTCAGCCGCCCTTCCATCGAAAGCGACCCGACCGTCGGCTGGTAGATTCCGGAAAGCGCGCGCAGCAGCGTGGTCTTGCCCGAGCCGTTCGAGCCGATCAGGCCGAGCCGGTCTCCCGACCTCAGCGAGAAGGAGATGTTGCGCAGCGCCTGCACGACCGGCCGGCTACGCTGGTCCCGCGCGAAACGCGACGAGGCATGGCCGATCAGGGTCTTCTTCAGCGACCGGCTTTCCGCGTGATAGAGCGGAAAGTCGACGGAAATGTTGAACGCGGTCAGATGGGTCATGGCTTACACCCAGTATGCCACGCGGCCGCGCATGCGGGCGAAGCCGACCGCGGCGAGCAGGACCAGAAGGGCGGACACGAACACGGCCTCGAGGCCGATCTGCAGGCTGATCGGCGTGCCAAGCAGCGGCGCCCTGAGAATTTCGAGGATCGGGTAGAAGGGGTTGAACTCGATGAGCAGCTTGCCGAGCGGATGGCTGTTCAGCACCTTCGCATACCAGATCACCGGCGTGATGAAGAAGGCGATCTGCATGACCGACAGGATGATCTGCGGCAGGTCGCGGAAGCGGGCGCAGAGCGCGCCCATCAGCAGCGAGATCGCGACGGCGTCGATCATCCACAAGGCGAGCGCCGGGATGGCGAGCAGCGAATACAGGCTCTGATGCACGTCCATGATCGCGAAGACGACGACGATGACGATCAGGTTATGGGCGAGCACGATCGTGTTGCGCACCACGTTGCGCGCCGCATGCACGACGAAGGGCATCCGCGTGCCCTTGATCAGCGTGTCGCTCTGGGAGAAGCAGGTGCTGCCCTCGGAGATCAGGGTGTTGAGATACGTCCAGAGCACCATCGAGATGGCGAGATACGGCAGGTAGGTGTGGATGTCGGTGCGGAAGAGCACGCCGTAGAGAAAGGCCATTGCCGCCACCTGGACGCCGGTGGAGATGGTCAGCCAGAACGGCCCCAGCGCCGAGCCGCGATAGCGGAGCTTGATGTCGTAGAAGGCGAGCGTCCAGATCAGGCGCCAGAGCTTTGCTCCCTCGACCAGATCGGTCGAAGCCAGTCGCACGCGCTGGCCCCAGCCGCGATCGGCCGACAGGGTGAAATGCGATTGTTTGCGAAACGTGCTCAGCGCCGGCGCGGCCGGTGTCGTGTCGTTCATGTCGAAATCACTGCTCCTGCCGACAGGGGGCGCGATGGCCCGGGCCGGCCGTGAATATCCGAATCAGCGGATGCCTGATAGCCCGCCAGAAAGCATATAGTGTCAAATCCGATTAAGAATCAGATACATATCATTCATCTCCCTGAGGTTTGATCCCCGGAGCCCAGGCCGCGTCGTGGCCTGGCTGGGGTGGGAGGATTCGAACCTCCGCATGGCGGAATCAAAATCCGCTGCCTTACCGCTTGGCTACACCCCATTCGACCCGGTTGATATGGCGTCGGCGCCCGCTCGGCAAGCCCCGTCATGAGCGGAGTTCGTGCCGGCCCGCGCATCAGGGCCATGTTCATCGCGCGGCAGTTCGGTTACATCGGGGCCGTTGTCACGGGGAGCATCGCACATGAACCTGATCGCCGCACGCCTGAACCGGATCAGCCCGAGCCAGACGATCGCCATTTCGACCAAGGCGCGCCAGCTCAAGGCCGAGGGCCGCGACATCATCAGCCTCTCCGCCGGCGAGCCTGATTTCGACACGCCGGACCACATCAAGCGCGCCGCCATCGCCGCGATAGAGGCGGGCGAGACCAAGTATACCGACGTCGCCGGCACCATGGCGCTGCGCAAGGCCGTCGCCGCGAAATTCAAGCGCGACAACGGGATCGACTACACGCCGCAGGAGATCATCGTCTCGACCGGCGGCAAGCAGGTCATCTTCAACGCCATGCTCGCCACCGTCGAGGCCGGCGACGAGGTGATCATCCCGACACCGTGCTGGGTCAGCTATCCGGACATCGTCCAGCTCGCCGAGGGCAAGCCGGTCTTCGTCCCCTGCAGCCAGAACAACGGCTTCAAGCTGCGCGCCGAGGATCTCGAGGCGGCGATCACGCCGAAGACCAAGTGGCTGATGCTGAACTCGCCTTCGAACCCGACCGGGGCGGCCTATTCGGCGGAAGACCTCCGCCCGATCTGCGACGTGCTGCTGCGCCACCCCGACATCTGGGTGTTCACCGACGACATCTACGAGAAGCTCGTCTATGACGGCTTTGCTCCGGCCACCATCGTCGGCGTCGAGCCGAAGCTGCGCGAGCGCACGGTGACGATGAACGGCTGCTCCAAGGCCTATGCGATGACCGGCTGGCGAATCGGCTTCTGCGGCGCGCCGGTCCAGCTCATCAAGGCGATGGACAAGCTGCAGAGCCAGTCGACCTCGAACACCTCCTCGGTCAGCCAGGCCGCGGCCCTCGCCGCGCTGGAAGGCCCGGAGGACGCGATCGACGTGATGCGCGCCGCCTATCGCGAGCGGCGGGATCTCGTGGTCGCGATGCTCAACGAGGCCCCGGGCATCACCTGCTCGAAGCCCGAGGGCGCGTTCTACGTCTTCCCCTCGATCGCCGGCTGCCTCGGCAAGACCTCGGCGGGCGGAACAAAAATCGTCGATGACGAGGCCTTCGTCACGGCGCTGCTGGAAGAGCAGGGAGTCGCGGCCGTGCATGGCAGCGCCTTCATCTATCCCGGCTATTTCCGGGTCAGCTACGCGACCTCGACCGAGGCGCTGCGCGACGCCTGCACCCGCATCCAGACCTTCTGCCAGGGGCTGCGCTGAACCGCGGCTTCCGCCTCTCCCGACCGCCCCACGGTTTTTCAGGCCCGCGCGATGCAGATCGCGCGGGCCTTTGCGTCGATTCGGCATTGTGCGGCCACCCGCTTGCCGGGCCGGCGCCATAAGTCTAGCATAAGAACAAACAACGAACACATAAGACCGTCCGGGCCCGACTCGGCGCAAGAGATTTTTTTGGATTAACTTGATCTAGTGGCGATTGCGCGATGCCTACCCAATATGTTGTTATGTGCTTCGCCGAAACGACGGGAGCCCCCACTGCAATGAACGCGATCAACCGACCCGAACCCGCATTGCTCGACACCGATGTGCAGATCCGTGGGGGTTATCAGATCAGGATCGACCGCTCGCGCGATTCGCTGCTCACCGAATTCGGCCGCGCGACGCTGAACGACCGCTATCTGATGCCGGGCGAAAGCTATCAGGACCTGTTCGCCCGCGTCGCCTCCTATTATGGCGACGACGCCGAGCACGCCCAGCGGCTCTACGACTACATCAGCAAGCTCTGGTTCATGCCGGCGACCCCGGTGCTGTCGAACGGCGGCACCAAGCGCGGCCTGCCGATCTCCTGCTTCCTCAACGAGGCGTCGGACAGCCTGGAAGGCATCGTCGATCTCTGGAACGAGAATGTCTGGCTCGCCTCCAAGGGCGGCGGCATCGGCTCCTATTGGGGCAACCTGCGCTCGATCGGCGAGAAGGTCGGCCAGAACGGCAAGACCTCGGGCGTCGTTCCCTTCATCCGGGTGATGGACAGCCTGACGCTGGCGATCAGCCAGGGCTCGCTGCGCCGTGGTTCGGCCGCCGTCTACCTGCCGATTTCCCATCCGGAGGTCGAGGAATTCATCGAGATCCGCCGCCCCACCGGCGGCGATCCGAACCGCAAGGCGCTCAACCTGCATCACGGCATCCTGGTCTCCGACGCGTTCATGCGCGCCGTGGAGGCGGACGAGATGTGGGCCCTCACCTCGCCCAAGGACGGCGCGCATGTCCGCTCCGTCTCCGCCCGCTCGCTCTGGATCCGCATCCTGACCGCCAGGATCGAGACCGGCGAGCCCTACATCATCTTCGCCGACCACGTGAACAACGCGCGGCCCGAGCACCACAAGCTCGCCGGCCTCGAGGTAAAGACCTCCAATCTCTGCGCCGAGATCACCCTGCCCACCGGCCTTGATCATCACGGCCAGCAGCGCACCGCCGTCTGCTGCCTGTCATCGATCAATCTCGAGACATGGCTCGAATGGCACGACAATCCGCAGTTCATCGAGGACGTGATGCGCTTCCTCGACAACGTCTTGCAGGATTTCATCGATAGCGCGCCGGACTCGATGGCCCGCGCCAAATACGCCGCGATGCGCGAGCGCTCGGTCGGCCTCGGCGTGATGGGGTTCCACTCGCTGCTGCAGTCGCTCAACATTCCGTTCGAGAGCGCGATGGCGAAGGCGTGGAACATCCGCATCTTCCGGCATATCCGCGCCGGCGCCGATGCCGCCTCGCGCAAGCTCGCCGAGGAACGCGGCCCCTGCCCCGACGCCGCCGAATACGGCGTGATGGAGCGCTTCTCGCACAAGATGGCGATCGCGCCGACCGCCTCGATCTCGATCATCGCCGGCAATTCGAGCCCCGGCATCGAGCCGATCGCCGCCAATGTCTTCCTGCAGAAAACCCTGTCCGGCAGTTTCTCGGTGCGCAACCGCCACCTGCAGCAGCTCCTCGCCGCCAAGGGCCGCGACGATGAGGAAACCTGGTCGAACATCACCGTCAGCAAGGGCTCGGTACAGCATCTCGATTTTCTCACCGACGACGAGAAGGCCGTCTTCAAGACCGCCTTCGAACTCGACCAGCGCTGGGTGATCGAACACGCCGCCGACCGCACGCCGTATATCTGCCAGAGCCAGTCGATCAACGTTTTCCTGCCGGCAAATGTCCACAAGCGGGATCTGCACCAGATCCATTTCCAGGCATGGAAGAAGGGCGTGAAGTCGCTCTATTACTGCCGCTCTCTCTCGATCCAGCGCGCTGACACGGTGAGCGAGAAGGTGCAGCGCCACGAGCACGGCGACGCCGCCAACCGCACCGCGCCGGCCCCGGCACCGCTGGTTGCCGCCGCCGCAAGCACGACCAATTACGAGGAATGCCTGGCCTGCCAGTAGTCCGGCCGCCGCGTTCCCACGTCTTTCCGAGGATCTGCCTGAATGTCCGTCACCACCGCCGATACCGCCGCGCCCATCCCGGTCGAAACCCCCGCGCATTTCGACTTGCTCACGGAAAACCCGGTCTACAAGCCGTTCCGCTACCCCTGGGCCTACGAGGCATGGCTGACCCAGCAGCGCGTCCACTGGCTGCCGGAGGAAGTTCCCCTCGCGGACGACGTGAAGGACTGGCACCGCAACCTCACCCCCGGCGAGCGCAACCTGCTCACCCAGATCTTCCGCTTCTTCACCCAGGCGGATGTCGAGGTGAACAACTGCTACATGAAGCACTACAGCCAGGTGTTCAAACCGACGGAAGTGCTGATGATGCTGTCGGCCTTCTCGAACATCGAGACGATCCATATCGCCGCCTATTCGCACCTGCTCGACACGATCGGCATGCCCGAAGTCGAATACTCGGCCTTCCTCAAATACAAGGAGATGAAGGACAAGTATGACTACATGCAGGAATTCAGCGTCGACTCGAAGCACGAGATCGCCAAGACGCTGGCCGCTTTCGGCGCCTTCACCGAAGGGCTGCAGCTCTTCGCCTCCTTCGCGATCCTGCTGAACTTCCCGCGCTTCAACAAGATGAAGGGGATGGGCCAGATCGTCTCCTGGTCGGTGCGCGACGAGAGCCTGCACTGCAACTCGGTGATCAAGCTGTTCCGTACCTTCGTCGCCGAGAACCCGGAAATCTGGACCGAGGAACTGCGGCGCGAGATCTATCTCTGCTGCGCCACCATCGTCGATCACGAGGATGCCTTCATCGACCTCGCCTTCGAGTTCGGCGCCGTCGAGGGGCTGACCGCCGAAGAGGTGAAGCGCTACATCCGCTATATCGCGGATCGCCGTCTGCTCCAGCTCGGACTCAACCCGCTCTTCCATGTCGACAAGAATCCGCTTCCCTGGCTCGACGAGATGCTCAACGCCGTCGAGCACACGAACTTCTTCGAGAACCGCGCGACCGAATACAGCAAGGCCTCGACGGCCGGCTCCTGGGACGAGGTTTGGTCATGATGAAATCGTGTTCGGGACATTCGGGCAGACAGACGGGCCGAACCGGAACACTCTCCCCCTGACATGAAAAAATCTCCCGGTGAGGCATGTCCTCACCGGGTTACTATCGACCGCCCCGTCGGATGGTCCGATCTCAAGGCCAATTCGATGTTGTCTCATGCATCATGACCGTTCGCCGAAGGGGCGAAACCGAGCCCCGGCCACGGCCATGGGCGCAGCGCCGATTCAGGCGCGGCCTACCTTGTCGAGACGCCCACGCTGTCCGAAAAGCTGGTGCCGGGTGAGGGATTTGAACCCCCGACCTTCGGTTTACAAAACCGCTGCACTACCGCTGTGCTAACCCGGCGTTCTGTCTGAATAGCCGTGTTTTGCCGGGTTCAGGCTTCCGGTCAAGTGCCCTTCGGTGGCCAGCCGGCGGGCTTCGGAGGCTGAAGACTATTGCTTCAGTATTGCATGCGGCACGAAAAGCGACCACGGACAGAAGCCCTCGCCAAATGCCAGATCATGAACACCTGAAATCCGGAAGACGCAGATTTTCACCACGTCTGAAGTGATCCGTGGGCTTCATGGACATCTTGAACATGACATTGCCGAAGCCTTTTCCCGACCGGACGCTCATCGACGGAATTCTCGACTTCCGTGATTTCGACGGCATAACACGCCACGAACGCGCGGACGGGATCGATTATTTCATCAACGCGTTCTGGACGTCCGGCCAGCGCCAGGCCCACGCGATCCACGAGATTTCCTACCGGGCCTGCTTCAAGCCACAGCTTCCGGCCTTCTTCATTTCCCGCCTCACTGCCCCGGGCGATCTCGTGTTCGACCCCTTCATGGGCCGTGGCACAACGCTGGTGCAGGCGGCGCTGATGCAGCGCCGGGCCGCCGGCAACGACATCAATCCGCTTGCCGCGCTGATGTGCCGCCCCCGGCTGCGGCCGATCGATCTGCATGATATCGCCGATTCGCTGCGCAGCGTGGACTGGGCGCTCGGGAAAATCCGTCGCGACGACCTGCTGGCCTTCTACCATCCCATGACCCTCGCCCGCCTCGAGGCGCTGCGGGACTGGCTCGCCGAACGCGCCCCGCTGGGCGCCGTGCGGCCCGATCCGGTCGCCGACTGGATTCGCATGGTCGCGATCAACCGGCTCACCGGCCACTCCCCCGGCTTCTTCTCCGGCCGCTCGATGCCGCCCAACCAGGCCGTGTCCGTCACGGCGCAGCGTCGGATTAACGAAAGGCTGGGCCTCGCCCCACCCGAGCGCGACATCGCCGCCCTCATCCTCCGGAAATCGAAATCCCTGCTGCGCGACGGCACCGTTCCCGCCTGTGGCGCGCCTGGCCTGCACACCGGTCCGGCCTGGCATGTTCCGGGCCTGGCCGCGCGCTCGGTCGCCCTGGTCGTCACCTCGCCGCCGTTTCTCGATGTCGTGGACTATGCGGCCGACAACTGGCTGCGCTGCTGGTTCGCCGGGATCGATCCCGGCGCGGTCGCAATCGACCTGCACCGGAGCGAAGCCGCCTGGACGGAAATGGTGCGCCGCGTGCTCGCCGAACTGGCCCGGCTCGTGCGGCCGGGCGGCCATGTCGCCTTCGAGGTGGGCGAGGTGCGGCGCGGCCGGGTGCTGCTCGAAAAGCGCGTCTGGCAAGCGGCGGATGGCCTGCCCTTTCAACGGCTTGGCGTGCTGGTCAACCTTCAGACCTTCACCAAGACCTCGAATTGCTGGGGCGTCAGCAACGGCACGCGGGGAACCAATTCCAACCGGATCGTCATGCTCCGCCGGCTCTGAACGGCCCGCCTCAGCCCGCGATCGTCCCGTAGAGCACCGGCCGCCGGTCGGCCAGCAACGGATCGCGGCGGCGCACTTCGGCGAGGTGTCCGGGATCGATCCGCGCCATCAGTCGCGTCGGGCCGGCGCCCGCTTTGGCCAGCACCGCGCCGTCCGGCCCGCAGATCGAGGAATGGCCGATATAGTCGATCCCCGGCTCGCCGCCGCAATGATTGGCATAGGCGATGTAGACCTGGTTTTCATAGGCCCGGGCGGGGACCAGCGAATCCGCCACAACGTAATAAGGCGGCATCAGCGCCGTGGGCACCAGGATCAGGTCGGCTCCCGCCAGCGCCATCATCCGCGCCGTCTCGGGGAATTCGATGTCATAGCAGATCGCGAGGCCCAGGCTCAGCCCCCGCCAGGCGACAACCGGAAATCCATCCCCCCGTAGCGCGAACATCCCGCGGTCGAGATCCCCGAACAGGTGCACCTTTCGATAGATCAGCCGCGCGCCGCCGGCCTCGTCGATCAGGATCGCGCTGTTCGCGACCCCGTCGCCCACACGCTCGGGGAAGCCGAAGCACAGCGCGATGCCGACCTCGGCCGCGAGTGCCCTCGCCCGGCCGATTTGCTCCCCTTCCGGATCCAGCGCCAGCTCCCGCGCACGCGCCGCGCCGAGATTGTATCCGGTCAGGAACAGTTCCGGGAGCACCAGAAGATCCGCGCCGGCGGCGGCGGCGGCCCGCGCCTCCTCGCCGAGCAGGGTGTGCCCCGCTTCGGGATCGGCGAAACGGCCCTCGGTCTGGCAGATGGCAATGTTCACGGTCATGCAACAGGGATAGGCCCGCCGCGCCGCCGAGGCAATTGTCCATCGTTCGGGCGGCGCGGGCAGGCCCTTTGGGCCGCGGCCTATATCGGCGCCAGCACGAGGTGGTCGCCACGGCGGGCGATCGCACCCATCCGCGCGCCCTGGGAACCGGAGGCCATCACGATGTCCCCCGGCGCGATCAGGTCGGCGGCCGGGCCGAAGAACCCGTCATCCTCAAGGACGGAAAGCGCCTCGTTGCCTGCGCGATAGTGCCAGAGGGTGAAGCCGTTGGCGTAGGCGAGGACGGAAAGGTTGCGCAGGGTCAAAGTCATTTCATGTCTCCTTCTGAAAGCGGGCTCGGATCTTTCCGGCGGTTCCGGAATTTTTTTCCTGTTCGCCGGTCATTCTCCAATTCTGTTTCGCATCTGGACTCAGCGGTTCTGACGGGGCGAAGATCATCGCGACAGCTCCATGAGAACGAAACAAGAACATACTAACCAGAGGTTGTATCCGCCGCAAGCGTTAACTCATGGTTTTCCTTAATTTTTTCTTTCAAAGACCCATAAATCCGTTAAGAACAAGACGATGCAGCACGAAGATATCTGGCGGGCGATTGACGCGCTGGCGGCGCAACGGGGGCTGTCGGCTTCCGCCCTTGCCCGCAGCGCCGGGCTCGACCCCACCAGCTTCAATCCCTCGAAGCGCCGCACGCCGGATGGCCGGCTGCGCTGGCCCTCGACCGAGAGCATCGCCAAGATTCTCTCGGCCAGCAGCATCGGCATCGAGGCCTTCGCCGCCCTGGTCGGCGGCAGAAGCACGACGCCGGCCGGCACCAGCCGCCCGCGCCGGCCGGCGGTGCGCACCGTGCCGCTGGCCAGCCTCGCGCAGGCCGGCCAGGGCGGGTTCTTCGACGAGGGCGGCAACCCGACCGGCGGCGGCTGGGACCGCATCGCCCTGCCCGTCGGCGATGCCGGGATCGCCGGCGATCCGCACGCCTTCGCGCTCACCATCCAGGGCGATTCGATGGACCCCGTCTATCGCGATGGCGACATCATCGTGGTCTCGCCCGCGTCCCCCGTGCGCACCGGCGACCGTGTCGTCATCCGTACCGCCGGTGGCGAGGTGATGGCCCGGCAGTTGCTGCGCCGCACCGTCTCCCGGGTCGATCTCGGCTGCTTCAATCCCGCCTACCCGCCCCGCGGCTTCATGACCGAGGAGATCGGCGCCCTTCACCGCATCGTCTGGGCCAGCCAGTAGGAAGCGCTCTTCCCGCCGGCGCGGCGGGGCTGTAAGGAGACCGTCATGCGGTTGCCGACGCGCCATCTCCTGGGAATCGAAGGGCTCCACCCGCGCGACATTTCCGCCCTGCTCGACCTCGCCGAGAGCTACGTGCTGCTCAACCGGTCGGGCAAGACGCGGCGGGACGTGCTGCGCGGCCGGACGCTGATCAACCTGTTCTTCGAGGATTCCACCCGCACCCGCACGAGCTTCGAGCTCGCCGGCAAGCGGCTCGGCGCCGATGTGATCAACATGTCGGTCTCGACCTCCTCGGTCTCCAAGGGCGAGACCCTGCTCGACACCGCGGCGACGCTGAACGCGATGAACTGCGACCTGCTGGTGGTCCGCCACAAGGCCTCCGGCGCGCCCGCCCTGCTCGCCCAGAAGGTGGATGCGGCGGTGATCAACGCCGGCGACGGCATGCACGAGCACCCGACCCAGGCGCTGCTCGACGCGCTGACGATCCGCCGCAGCAAGGGCACGCTCGCGGGCCTCACCGTCGCCATCTGCGGCGATATCGCGCATTCCCGCGTCGCCCGCTCGAACCTGCTGCTGCTCACCGCGATGGGCAGCCGGGTGCGCGTCGTCGGCCCGCCGACGCTGATCCCCTCCGGCATCGACCAGTTCGGCGCCACCGTCTTCCATGACATGCGCGAGGGCCTGCGCGACGCCGATATCGTGATGGCGCTGCGGTTGCAGACCGAGCGGATGAGCGCCGGGCTGATCCCCAGCGCGCGCGAGTTCTTCACCTTCTACGGGCTCGACGCCGCCAAGCTCGCGATGGCGAAGCCGGACGCGCTGGTGATGCATCCCGGCCCGATGAATCGCGGCGTCGAGATCGACAGCCAGGTCGCCGACGACGCCACCCGCTCGGTGATCCGCGAGCAGGTGGAGATGGGCGTCGCCATCCGCATGGCGGTGCTCGACGTGCTGGCCCGGACGGCGCTCGCCCATGCATGACACGCCCCCCGACACGCTGATCCGCGGCGCGCGGATCGTCGATCCCGCCACCGGCCACGACGCGGTGGGCGACCTGCTGGTCCGCGACGGCGTCATCGCCGATTTCGGCGCCGGTCTCGGCCGGCCGGACGGCGCGGTGATGATCGATGCCGCCGAGCAGATCCTCTGCCCCGGCCTGGTCGATGCCCGCGCCTCGCTCGGCGAGCCCGGCTACGAATACCGCGAGACCATCGCCACCGCCGCCGAGGCGGCCAATGCCGCCGGCATCACCACCATCGCCGTGCTGCCGGACAATATCCCCGCCACCGACGACCCGGCGCTGGTCCGCGCCCTGGCTGGCGCCGGGGCTGCGACCGGGCGGCTCACCATCGCCCCCTACGGCGCGGCGACGCGCGGCTGCAAGGGCGAGATGATCGCCGAATACGGCCTGCTGCGCGCGGCCGGCGCGGTCGCCTTCTCCGATGGCGCGCGGGCGATCGGCCCGGCCGGGCTGATGCGCCGCGCCCTGTCCTATGCGCGCGGCTTCGGCGCCATGATCGTCCAGCATCCCGAGGAGCCGAGCCTAGCCGCCGGCGGTGCGGCGACCGCCGGGGCGCGGGCGACGCTGATGGGCCTGCCCGGAATCCCTGCCTGCGCCGAGGCGATGATGGTCGCCCGCGACATCCGTCTCGCCGAACTCACCGGCGGCGCGGTGCATTTCGCCCATGTCTCGACCGGCGAGGCGCTCGACCTGATCCGTGGCGCGAAACGCCGGGGCCTCGCGATCACCTGCGACACCGCGCCGCCCTATTTCGACCTCAACGAGAACGCGATCGGCGATTTCCGCACCTATGCGAAGCTCTCGCCGCCGCTGCGCAGCGAGGCCGACCGCCTCGCCGTCTGCGCCGCTTTGGCCGATGGCACGATCGACGCCGTGGTCTCCGACCACCAGCCGCGCGACGCCGACGACAAGCGCCTGCCCTTCGCCGAGGCCGCGCCCGGCGGCGCCGGCCTCGCCACGCTGCTCGCGATCACGCTGGCGCAGGTGCAGTCCGGCGGGCTCGGGCTGATCGCGGCACTCTCCCTGCTGACCGACCGGCCGGCGCGGCTGTTCGGGCTGGATGCCGGGCGCATCGCCCGCGGTGCGCCGGCCGATCTCTGCCTCTTCGCCCCCGAGCGCCCCTGGCGGATCGAGGCCGGCGCCCTGCCCGGCAAGGCGCAGAACACGCCCTTCGACGGACGGCCGGTCGAGGGTGTGGTCACCGGCACGTGGAAGGCCGGGCGGCGGGTGCACGGATGATCGCGCCCTACGCCCTGCTCGGCTACCTGCTCGGCTCCATCCCGTTCGGCCTGCTGCTCACCCGTGCGGCCGGGCTCGGCGATGTGCGGCGGATCGGCTCGGGCAATATCGGTGCGACCAACGTGCTGCGCACCGGGCGCAAGAGCCTCGCCGCGCTGACCCTGCTGCTCGATGGCGGCAAGGGCGCCGTCGCCGTGCTGCTCGCCCGCCATGCCGGCAGCGCCGCCGCCGATCTCGCCGCGCTGTTCGCGGTGATCGGCCATCTCTACCCGGTCTGGCTCGGCTTTCGCGGTGGCAAGGGGGTGGCGACCGGCCTCGGCGTGCTGCTCGCCCTCGCCTTCCCGGTCGGCGCCGCCTGCTGCCTGATCTGGCTCGCCATGGCGTTCTGGCGGAAGATTTCCTCCCTCGCCGCGCTGACCGCCTTCGCCGCCGCCCCGCTGCTCGCCCTGCTCGCCGGGCGCGGCCATGCGGCGCTGGTTGCCCTCGCCATCGCCGCCCTCGTCGTCTTCAAGCATCGGGCCAACATCGCGCGGCTGCGCGCCGGCACCGAGCCGAGGATCAGGCTCTCGGCGTGAGCGACAAGGCCACCCTTCTGCGCCTGATCCGCACGGAGGGAGTGGGGCCCCGGACCTTCCGCCGCCTGCGCGAGCGCTTCGCCAGCCCCGGGGAGGCTCTGGACGCGCTGCCCGCCCTCGCCCGCCAGGTCGGACGGCGGGGCAACCTGCGGATTCCCCCGCCGGCCGAAATCCGTCGCGAGCTCGACCGGCACGAGGCGCTCGGCGCCCGCCTGATCTTCCTCGGCGATGCCGACTATCCGCCGCTGCTCGCCCTGCTGCCGGATGCGCCGCCGGTCATCGCGGTGAAGGGCGATGTCGCCCTGCTCCATCGGCCGGTGGTCGCCGTGGTCGGCGCGCGCAACGCCTCCGCCAACGGACGGCGGATCGCCGCGGACATCGCCGGCGAGCTCGCCGCCGCCGGCCATCCGGTGGCCTCCGGCCTCGCCCGCGGGATCGACGCCGCGGCGCACGAGGCGGCGCTGCGCGAGGGCACCACCATCGCCGCCATCCCCGGCGGGCTCGACGTGGTCTATCCGCCCGAGCACCGCGACCTGCAGGCCCACATCGCCGAGGCCGGCGCGGTGGTGGCCGAGGCGCCGCCCGGCACCGCCCCGCTCGCCCGGCATTTCCCCAAGCGCAACCGCATCATCGCCGGGCTTGCCCTCGGCGTCGTCGTCATCGAGGCGGCGCTGCGCTCCGGCAGCCTGCTGACCGCCCGCTACGCGCTGGACTATGGCCGCGAGCTCTTTGCCGTGCCCGGCTCGCCGCTCGACCCACGCGCCCGCGGCGGCAATGACCTGATCCGCCAGGGCGCCTGGCTCGCCGAATCCGCCGCCGACATCCTCGCCAACCTGCCCGACCGGCCCGGCGCGCTGTTCCCCGACGCGCGAATCGCCGCCCCGCCACCCGGCCTCGGCGAGCCGCCCGACGCGGCGCCGGAGACCGGCGACGAACTCGACCGCGCCCGAAGCGAAATCCCCCGGCTGCTTTCCGCAAGCCCCGTCAGTGTTGACGAACTGGCAAGGCACTGCCAGTTCTCCACATCGGCCTTGACCGCCGTGCTGACCGAGCTCGAACTTGCCGGCCGGATCGAAACCCTGCCGGGCAACCGGGTCTGTCTGCTCTCCGAGTGCTGAACGGGATACCGCGCTTACATGAATGCCATCGTCGTCGTTGAATCCCCCGCCAAGGCCAAGACGATCAACAAGTATCTCGGCGACGGATTCACCGTTCTCGCCTCCTTCGGCCATGTCCGCGACCTGCCGCCGAAGGACGGCTCGGTCCGCCCGGACGAGGATTTCGCGATGTCCTGGGAGGAGGACGCCCGCGGCGACCGCCAGGTCGCGGCCATCGCCAAGGCGCTGAAAGGGGCGGACACGCTCTACCTCGCCACCGACCCCGACCGCGAGGGCGAGGCGATCTCCTGGCATGTCCGCGCCATGCTCGAGGCGCGCAACGTGCTCAAGGGCAAGCAGGTCCGCCGCATCACCTTCAACGAGGTCACCAAATCGGCGGTGCAGGCCGCCCTCCGCGCCCCGCGCGACCTCGACACCCCGCTGATCGAGGCCTATCTCGCCCGCCGCGCGCTCGACTATCTGGTCGGCTTCACCCTCTCGCCGGTGCTCTGGCGCAAGCTGCCCGGCAGCAAGAGCGCCGGACGCGTGCAGTCGGTCGCGCTGCGGCTGATCTGCGAGCGCGAGGCCGAAATCGAGCTGTTCCGCCCGCGCGAATACTGGACGATCGAGGCCGAGTTCCGCACCCCCGCCGGCGCGCCGTTCCGCGCCCGCCTCACCCATCTCGACGGCCGCAAGCTCGACCAGTTCGACCTCGCGGACAAGGCGGCGGCCGATGCGGCGAAGGCGGCGGTCGAGCGTGGCGCCTTCAGCGTCGTCTCGATCGAGAAGAAGCGCGTTCGCCGCAACCCGCCGCCGCCCTTCACCACCTCGACCCTGCAGCAGGACGCCTCGCGCAAGCTGCACATGACGGCGCAGGCCATCATGCGCACCGCCCAGCAGCTCTACGAGGGTGTGGAGATCGGCGGCGAGACGGTCGGCCTGATCACCTACATGCGTACCGACGGCGTGCAGATGGCGCGCGAGGCGATCACCGCCGCCCGCCAGCAGGTGAAGGACGCGTTCGGCGCGAACTACCTGCCCGCCGCCCCGCGCGAATACCAGTCGAAGGCGAAGAACGCGCAGGAGGCCCACGAGGCGATCCGCCCGACCGATTTCACCCTCACCCCCGAGCGCGCCGCCCGCCACCTCTCGCCCGAGCAGGCGCGGCTCTACGAGCTGATCTACAAGCGCGCCCTCGCCTCGCAGATGCAGTCGGCCGAGCTTGACCAGACCACGGTCGAGCTTGCCGATGCCGCCGGCACCACCCTGCGCGCCACCGGCTCGATCCTCGCCTTCGACGGCTTCCTCAAGCTCTACCGCGAGGGGATGGACGAGGACCCGGAGGACGAAACCGCGAGGCTGCTGCCGCCGATGGCGAAATCCGACCCGCTCGCCAGCGGGCCGGTCACCGCCGAGCAGCATTTCACCCAGCCGCCGCCGCGCTATTCCGAGGCCACCCTGGTCAAGCGCATGGAAGAGCTCGGCATCGGCCGCCCCTCGACCTACGCCTCGATTCTCACCGTGCTGCGCGAGCGCAACTATGTGCGGATGGAAAACCGCCGCTTCATCCCCGAGGATCGCGGCCGGCTGGTCACCGCCTTCCTGGTCAGCTTCTTCGGCCGCTATGTCGAGACCGGCTTCACCGCCGATCTCGAGGAGAAGCTCGACGAGGTCTCCGACGGACGGCTCGACTGGCGGTCGGTGATGCGGGATTTCTGGGCCGATTTCTCCGGCGCCGTCGAGCAGATCAAGGATCTCAAGATCTCCGACGTGATCGATGCGCTGGACGAGGAGCTCGGCCCGCATTTCTTCCCCGCCCGCGAGGACGGATCCGATCCACGCGTCTGCCAGGCCTGCGGCACCGGCCGGCTCGGCCTGCGGCTCGGCCGCTTCGGCGCCTTCATCGGCTGCTCGAACTATCCCGAATGCCAGTATACCCGCCGCCTCGCCGTCGAGGGCGGCGAGGACGAGGGCGACCAGCTGCGCGACGGCATGAAGCTGCTCGGCGAGAACGCCGAGGGCATCCCCGTCACGCTGCGGCGCGGCCCCTATGGCCTCTATGTCCAGCTCGGCGAGCCGGACCCGGAGGACAAGAAGGCGAAGCCCCGCCGCGCCGCCCTGCCACGCGGCATGAGCGGCGAGACGATCACGCTGGAGCAGGCGATCGGCCTGCTCTCGCTGCCGCGCGTGATCGGCGTGCATCCGGAAACGAAACAGGAAATCCAGGCCGGCATCGGCCGGTTCGGCCCCTATGTGAAGATGGGCCCCATCTTCGCCTCGCTCGACAAGGATGACGACGTGCTCGCCGTCGGCCTCAACCGCGCGGTGATGGTGCTGGCGAAGAAGCAGGAAGGCATCCGCGATCTCGGCCCGCACCCGAAGGACGGCGAGAGCGTGACCGCGCGCAAGGGCCGGTTCGGCCCCTATGTCCAGCATGGCAAGACGGTGGCGACCCTGCCGCGCGGCAGCGAACTCGGCGCGGTGACGCTTGACGAGGCGGTCGCCCTGCTCGCCGAGAAGGGCAAGACGCTGGCGCCGCGCGGCCGCAAGGGCGCAAAACCCGCAGCAAAGCCGAAGGACGCGGCGGCGCCGAAAGCCGCCAGACCCGCGAAGGCGAAAGCTGCCGCCAAGCCGAAAGCCGCCGCCGCGAAGCCGAAGGCCGCCGCCGCCAAGGCAAAGCCCGCCGCCCGGAAGACCGCCCGCTCCGGCGGCTGAGCCGCCCGCTTCCTATTCCGCAGCCGGGCCGGGCCGGACGATCCGCCCGCCCGCGAGCGGCGCGGGCACGCCGGTCGTCTCCGGCAACGAGAGCGGCAGCCCGCGTAGCGCGCGCACCGCGAGAAACCCGAAACACTGCGCCTCCAGCGCATCGCCATCCCAGCCCACCGCCTCGACCGGCTCGACCGGGGCGGCGAAGTGCCGGCGCAGCGCGTCCATGATCGCCGCGTTGTGCCGCCCGCCGCCTGCGACCAGCACGCGACGCGGCGGCGCGGGCAGCGGGGCCGCCGCAATCGCCGCCGCGGTGAAGGCGACGAGCAGCGCCGCCCCGTCCGCGGCGGACAAGCCCTCCGTCGCCGCGGCGACGCGCGCCGAGAACTGCAGCCGGTCAAGCGATTTCGGCGCCGGCCGGGCGAACCAGGGATCGTCCATCAATCGCGTCAGCCGCGCCTGATCGACCCGCCCGGCGGCGGCCAGCGCGCCGTCGGCGTCGAAGGCGGCGCCGGTATGCAGCCGCACCCAGTCATCCAGCGGGCCGTTGCCGGGGCCGGTGTCGCAGGCGAGCACCTCGCCCGTCGGGCCGAGCCAGGTGATGTTGGCGACCCCGCCGATATTGACCACCAGCAGCGGCTTCTCCAGCGCCTCGGCGAGGGCGGCGTGGAACAGCGGCGCCAGCGGCGCGCCCTGTCCGCCGGCGGCGACATCGGCGCTGCGGAAGTCATGCACCACGGGCAGCCGCGTCTTGTGCGCGAGATGCGCCGCATCGCCGATCTGCCAGGTCCGCCGCCGATCCGGGTCGTGCAGGATGGTCTGGCCGTGAAACCCCACCACATCGGCCCGGCTTGCCACCATCGCCACCGCCTCGGCATGCCGGTCCGCCAGCAGCCAGTCGAGGCTGCGCAGTTCAGGATCGTCGGGCGCGAGCCCGGGTGCTGCATCGAGCAGGGCGCGCAGCCGGGCGCGCAGTCCGTCCTCGTAGAACAGCGTGGCGGATCGCCCGGTGCCGAACACCCGCTCGCCGTCGGTCTCGATCACCGCCGCATCGACCCCATCGAGCGAGGTGCCGCTCATCAGGCCGATGGCGTGCATTCCCGCTCCCTCTTAGCGTTATGGAAACCAGTTTCGGGCATGTCTCGCTTATCCGCCCCGCGCGCGGGGTTGACAAGCAGCGGAGCAAGGAACCGGGCGTGGAACCAGACAGGACTCATGGCAGCTTCCGCCCGGTGATCGACCGGTGGACGGTCGTGCCCTGGTTCGTGCTCGGCCTCGCGGCGGTGACCTGGCTCAACCTGTTCCGCCCCGTCTTCCATCTCGCGGCGGTCATCGCCGATAGCCTCGCCCATGGCGCGCCCGTCACCGCGCGGCATCTGCACAGCGATTTCTTCGCCTTCTGGCCGGCCGGGCACATTGCCGCCACCGCCGAGGCGGCGCGGATCTACGACCCCGCCTGGTTCGCCGCCTGGTCCACCGCGCAATTCGGCCCGGGCCTGCCATCCTACATGCAGTATTTCTACCCGCCTCCGTCCCTGCTGACGACGCTGCCGCTCCTGCCCTTCGGCCCCGCCGCCGGGCTCCTGGCGTGGACATTGCTGATCTCGCTGCCCTGCATTCCCCTGCTGCGCCGCGCCGGCGCGCCGTGGCCGGTGATCGCCGCCGGGCTGCTGAGCGCCGCCTCGCTCACCGGCATTTCGATCGGCGAGTTCGGCCCGATCGCCGGCAGCGCCTTCATCGCGGCGCTGATGGCGGTCTCCCGCCGGCCGGACGTGGCGGGCGGGCTGTTCGGCCTGATCTCGCTGAAGCCCCAGGCCGGCCTGCTCGGGCCGGTCGTGCTCGTGGCGCGGGGGGAATGGCGCGGCCTTGCCGTCGGCATCGCGGTCACCGCGGCCCTCGCCGCCGCGGTCACCCTCGTCGCCGGCCCGGCGATCTGGCCGGCCTTCCTCCGGCAGGGAATGGCGGTCGCCCATGCCCATCTGATCGCGCCCTTCCCCTCGGTCTACGAAACCAGCGGCGTCTCGGTGTTCTGGATGGCCCGCAGCCTCGGTGCCCCGGTCGGCCTTGCCGGCCTCTGCCAGGGCGTCTCGGCGCTGGCGGCCTCGATCTGGTGCTGGCATGCCTGGCGCCGCAAGGAGGCCGACCCGGTGGCGCGCGCCGCGCTCACCGTCTGCCTCACGCTGCTCGTGACCCCCTATGCCTATGCCAACGACATGACGGGGCTTTCCGTCATGGTCGCCTGGCTCGCCTGGCGGCGCGGCGGCCCCGGCGTCGCCGACGCGCTGCTCTGGCTCTGGCCCGCGCTCGGCCCGGTGATCGCGCGGGTGCTGCATGTCGAGATCGCGCCGCTCGTCATCCTGCTCGGCGCCCTGCGGGCCGCCCGCGCGCCCGGCGGAATTGGCACGCCGGCCCCCGCGTGCTACCCCGCGCCGATCTGAAGACCAACGGGCCGATTGCGGCCACCCCGATCACGGCGGAACCATGCTCATGACCGATCCCGGCGATTTCCTGCACGAGGCAGAAGCGCGCGGCTACATCTTCCAGTGCACCGACACCGAGGGGCTGCGCGAGGCGATGCGCGCCGGCCCCATCGCCGGCTATATCGGCTTCGACTGCACGGCCGACAGCCTGCATGTCGGCCACATGATCCAGATCATGATGCTCCGCCTGCTGCAGAAGCACGGGCACAAGCCGGTCGCCATCCTCGGCGGCGGCACCACCCGCATCGGCGACCCCTCCTTCCGCGAGGAAGCCCGCCAGCTCCTCACCGAGGAGCAGATCGCGCTCAACATGGCCGGCATCCGCGACAACATCGCCGCCTATCTGCGCTTCGGCGAGGGCCCGTCCGACGCCATCATGGTCAACAATGCCGACTGGCTGGACACGCTCGGCTATATCGACCTGCTGCGCGAGGTCGGCGTGCATTTCAGCGTCAACCGCATGCTGTCCTTCGACTCGGTCCGCTCGCGGCTGGAACGCGAGCAGGGCCTCACCTTCCTCGAATTCAACTACTCGATCCTGCAGGCCTACGATTTCCGCGAGCTGAACCGCCGCTACGGCGTGGTGCTGCAAATGGGCGGGTCGGACCAGTGGGGCAACATCGTCCAGGGCATCGACCTCGTCCGCCGCACTGACGGCAAGCAGGTCTATGGCCTGACCGCGCCGCTGATCACCACCGCCTCGGGCGCGAAGATGGGCAAGACCGCCGCCGGCGCCGTCTGGCTCTCGGCCGCGAGGCGCAGCCCGTTCGACTACTGGCAGTTCTGGCGCAACACCGAGGATGCCGATGTCGGCCGCTTCCTCCGCCTGTTCACCGACCTGCCGCTCGACGAGATCGCCCGGCTGGAGGCGCTGCAAGGGGCCGAGATCAACGAGGCGAAGAAGATCCTCGCCACCGAGGCGACCGCGCTCTGCCACGGGCGCGCGGTGGCCGAGGAAGCCGCGGAGACCGCGCGCCGCACCTTCGAGGGCGGCGAGGCGGCGGAAACCCTGCCGGGGATCGACATCCCCGCCGCCGAGCTTGAAGCCGGCATTCCCGCCTTCGCCCTGCTGGTGAAAGCCGGGCTCGCCGCCAGCAATGGCGAGGCGCGCCGGCTGATCCGCGGCGGCGGCGCGCGGCTGAACGACGCCCCGATCGCCGACGAGGCGCACACGATCACCCTCGCCGACGTGATCGACGGCGCGGCCAAGCTCTCGGCCGGCAAGAAGCACCACCGCCTGGTGCGCCCGGCATGAGCGCGCCGCCCTTCGTCACCCCCGCGCAGGAGAGCGCCGCCGCGGCGATCGCCGCCCTGCACGACGAGCTGTTCCTGTTCGATGACTGGATGGACCGCTACCAGTTCATCATCGAACTCGGCCAGTCGCTGCCCGCCTTCCCCGAGGCTCTGAAGACCGACGACCGGCTGGTGCCCGGCTGCCAGAGCCGGGTCTGGCTGGAGCCGAAGCTGGAAGGCGGGAAACTCTATTTCGCTGGCGCGTCGGACGCCGCCATCGTCAGCGGCCTCGTCGCCATGCTGCTGCAGGTCTATTCCGGCCGCACGCCCGCGGAAATCCGCGAAACACCGCCGGTCTTCCTCAAGGAATGGGGGCTGATCGGCGCCCTGTCCGGCAATCGCGGCAACGGTGTCGCGGCGATGGCCGAACGCATCCAGCGCTTCGCCGCCTCATAAGTCCGGCGCGCTGCCGCCGCTGATCTCGCGCACGATATAGAGCGGCCGCTGCTTGCTCTCCTCGTAGAGCCGGCCGAGATATTCGCCGATCATCCCGAGGGCGATGAGCTGCACCCCGCCGAGGAACAGGATGGCGACCAGCAGCGAGGGATAGCCCTGCACCGGGTTGCCGTAGGCCAGCTTGCGAAAGATCGTCACCGCCGCATAGACGAACGCGAAGACCGAGACGGCGAAGCCGAGATAGGACGCCAGCCGCAGCGGCGCGCTGGAAAACGAGGTCACCCCCTCCAGCGCGAAATTCCACAATTTCCAGTAATTCCACGTCGTCCGCCCGGCATGGCGCGGGGCGCGGTGATAGGTGATGGTCGCGGTGCGGAAGCCGATCCAGGCGAACAGCCCCTTCATGAACCGCCGCCGCTCCGGCAGCCGCTTCAGCGCCTCCAGCGCCGGCCGGGCGATCAGCCGGAAATCCCCGGTATCGCGCGGGATCGGCACATCGCTCAACCGGTTCATCACCCGGTAGAACATATGGGCGGTGAAGCGCTTCACCGCGCCGTCGCCCTCGCGCGAGGCGCGTGTGGCGTTCACCACATCGTAGCCCTCGCGCCATTTCGCGAGCAGCGCCGGAATCACCTCGGGCGGGTCCTGCAGGTCGGCGTCGAGCGGAATCGCCACCGCGCCGCGCGCATGGTCGAGTCCCGCGGTCAACGCCGCCTCCTTGCCGAAATTGCGCGACAGGTCGATCACCCGCACCCGCCCGTCGCGCGCGGCGATGCGCTGCAGCGCCGCAAGCGTGGCATCGCGGCTGCCATCGTTCACGCAGACCAGTTCCCAGTCCTCGCCGAGACCATCGAGCACGGCGGCGAGCCGGTCGAACAGCGGGACGACATTCTCGGCCTCGTTGTGAAACGGCACCACGACGGAAACCGTCACCGGCCATCCCGTCGCTGACATGCCGCGCCTTTTTTCTGACGCAGCCCGAGTCCCGCGCCGTCTCAAATCCTGTAAAATCTGGGGAATATCCGAAAATTCAGACATTGTCCGCACGGCCCTCGTCGCTACCGGATGCTAACGGCAAAATCGGGCAGCGGCAAACTGTTTCCGCGCGGCGCCCGCTCGGTTCCATCGCCCGGCCCCGCCTATGACGGCTTGGTCGGTCGCCGGAAGACCCTGCCATGAAATCATGAGCAACGCGTTAACGCGTGGAACGGCGGGTCATTGTCCTGTCGCCGTCCGGCGGGGCCGCGCCGCGATGCGTTGCCTTCGCCGCGCTTGTTTGCCAAGTGAGGCGGCACGCATAACCGCCGGAGCCGCCATGACCCCGCTGATCGCCGTCCTCTTCGCCATCCTGCAAGGGGCGACCGAGTTGTTCCCCGTCTCCAGCCTCGGCCATGTGGTGATCGTCCCCGCCCTGCTGCACTGGCCGATCGACCAGGCCTCGCCCTCGTTCCTGCCCTTCGTCGTGCTTCTGCATGTCGGCACCGCGACGGCGCTGCTGCTCTATTTCTGGCGCGAATGGTGGGCGATGCTCGCCGGCCTGCTCGGCCGCGGCGCGCCGGGCGAGGTCGATGCCCAGCGCGGCCTGCTGCTGCGCCTCGTCGTCGCCACCCTGCCCGCCGTGGTCATCGGCTTCGCGCTGAAGAAGCCGATCCAGCACCTCTTCGCCAGCCCCGAGATCGCCGCCGCCTTCCTCATCGCCAACGGCGCGGTGCTGGTGATCGGCGAACGGCTGCGCCGGCGCCGCGCCGGCAACGGGTTCGGCATCGGCCAGATGACGCTGCGCGACGCCGTCATCATCGGCCTGTTCCAGTGCCTCGCCTTCCTGCCCGGCCTGTCGCGCTCGGGCTCGGCGATCGTCGGCGGCCTGACCCGCGGGCTCGACCACGAGGCCGCCGCCCGCTTCGCCTTCCTGATGGCCACCCCGGTCATCGCCGGCGCCGCCGTGGTCGAGGTGCCGCATCTGCTGCACCACGCCGCCGCCGCGCGCGGCATGTTCGGCACCGCCGTGCTCGCCGCCATCGTCGCCGGTGTGGTGGCCTATCTCTCGACCGCGTTCCTGATGCGCTATTTCCGCAATCACGACCGCTGGGCCCTCGGCCCCTTCGCCGCCTATTGCGCCCTGTTCGGCACGCTGAGCCTGATCCTGATCCCGTTCGGCGCCTGATGGCAACGGCGCGCCCCGACATCGTCCGGCTGATGGGCGCGCGCGGGGCGCGCAGCATCGCCCAGGGAGCGCTGGTGGTCGATTTCGCGCTCTATGTCACCAAACTCGGCTGGAGTGCGGCGTTCCTCGGCGTCGTCTTCGCCCTGTCGATCCTGTTCGCCGTCGCGGTGACGACGCTGGTCGGCCCGGCGAGCGACCGCTTCGGCCGCAAGCGCTTCGTCCTCGTCTACGAGGCGATCTCGGTCCTCGCCGCCCTGATCGGCCTGCTCACCCAGGCGACGCTGCCGCTCGCCTTCGCCGCGGTGATCGGCGGCTTCGGCCGCGGCGCCAACGGCTCGGCCGGCCCCTTCGCGCCGGCGGAACAATCCTGGCTGTCCGGCCTGATCGAGAAGCGGGAGTTCGGCACCGTCCTGTCGATCAACACCGCGATCGGGTTTTTCGGCATGGGCATCGGCGCCGTGCTCGCCGGGCTGATCGGCGCGTCGCGGCCGATGTTCGTCCTGCCGCTCGCGGCCTCGCTCATCGCCACAATGCTGCTCGCCCTCACCCCCGATCCGCCGCGTGAGGCCGCAGCCCGGACGGAGGGGCACGAAGCCGTCTCGAAGGCGGAGAACAGCCTGCTCTGGAAGCTCGCCGGTCTCAATATCCTCAACGGCACCGGGATCGGCCTGTCCGGCCCGTTCATCTCCTGGTGGTTCGCCGCCCGCTACCATGCGGGGGCTTCCGCCATCGGCCCGGCGCTCGCCATCGCCTTCGCCGCCGCCGGCATCGCCGCGCTGACCACCGGGCGGCTGACCCGGCGGCTCGGCACGGTGCGCGCGGTGGTGCTGATGCGCGGCATCGGGCTGGTCAGCCTGTTCGCCCTGCCCTTCTCGCCGAGTTTCGGCGTGGCACTGGTCGTCTATGCCCTGCGCTCGGCCTTCAACCGCGGCACCGCCGGGGCGCGCCAGGCGGTCGCCCTCGGCCTCGTGCGCGGCGAGCGGCGGGGGCTTGCCGCCAGCGTCAACACGATCTCGGTGCTGCTGCCGCGCGGCATCGCCCCGGCGCTGGCCGGCGTGCTGTTCGAGTCCGGCGCCCTCGCAGCCCCCTTCCTGCTCGCCGGCCTGTTCCAGGGCGCCTATCTGTTCATCTACCCCCGCGTCTTCGGACGCCACGATCCTTCGAGGTCCGCATGATCCGTCGCCTCTGCCTGCTGCTGGCACTGCTGGTGCCATTCACCGCCCAGGCCCATGTCAATCTCGCCGCCGTGCCGATCGGGCGGATGGACCTGCCCTGGTGGCGGCACCGCTTCGAGCACACCAAGCAGGAGGCGCGCGAGCATCCGGACGCCAGGCTGGTCTGGCTCGGCGATTCGATCACCGAATACTGGCACCGCGAGGGCCCGCACCCCTACCAGCAGATCCTGCCGATCTGGCGCCACTATTACGGACGCTACGATGCGCTGAATTTCGGCCTGATCGGCGACACCACGGCGAGCGTGATCTGGCGGATCGACCATGGCGAATTCGCCGGCCTGCATCCCAGGCTCGTCGTGCTGCTGATCGGCGCCAACAATCTCGGCCGCACCCATTGGGGCGCGGACCAGACGGTGCCGGGAATCGAGGAGGTGGTGCGCGACCTGCACCGCCACGTCCCCGGCGCGCATGTGCTGCTGCTCGGCATCCTGCCCTCGATCCGCTCGGCGTGGATCAGCGCGCAGACGCGGATCATCAATGCCGATCTCGCCCGCCGCTATGCCGGTAGCCGCCTGGTGACGTTCCGCAATGTCGGCCACGTGCTGGAGGTCGATGGCCGCGCCGACCCCGCGCTCTATGTCGACCCGCGCATGCACCCGCCCGAGCCCGCCCTGCACCCCGATGCCGAGGGCATGCGCCGGATCGCCGCCGCGTTGCAGCCGACGATCACCCGCCTGATGCGCTGACCGCCCGGCTCAGAGCGCGCCCCAGGGAACGAAGGCGATCGCCAGCAGGCCCAAGACCAGCGCGGCGAGATAGCCCCAGATGGTCTTCAGGGCCCGGTTCGGGTCGATGTCGGTCATGATCCCGGCGGCGTAATAGCCAAGCCCGAACGGCGGCGCGAACAGGCCGATACCCATGGCAAGGATGACGATGATGCCATAGCGCACATCGCCGATATGCAGCGTGCGGGCGATCGGAAACAGGATCGGCCCGAACAGCACCAGGATCGGGATGCCCTCGAGAATGCTGCCGAGCACGATCATCAGGAAAATCGAGCCCAGCAGGAAGCCGTAGCGCCCGCCCGGCAGGGCCAGCATCAGCCGGGTGATGTCGTCCGCGAAGCCGGACTGCGTCAGCGTCCAGCTCATCGCGGTCGCCACCGCGATGATGAACATGATCGCCCCCGACAGCCCGACCGCCTTCGCCGCGCAGTCATACAGCGCCGCCGGCCGGAATCCGCCATAAAACACGACCCCGAGCACGATCGCATAGACGGTGCCGATGGTGGCGACCTCGGTCGCGGTGGCGATGCCGTCGATCACGGCGAAGCGGATCACGAAGGGCAGCGCCAGCGCGGGCAGGCCGTGGAGGAAGCTCCGCAGGACCCGCCGCGCCGGCACACGCGGCGCCGCGGCCGCCGCATCAGCCCCCGCCCAGATGCGCGAGAGCAGCGCCAGGATGACCGCCAGCAGGATGGCCGGCATCAGCCCCGCGGCGAACAGCGCGGAAATCGAGGTTCCGGTGACCGCGCCGATGATGATCAGCACGATCGAGGGCGGTATCGTCTCCGCCATCGCGCCGCAGCACGAGACGACGGAGAGTATGTGCCCCTCGTCGATCTTCTGCCGCTTCATCTCGGGCACCACGATCGGCGCGACGGCGGCGAGATCGGCCGTCTTCGCCCCGGAGATGCCGGAGACGAGCAGGATGCCGCCGATCAGCACATAGAACAGCCCGCCCTTCACCGGGCCGATCAGCTCGGTGAGGAACCGCATCATCGCCGGCGCGAGCCGGGTGACGGTCAGCAGCCCGCCAAGCAGCACGAACAGCGGCACCGCGAGCAGGATGATCGAGGAGGTGCCCTGCTCCACCTGGCTCGCCATCACGGCGAGCGGCGCGCCCTGCGTGACCATCAGGTAGAAGGTGGAGCAGAAGCCGAAGGCGAAGGCGATCGGCACGCCGGCCAGCACGGTCGCGAACAGCATCGCGATGAAAACGAAGATCACCTCCGCCAGCGTGTCGGCGGCCAGGGCCCGGCCGGCCAGCCACGCCGCCCCGACGATGACCGCCGCACCCACTGCGCCGCGCCAGAAATCCCCGCCCCGATGCGCGAACAGGTCGCGCAGCAGATAGAGCGCGATCAGCGCGAAGCCGGCCACCAGCCCCGCCGCTTCCCAGGCGCTGGAAATACCGAGCTGCGACAGCGAGGACAATTGCTCGACCTGAAGGAAGACGAGGCTCGGCCCGATCATCGCCAGCACGGAAGCGAGCTGGATCACATCCGCCCCGGCCCGGAACCGGGCCTGCCAGTGCGCCGGCAGGCTGTGCACCAGCGCCGTCATCCGCATGTGCCGGTCGTCGCGCACCGCGATCGCGGCGCCGATCATGGTGAGCCAGACGAACACCAGCCTCGCGAATTCCGTCGACCAGATGAGCGGATGGATGAACACCGTGCGCGCGATGATGCCGGCGAACAGCACCAGCACCTCCACCGCCAGCAGCACGACACCAGCGCCATCCAGTGCTGCATCGGCGATCCTCGCAACCGGGCGGCGCATCCTGCCGGACGCCATGGTTGCAGAACATGCCTGCATCGTTTCTCTCCCCCGGTCGTTCCGCTCGCGCGGCGCCGTCTGTTCTTGTCGTCGCGTTTCAGCTGCCCGCATGGCGGACGGTTCGGGAGCCTCACCCAACCGTCCGCCGGCGGGTGCGGCCTTATTCCAGCGGGCCCGCCGTCTTTTCAAGCAGGCCCCACGCCTCGGCGCCGAATTTCTGCTTCCAGTGCGGATAGTATTTCGTCTTGCCGAGCACGCTGCGGAACGCCGCCTTGTCGACATCGAGAACGGTCATTCCCTTCGCCGCGAGCTTCGATTTCAGCGCGTTGCCGAGATCGGCGATATCCTGCCGCTCCGCATGCCCCGCCTTGCCGAATTCCTCGGTCACGATGTCCTGCCATTTCGCCGGCAGCCGCGCGAAGGCCGGCTTGTTGCCGATGATCAGGTAGCCGTCCCAGGCGTGCCGGGTCATGCTGAGATATTTCTGCACGTCATAGAGCTTCGCCGTGTAGATGATCGGCAGCGGATTTTCCTGGCCATCCACCACGTGATTTTCGAGCGAGGTATAGACCTCGCTGAAATCGATCGCCGTCGGCGCAGCACCAAACGCGGCGAACATGGACGAGAGGATTGGCGCCGGCGGCACGCGGATCTTGAAATTGTGCAGATCCGCCGGCGTCCTCACAGGCTTCGTGCCGGAGGTGACGTTGCGGAATCCGTTTTCCCAACTCGGCCCGATCTGGTGCATGCCGTGCGCGTCGATCTTCTTCGCGATATAGGCGCCGAGCGGACCGTCGACCGCCGCCCACACATCCTTCGGCGTGAGGAACGCGTAACCGATATTGACGATGCCGGCCGCCGGAATCGTCGTTGCCAGAATGGAACTGGCCATGTTCATGATCTGGATCCCGCCGAGCCTGGTCTGCGCGATCAGCTGCTTGTCGGTGCCGAGCTGCGCCGCGGGGTAGAGCTTGATCTCGAGCCCGCCATGGGTCGCCTCGCGGATCGCCTTGATCGCCTGCGCCGCGCGGATGTTCACCGGATGGGTCGGCTCCTGGCCGGTGGCCATCTTCCAGCGAAACTGCGCCGCATCGCCCCTGCGGGTCAGGATCGCGAAGGCCGGCACGGATGCCGCCCCCGCCAGCAGCGTGCGCCGCCGGATCGTGTTATTGCTCATCGTTGTTTCCTCCTTTTGAAATGATGCAGCCATTACCTCGACGTTTTCATCTCAGAGCCACGCCCTGATCTGCCGCGCCATCGCTTCGGCCGAGATGCCGTAGCGGTCGTGCAGCGTCGGCAGCGCGCCGGCCGCGAGAAACTCGTCCGGCAGGCCGATCTGCCGGAACCGGGGCGCGATGCCGGCGCGCAGCATCCCGGCCGCCACCGCCTCGCCGAGCCCGCCGACCACCGTGTGGTTCTCGGCGACGACGACGAGACGCCCGCCCTTGCCGGCGGCGGCGAGGATCGTCTCAAGATCGAGCGGCTTGATCGTCGCCGCGTGCAGCACCTCGACGCCGATGCGGTCCGCCTCCAGCATCTCGGCCGCCTGCAACGCGCGCATCGTGGCAAGCCCGGTCGAGATCACCAGAACATCGTTGCCTGTCCGGATCGTCTTGGCCTTCCCCAGCTCGAACGTGTAGCCATATTCGTCGAGGATCAGCGGCACGTTGCCGCGCAGCAGCCGCATGTAGACCGGCCCGTCATGCGCCGCGATCGCCGGTGTCGCCTGCGCGATCTCGTGCGCATCGGCCGGATCGACGATGGTGAGATTCGGCATGCCGCGGAAGATCGCGATGTCCTCGGTCGCCTGATGGCTCGGCCCGTAGCCGGAGGTCAGGCCCGGCAGGGCGCAGACGATCTTCACGTTGAGCCGTTCTTCGGCGATCGCCATGCAGATGAAGTCATAGGCGCGGCGGGCGGCGAACACGGCATAGGTCGTCACGAAGGGCAGCGCCCCCTCGCGCGCGAGGCCGGCGGCGGCCGACATCAGCAGCTGCTCGGCCATGCCCATCTGGTAGAAACGCTCCGGATAGGCCTTCGCGAAAATGTGCAGGTCGGTATATTTCGCGAGATCTGCGGTCAGCCCGACGATCTCGGGGCGCATCTTCGCCAGTTCGACGAGCGCGTTGCCGAACGGCGCCGGCGCGGTGCGCTGGCCGGGTGCGGCGATCGAGGCGATCATCGCCGATGTGGTCAGGCGCGTCTTCGGCGCCCTGGTCTGTGCGGTGCTCATCACGGGGCCTTTGCGCTGAAATTGCCGTCGAGCAGGTCGATCGCCTGCTGCCATTCCTCGGCCTCGACGCGGAGGAAGTGGTTACGCTCGCGGGTTTCGAGGAAGGGCACGCCCTTCGCCATCTGGGTATCGCAGATCACGATGCGCGGCGCGGCGACTTTCGCGGCGCGCGCGGCGTCGAAAGCGGCGACCACGGCGTCGATGTCGTTGCCGTCCACGCGCTGGGTATGCCAGCCGAAGGCGCGGAAGCGTTCGTGCAGCGGCTCGCGCGACGACATCGCCGAGGACGGTCCGTCCGCCTGCTGGTCATTGACATCGACGATGCCGATGAGGTTGTCGAGCTGCCAGTGCGCCGCCCCCATCACGCCTTCCCAGATCGAGCCCTCGTTCAGCTCGCCGTCGGAGAACAGCGTGTAGACGAAGGCGTCCGATTTTTTCCGCTTCAGGCCGAGCGCCATGCCGACCGCGATGCCGACGCCGTGGCCGAGCGAGCCGCCGGTGATCTCCATGCCCGGCGTGTAGGCGGCCATGCCCGACATCGGCAGGCGGCTCTCGTCGGCGCCATAGGACTCGATCTCGCTCTCGGGCAGAATCCCCGCCTCGATCAGCGCCGCGTAAAGCGCGATCGCATAATGGCCGATCGACAGCAGGAAGCGGTCGCGCCCCTCCCAGTGCACGTCGTCCGGCCGGTAGCGCAGCGCATGGAAATAGGACACCGCGAGCACATCGGCGATGCCGAGCGCCTGCGCGATATAGCCCTGCCCCTGCACTTCGCCCATCCGCAGCGCGTGCCGGCGGATGCGATAGGCCCGCTCGCGCAGCGAAACGTTCGAGCCGGCATGGGGGAAGCCGCCATTGCGGGCTTCCGGGGACAAGACCTGTTTGGTGGAAGACATGGGGCAGAATTCCCGGCGCTGTTTCTGGATCAGTGGATCAGCATGCCGCCATTGACGTCGATCACCGCGCCCGTGACATAGGCGGAGAGATCGGAGGCGAGGAACAGGAAGATCCGCGCCACGTCCTCGGCGGTTCCGAGCCGGCCGATCGGAATCCCCTTCAGGATCTCGGCGCGCATCTCGTCGGTCAGCTTGCCGCCGGTGATCTCGGTCTGGATCAGCCCGGGCGTCACCGAATTCACGCGGATGCCGGCGGGGCCGAACTCGCGCGCCATCGCCTTGGCGAGGCCGAGCACGCCGGCCTTCGCCGCCGAATAGTGCGGCCCGCCGAAAATCCCGCCGCCGCGCTGCGCCGAAACCGACGACATGCACGCGATCGAGCCGCTGCCACGCGCGCTCATATGCGGCAAAAACGCCTGGCTGAGATGGAACACGCCGGTGAGGTTGACGTCGATCACCCGCTCCCAGTTCCGCGCCTCGATCTCCAGCAGCCGCAACGGTTCGGTGATGCCGGCATTGTTGATCAGGATGTCGGCCTGGCCGAACGCGCCGATCACCCGGCGCGCCGCCTCATCGCAGGCCGCGCGGTCGGTGACGTCGCAGGCCACGCCGAGATGCCCGGCGCCGAGCGACGCCGCTGCCTCGTCGGAAGCCTCCTGATCGAGATCGAGAATGGCGACCCGCGCGCCATGTTCGGCGAACAGCCGTGCGGTCGCGAGGCCGATCCCCTTCTTGCTCGCGCCACCAGATATGACTGCGGTCTTGCCCTTGAGCAGCATGCGTTTCCTCCGTGTATCCGAAACGGAGAAAAGCGCCTGACGAATGAAATTTCAAAAGGATAATTTGCATAAATCGGTGAATCTGGTTCATCTGTGTTTCGCCATGCTGAACACCATTCCGCTGTCCATGCTGCGCGCCTTCGAGGCCGCCGGGCGAACCGGCTCCTTCCGCGCCGCCGCCGCCGAACTCAACCTGACGCCGAGCGCGGTGAGCCACGCGATCCGCAAGCTCGAAGACCTGCTCGGCGTCCGGCTGTTCCTGCGACAGGCCAGGACGATCGAGATGACCACCGAGGGACAGACGCTGATGCGCCATGTCGCGGAGGCGTTCGACACGCTGCGGCGGGGCATGCAGGCCGTCTCCACCCGCGCGCCGCGCCTGTTGCGCCTGCATGTCGCGCCGAGCTTCGCGACCCAGTGGCTCGCGCCGCGGCTGCAACGCTTTCTCGCGGCGAACCCGCAGGTCGAGGTGCGCATCGCCGCGAGTACCGACTATGCCCGCTTCAGCGACGGCGCCTTCGACGCCGACATCGTCTACGCGGCGGCGCCGACCGCGCGGGTCATGCCCGGCATGGTGCGGATTTCCCTCGGCGAGGAAACCGTGACACCGCTCTGCGCGCCCGCGCTTGCGGCGCGGATCACGAGCCCGGCCGATCTGGTGCAGGAAACGCTGATCCACAGCGACAACAAGATGCTGCGCTGGCCCGACTGGTTCGCCGCCAACGGGCTGAGCACGCCGGCGCCGCACGGCCTGCGCTTCGACCGCAGCTTCCTCGCCATCAGCATGGCGGCCGACGGACTCGGTGTCGCCCTCGAATCAACCAGGCTGGCCGAACGCGAGATCGCCGGCGGCCGGCTGGTGGCCCCGCTGCGGGGACGCTCGGTCGACCTGCATTATCTCGCGCATTTCCTCGTCTATCCGCAGCCCAGCCAGGCCAATCCGCTGATCTCGCGATTTTCCGCCTGGCTGCAGCAGGAACTCGCCGCATCGCCTCACTCGAAGATATAACCGAGCCCCGGCCGCGTCCTGATGTGCCGGTCCGCGAACGTCCCGAGTTTCTGGCGGATGTTGCGGATATAGATGCGGATGTAGGTGCGGTCGGAGTCATGCACCCCGCCCCAGCCGGCACGCAGGATGTCGTCATGCGTCACCAGCTTGCCGCGATGCCGCGCCAGCGCCGCCAGGATCCGGAATTCGGTCTTGGTGAAATGGATCTCGGCGCCGTCGAGGCTGACGCTGCGGGCCGCCTCGTCGATCCGCAGCCCGTCGATCTCGATCGCCTCGGTCGGCACCCCCTGCCCGGTCGCGATCAGGCGGAAGGCGTTGCGGATGCGCGCGAGCAGCTCGCCGAGGCCGAAGGGTTTCTCGACATAGTCGTTCGCTCCCGCGTCGAACGCCGCGATCTTCTGCGCCTCCTGGTCCCGCGCCGAAAGCACGATCACCGGCACATCCGAGAATTCCCGCAGCTTCACGATCACGTCCTGGCCGTCGAGATCGGGCAGGCCGAGATCGAGCAGGATCACGTCCGGCACCATCGTCGCCGCCAGCCGCAACGCCTCCGCCCCCCGCTCCGCCCGCAGCACGACATATCCCGCCGCCTCCAGCGCCGGCTTGAGGAAGCGGTGGATCTGCGGCTCGTCATCCACCACCAGCACGCGGCCGGTCTCGATCCGCTTCGCCTCGGTCATGGCACCGGCAGCTCCACGCGGATGATCGTTCCCGGCAGCCCGTCCGCCGGCAGGTCGCGCCGCGGGCTCTCGGCGGCGATCGTCCCGCCCATCGCCTCGACGAAGGCCCGCGCGATCGCCAGCCCCAGCCCCGTGCCGGGCGCCACGCGGTCGCCCCGCACCACCCGGAAGAAGCTGTCGAACACATGCGGCAGATCCTCGGGCGGAATTCCCACCCCCTCATCGGCGACCGACAGCACGACGCTGTCCCCCGCGCGCCGCGCGAACACCGAGATCGCCCCGCCCTCGGGCCCGTATTTCACCGCGTTCTCCAGCAGATTGACCAGCACCTGTTCCAGCAGCGCCGGATCGGCGCGCACCGTGGCCGCGTCTTCGGGAATGTTGACCGCGGTGTGGAACGCCTCCTTCACCCGCGCCACCGCGTGTTCCACCACCGGCGCAAGATCCACCTTCTCGTGCCGGGCAACGATCTCGCCCGTCTCGATCCGCGCCATCCCGGTGATGTTGGCGAGAAACCGCGTCATCCGCCCGACATCCTCGACGATGCTGGCCAGCAGGTCGCGCCGCGTCGCTTCCGGCAGCTCGCCATCCGCTTCCGCCAGCGTCTCGGCCGCGCCGCGGATCGCGGTCAGCGGCGTGCGCAGGTCGTGCGAGAGCGAGGAGAGCAGCGCCGTGCGCAGGCGCTGCGTCGACTCATGCGCCCGCGCCTCCGCCGCGCTGGTGGCCAGCCGCAGCCGTTCGGCGGCCAGCGCGGCCTGGTCGGCGAGCGCGCTGAGCGTCTGGATCACCGGCTCGGCCGGGGGGGTCTCGGGCCGCACGCCGAGCACGCCGATCGCCCCTGCCTCGGTCGCCAGCGGCTGGAACCGCCAGGCCGATGCGGGCAGCGTCGTCGTGCCCATGCCGGTGGCCACGCGATTGCGCCAGGCGAATTCCGCCGCCGCCACCGCCGCCTCGTCGAACCCGCCGGCGCGGGGCAGCCCGTCGTCCCGTGCGAGGAGCAGCACCGCCTCGCCGGCCAGCGCCCGCGCCTCCGCTTCCACCACCGCGGCCAGCCCCGCCTCGTCCGAAACCTGCGCCAGCGCGCGGCCGAACAGCGTGATCCGCCGCAGCGCCTCGATCCGCGTGCGCGCGGTCTCCGCCTCCGCCCGCACCCGCCCTGCCAGCGAGCCGGTCAGCACGCCGACGACGAGAAACGCGAACAGCGCGGTCACGTCCCGCGGGTTGGTCACCGAAAGCGTGTAGATCGGCGGGAGAAAGAAGAAATTCCACAGCACGAAGCCGGTCAGCGCCGCGAAGATGCCGACGCTGCGGCCATACAGGCTCGCCATGCCGACGACGATCGCGGTGAAAACATACCCCATCGCCTCGGCCGGCAGCACGCCGCGCAAGGCGAACCCGCCGATCGTCGTCAGGATCATGATGCCGAGGCTGATACCGAAAGGCATCAGCTTCGGCGGCGGCGCGCGATGCGGCGGCGCCGGCCGGCTCGCCGCGGGATCGGGAACCACATGCAGCGCATAGGCCCGCGCGCCCCGCGCAAGCCGCGAGGCGAGTCCGCGCCGCCA